>JBGSJY010000180.1:0-16531 GCA_041741515.1 Pirellulales bacterium | reverse complement strand
GAGGCGGCTAGCAATTGGCCTGCTCAAGCAGCATCCGTCCAAGCATAGCCTCAAGAGCAAGCAACGAATCGCCGGCTGGAACGTCGACTTCCTCGCCCAAGTACTTGCCCTGCAAACGACTTAATGGGCGCTGGCCCTGGGTCAGCAACCCCATTTTAGGCAGACTCTTACGGCTTCTGTCACGCTGAGGTGACGAATCTGGCCCGCGCATCGCAAATGTGCCGATTTTTCTGGCCCCGTCGACCGTACCCGCCCATTCCGAGGCCCACAAGCATCTTTAACGAGATTTCCGCGACTTCGCTTGACTGCTTGGGTTTTTCGCCTCAATGATCAGCGCGCGCATTTCGCTTTTCGAAGCATGGTGCGCTGAGCTGCGTTCTCCCCCTACGTCTATCGACACACGAGCCCCGCAAACAGCCCGCGCAGGCTCTCCTGGACCCCGGCCTGGAACCGTTCAACCTGCGTCCCGTTACTTCGACTCTCTTCCGATAGAGGGCCTTCGGCGCCGCTCCTGCTGTTGGAACTTCGGGTCGAAGGGCTTTCTCCATTCTGGGACGATACTTACGTCTTCGAGTCGGTAGTTCAAACCGATGATTTCGAGCAGACGACGCTTGCTCGGTAATTGGCCGTAAGCCACTTCTCGAGAAGAACTTGCGAGAGTTCAAACGCCTGGAGGGCGATCTCGCCCATCTCAGCGCGCCCGCGGTCGGTCGCTTCGAGATCCATGTTGAGTCGGCCCACCTGATCGCGTAGCTCGGTCGATTTGGTTTTGTACGTGTCGGCGTCGATGTCTTCGAGCAGCCGATCGACTTCAAAAGGGCCCTCGCGCCGCAGCGAAAGGGACGACCTTAGGGACGTTTCGGCCCCTGCGATGCACTTCCCTGAGTCATGGCGGAGTCGTCACGTCCTTGTGGCGTCGCGGCGACGCCGTACATCGAACGACCTTGTCCGCCTTCGCCGCCGTGTTCGCCGGCGCTTCCGAGGTGGATGGTCTGGCCCTCGTGGCACTCGCGGCGCCAAACGCTGAAGACATTGTCGATACTGTTGCCACCCCCGACGGCGGTGGTGTTCACGTCGAGCTTACGGTACTCCTCAGGAATGGCGTCGAGCCAGGGGCCTTCATCGAGCCCGATATCGACCCCGGTGTCTTCGAATCCCTCGGTCAGCCAGTGAGGAGGCGGCACCCGATTGTCGGCCAAGACGTACACGTTCGCCGGCCGAGCGATCTCGACGGACATCTCGAAGTACGTCATGTACCGGTAGTGATTGAACGTGCGGATGTAGTCGGCGCCCCTGAGAAAATCGGGGAGCCCGTCCTGGGTAAGCCCGTTCCATTGATGGTGGGGGTTGTCGCTATAGGCGAGGGCGTCGTCTCTCAACCCGTGGCGGGTGGTTTGGTAGCACATATAGACGTCGGTGCTGCCGCCGATGTTGTCGGAGACGCTCTTGATGACGCTGCCGTCGTTGCCGGGGCGGTCGCCTCGCCACCATCGACCGTCGAGGTCGCGTCGCACGTCCGTTAGTCGATCGAGGTCGCCGGCTTGGCCCACGCCCACGGCTTGACCCTCCGTGAGTCTCCTCCCACTCGGCGACTTGCCGTGGTTGGGTTTCACATCGACTTCGCCGTCAAAGACAACGACATCCGCGCGCCCGTCACCGACCGATATCCCGAACTCGGTCCCTTGATCGACGACATCCACCAGAGCGGACTGGATCGTAAAACCGACGCTGTTCTCCGGGACCTTGGCAGTCGCCGTGCCATGGTCGAGACGCACCAGCATCTTCGACTTGATCTCGAGAGACGAGCTCCCTTGGACTCGGACGGTGGGACCGTCGCGGAACTGAAGCGTGTAATCGCCGCGGGTGGACGCCAAACGGCCCGGCCGAACAGCGCCGCTGGCGAGAAGCGCACTCGCGCCCTGCTCCCACACTACCCCGTCTTGCTCAACGATGTCGGCGACCGCGGTGCGATCTGCCCACTTGCCTACCGGGGACCAAACGCCATAGCCCAGGGCGAGCAGAATCGTCGCCGCCAGAACGCCCACGCCCCAGGGAATCGACCGAGGCGCCAGCGAGGCAACCCGTTCGCGGCATACGGGAGTAGGAATGGGCGTAGAAATCTCTGAGCTTGGGACTTCAGAGTTTGGGACCTCTGAGATTGGCGCCGAGACCGAGAGGCTGCCGCTACGCCATTTCAGCAGGCCGTCGATCGCCAGTTCCTCGACAACCGCCTTTACCAACTCAGGTTGCGCCGCCGAAAGCCGCGTCAGCTCGACCTGTTCGCTCTCGGTTGCGAGGTCGTCGAGCACCAGTCGGGTGAGGCGTTGGAATTCACGCATCGGGGCGTCCATCAATGCGCCTCGCTAGCGATTGTCTGTTGCACGCAAGTGACAAGAATCTTGCGGAGGCGGTGCAGCCGCGACGAGACCGAGTGCGCCGGAACTTCTAGTCGGCGCGCGATCAATTGCACCGGTGTCTTCGCCGAATAGCGATCGTGGATCAGCTCCGCTTGAGGCGGGCTCAGTCGCTTGAGGCATTTCTCGAGCGCCGCCAGACGGGTGTCCGAGTGGGCAGACGACTCGAGGAAGTGATCGGTTAGCAGGTTTATGGACTCGTCACAGAAGAGCAGCCGCGACCGGCTGCATTTCTTGCGGTACGCCATCACCTGTTGTCGTGCAAAGCCGAAGGCCCAGGGGAGGAAGGGCCTGCTGAAATCGTAGCGATCCATCTGAGCCCAGAGGGACAAGTTGGTGTCTTGGAGAACATCGGATGCGGCCGAGTCGCCGAACAGCGCCGAGGCGATGTAGGCGTAGATCTGCGGCTGGTGCGTCGTCAATAGCTGCACGAATTGGCCAGTTCGGTCGGATGGCCCAGTCTCGTTGGATAGCCCAGTCTCGTTGGATGGCCCAGCCCGGTCGGTCGCTGTGTCTGGTTCCGGGTCCGCCATAACTCGCTCCGCCGTTTTCGTTCAAAAGTCATCCAAACCGGAGCTGACGGGGCCTAAGGACGGCAGGGTCCGAAGAGCCGCCAGAGGCTGTCAACCGTCAGGGATGCGTCCGCAGACGGGACCAACTTTATCGCATGGCCATCGATCGGTAGACGACGAGGGTTCGAACGAGACGGGCAACTAGCTTATGGCGTCATGATTTAGCGGGAGACGGCGGAATCTCACGGAGAAACTGAGAATCTGCGAGAGATTTGCCTCCCAGCCGCTTAATCAAGTCACTGCCGTCTCTTCAATTTCTTATCACTTCCACTCAGCCGAGGGGGTCTGCCGGTCACGGCGCCGACTCTCCGGAAAAAATCGGTATGTCTCCCGACGGGACGGACTCAAACTCAACAACCCGTGCCGGCGCCTTGTCGCCTCTGGGGCGGTCGATGGTCGGCCGGCGTCGTCTCGTAGAGAACTCACCGGTGGCGCTGAGGACCGCGGGGTGGCGGTCCTCACGCTACCGGGAACGCTGGCTGGCGTCTTTTCGCTGTCAAATCACTCCTCCAAGTCTCCATCACTCCTCCAAAACACGGGCGCCTCGCTATGATTCGCCGCTTCATTCTGTCTGCGTTGCTCTTGGGGATCGCGCCGCTTTTTGCCCAAGCCCAGATCGCCTACTCGGAAGATTTTGAGGGAGAGTTCCCCGGCCCCGGCCAGCCCTCGTTTCTGTGGTGGTTGGGAGGTGGCGTCGGCGGCGGAACCGATCCGTTCAATCCCACGTTTCCGACGGAAATCTCGGAGGACGGTCTCGGCGAGTTCCAGCAGGCGTGGAAGATCTCCTTCGACACGACCACAACGACCGACTGGTACTGGTTCGGCGGAGCGGGCGCCGCGCTCTATTCGGGCCCGGAGTATCCCGCCGCAGGCGTCTTTGAAGGGGGCAACAACCCCGCCAACTGGGTTTATAACGTCGACGTGCGAGCGACGGGCGCGCTCGGCGATGTCGCCGGCGCCGCGGAATTCACGTTCTATGACCCCGACTACGAGGCGATCTACGGCGTCGACGCGAATGCTGACGGCGACCTGCTCGACGGCGCCAACACGTGGAAGTCGAGCTTCCCCATTCTTGATAACGACGGAAATCCGGGCGGATTTACTTCCAACTCGTTCCGCCTGAACTCGGGATCGTCGCCGACGACCGAGGTCACGGGCGATATCCCGCGGTTCGACAACACCGGCACCTGGATCATTGGCTTCTTTGGCGGCGGCGGTGAGTACCAGTTCGGCGTCAACTCGCTCACGATCGACAACATCGTCATCGAGTACAGCGAACTACCCGCCGTAAGCGGCGACTACAACTCCGACGGAGTTGTCGACGCCGCGGACTACACCGTCTGGCGGGACAATCTCGGTCAGGTCGTGACGCTGCCGAACGAGGGCGAAGGCGTCACGCCGGGCGAGGTCACCAGCGAGGACTACGACTTCTGGGTCGCCAACTACGGCTCCGTCGCTGGACAGCTGGTGAACGCCGCAATCGTGCCTGAACCCGTTGGCGTTTCGCTGACACTCATCGCCGCTTGTGCGGCATTGGATGCTGGCCGTCGACGTCGCGCACGCTAAGGGGCGCATTTTGGTTCCGAGGCGACGTGCGCCCCACGGGCGCCGAAGCTTGTTCGCCCACGGCAAACGGAGTTTTGCATGAGACGCGGTTTCACCCTCGTCGAGTTGTTGGTGGTGATCGCCATCATCGGCATCCTGGTCGCCCTGTTGCTGCCGGCCGTGCAAGCCGCACGCGAGGCGGCTCGGCGTACGCAGTGCAAGAACAACCTTAAGAACATTGGCTTGGCGGTTCATAACCACCTCAGCTCGTTGAGCGTCTTTCCAACCGCCGGCGCCAGCTTCGGGGAACGGGCCGAGTGGTACATGGCCTCTGCCGGATCGCCGTACGGGGCGGACAAACAGGGGATGAGTTGGGCGTATCAGATCCTGCCGTTCATCGAGGAGGGAGTGGTCCAAGGCCAGTCCGACACGCTGCAATTGCAGGCCTCGCCGATCCCGCTCTTCAACTGCCCGTCGCGACGGCCGCCGACGCTCTACGAGAGCCAGTTCTACGGGCCGGCGTACCTGATGGACTACGCGTCGGCGCAGCCGGGCACGCAGCTCAGCGCGACGCTCCCCACGCAGGTCGACGCGGCACGTGATGGCGGCATCTACCAGCGGATGCACACGGTGTTTTGGGCGACGCGGGCGGGTGGCTATAGCGGCGGCTCCCCTCCCGATGGCGGCGTCTACGACGGCGTCATCGTGCGGTCGTCGTGGCGGCTCAATCCGCGGCCGGCTGCGAACGACGTCCGCTTCGCCGTCCCCGGCGTCTTCGCCCAGAAGGTCCCGTCACCGATCCGCATCGCCCAGGTCACCGACGGGACATCCAAGACGCTGATGGTTGGCGAGAAGTGGATCGATCAGAGCGGCTACGGCGGCGGCGGGCCCTCGGACGACCGCGGCTGGCTCGACGGGTGGGACCCCGATACGGTGCGTCTCACCTGCACGCCGCCAACCCCCGACAGCGAGTTCCCGGCGCTATTGGTCAATTCCGCTTCCTCGGGCGGGGACAATCAGGCTTATATGTTCGGCTCGGCCCACGCCAGCGTGCTCAACGGGGCCTTCGCCGATGGATCGGTGCGTTCTATCAACTACGATATCGATCTGTACGTCATGAACAGCCTGGGAACCCGAAACGGCCCATCGCTCAACGAGACGACATCGCTGGAAGGGGTGAACTGATCGCTAAAGCGCACGGCCAGCCGTTCGCTCTTACTGCGTCGCTGGGGAGCTTGAGACGCTACACTGGAAAGCAAAAAATACAGGTTGAAAGATGCGGATTGATCTAGCGAAGCGGTCGCATAAGATCGCTACGGCGATTGTCTTTACCGGATTGGCGATTACCAGCTCGCGGTCCTTGGCGATCGCGCCCGACAGCCCCGGCGGCGGAACGGTTCAATTCGCCATTCATTCAGGGCAGAACGTGCGATCGATCTCGCCGTGGATCTATGGGACCAACTTCAACTCAATCGAGAACGCGCAACTCAACCGTATCGGCGGCAATCGGCTGACGGGCTACAACTGGGAGAACAACGCCTCCAACGCCGGCGCCGACTGGTACCACCACAGTGACTACGGCATGGCGAGCGGACCTAACGATCCGCCCGGCGCAGCGTTTCGAAGCGCGATCCAGGAAGCGGCGCCTGGTGGCAAGGCCGTGCTCGTGACGGTGCCGATGGCCGGGTACGTCGCCGCCGATGGCAACGGCACCGTCGATGAGACGGAGATCGCCCCCTCGCCACGTTGGAAGCAGGTCGTCCCGAAAAAATCGACGATCTACCCGGGGTCTTCGCTCTCGACGAGCCCCGACAAGACGGACGGCTACGTCTTCACGGACGAGCTCGCCAACTGGGTGGAGACGTACAAGACAGGCGATCAACCCGTCTTCTACAGTCTCGACAACGAAATCGGCTTGTGGGGAGAGGCCCTGCCCGCGGGTTGGCAGTCGGGGTCGCAGCCGCGGCCGTGGGAGTACCCACCCGTCCCAGGGGTATCACCCAGTCCGGGTGGTCGCACCCATCCAACGATTCATCCGTTCAACCCCACCTTTGCCGAACTGCGTGATAAGACGATCGCCAACGCCGGCGCCATCAAGGACGTGAATCCCGACGCGATCGTGTTCGGTGGCGTTGGCTACGGCTGGGGCGACTTCACCAACCTGTCGGGCGCGCCCGACGCGGTCACCAGCCCCTCTCACCCCGGCGGCGATCAGCCGGGTGAAATGCATTACTACGAGTGGCTCTTGCAGCAGGTTCATACGGCGGAAGTGGCCCAAGGCCGCAAGCTGATGGATGTTCTCGACCTGCATTGGTACACCGAAGTCTACGCGGACGGACAACGCATTACCGGCGATATCGCCACGCCGGCGGCAGTGGCGGCGCGCGTCCAAGCCACGCGGTCCCTCTGGGACCCAACGTACGCCGAGGACAGCTGGATCAGCCAATGGGGCACTTGGTCGGGCTCGCCGGGAAACAACGGGCCGATTCAGTTGCTGCCCCGCGTCCAACGCGACATCGACGACTTCAACCCCGGCACGAAGATCGCCATTACCGAGTACAATTATGGCGGCAACAACCACATCTCCGGCGCCATTGCGGAGGCCGACGCCCTGGGGATTTTCGGGCGTGAAGGCCTCTTTGCCGCGAATGTCTGGGGAGAGGGCAGCTACCTCGACGCGGCGTTCGCGATGTACCTCGACTACGATGGCCAGGGCGGAGCTTTTGGCGACTTTTCCGTCGATGCCGACACCTCTGACATCGCCAAGTCAGCGATTTATGCAAGCGTCGATTCCGAGGACCCCAACCGCATGGTGGTGATCGCCATCAACCGGACGAGTAGCGCGATCACCACGGGCGTCGCCGTCACGCACAACCGCATCTTCGACCATGCCGAAGTTTACCAACTCACCAGCGCCGGCGCGGTTCCGCAAGCCATGGCGAATATCGAGCTCGATCGGCTAAACGCCTTCCAGTACACGATGCCGGCCTACAGCGTTAGCACATTGGTGCTGATCTCGGACGGGCTGGTCGGCGATTTCAATCGCGATGGGAAGGTCGACGCCGCCGACTACACGATCTGGCGACACTCCGTCGGTCAGACCGGCAACCTGCCGGCCGACGCCAACGAAGACAACATGGTTGACACAGACGACTACGATCTGTGGGCCCTCCACTACGGCTCATCGGAGACGAGCCCCGGCGCCCCAACACCGGAGCCGGCAAGCATTGTCGGCGCATTCACCTGTTTATTGTGGCGACTTTCTGCCCGGTCGTCTCGGCAGCCTTGACGATCATCTATCTTACTGAGCAAGATCGATGAACCCCAAGCCCACCTATAGACCACACCAATCAAGACGAACATGCACCCGAGCCAACAACCGCTGACAGCAACCCGTCGTGGCTTTCTGGGCGCCGCTGGCGCCCTCATGGCGGCGCCCTACTTCGCCTGGAGCCAGCCCGCCTTTGCCAACCAGGCCAAGAATGACCGACCCCGGATCGGCTGCATCGGTTTGGGCAGCATGGGGACGGGCGACGCGACGGACCACGCTAACTTCGGCGACATCGTGGCGGTGTGCGACGTCGATTCGCACCACTGCCTGCGGGCGAAGCACGACGACAAGATCGGCAAAGGCCGCGCCGACAGCTACGAAGACTACCGCCGCGTCCTGGATCGCTCCGATATTGACGTCGTCAGCATCGTGACGCCCGACCACTGGCATGTGAAGATCGCAGTCGAGGCATTGCTGGCGGGGAAGCACGTCTTCTGCCAGAAGCCGCTGACGCTGACGCTCGAAGAGAATCAACTGATCCGCGCCGCGTGCCAAGCGCATCCCGATCAAGTCTTCGTTGTCGGAACCCAGCAGCGGAGTGACCGTGACCGCTTCCTCCGCGCGGTCAATCTCGTGCAACAAGGGATGCTGGGCCGCGTCACGAAAGTCACCGCCGGAATCAACGGCAGCCCGACGGGCGGCCCGTTCAAGCCCGAAGTCCCGCCCGAGCAGCTCGACTGGTACATGTGGCTCGGTCAGGCGCCGCTGGTGGACTACATGACGCGGCGGTGCCATTACGAGTTCCGCTGGTGGTACGAGTACTCCGGCGGCAAGTTCACCGACTGGGGCGCCCACCACGTCGATATCGCGTTGTGGGCGCTGGGGCTCGATAAAGAGGGGACCGGGCCCGTCGAGGTCGATGGGGCCGACGCGCACCACCCCGTCGCCATGAAGGACGGGTTCCCCACCGAAGACAACTCCTACAACACGGCTGACGACTTCAACGTGATCAGCAAGTTCCACGATGGCCTGGAGCTCCACGTCACCAGTCGGGGCGACAACGGCATCCTCTTCGAGGGCGAGAAGGGACGCCTCTTCGTCAATCGTGGGAAGATTTCGGGAACGCCGATCGAAGAGAACTGGGACTCCGATCGATTCGGCGACGATCAGCTCCGCGAGCTCTACAACAACAAACCCTACGAAGGGCATAAAGACAACTTCTTCCGCTGCGTCCGCGAAGGCGGTCTGCCCGTCTCCGACGTTTACTCCCACCTCCAGACGATGAACGTGTGCCACCTGTCGGCGATCGCTGCGCGGCTTGGCCGCACGATCGCGTGGGACCCCGTCAGCGAACGGATCACGGGTGACGAACAAGCCGCCGCGATGATGAGCCGTAAGCCCCGCGCAGGCTTTGAGATTCCGAAGGTCTAGTGTGGTGCGTGCTTGTCCTTCGTTCTAATTCCTTCGTCGGACCCGGTTGATGACGGCAACGCGCTACGGGTGGTTGAGCTTGCTGGCGGTCTCCGTGTGCGTCGTAGCGGAGCCGGCGGAAAACGTCTCGCTATCGCCCGGCGACTCGGCAGAGGACGTCATCGCCAAGGCCGCCAGTGTTCGCCCCTCCAGCCGACAGATCGCTTGGCAGCGCGACGAGGTCTCGGCGTTCGTCCACTTTGGGATGAACACGTTCACCGATCGGGAATGGGGCGACGGCACGGAAGACCCTCGCACGTTCAGCCCGACGGAACTCGACTGCCGTCAATGGGCGCGGGCGGCGAAGGCGGCCGGCATCACACGGATGATCTTGACCGCCAAGCACCACGACGGCTTTTGCCTCTGGCCCACCCGCTACACCGACCACTGCGTACGCAACTGTCCCTGGCGTGACGGCAAGGGGGACGTCGTCGGCGAGTTCATCGACGCCTGTCGCGCCGAAGGCCTCCACTACGGCATCTATATTTCACCGTGGGATCGTCACGAGCCCAGCTACGGCGACTCACCCAAGTACAACGCGTACTTTCTCAATCAACTCCGCGAAGTTTTAACCACCTACCCGGGCGTCCAAGAGGTCTGGTTCGACGGCGCCTGCGCCGAAGGCCCCAACGGTAAGCGGCAGGAATACGACTGGCGCGCGTACTGGCGGCTGATCCGCGAGCTCGCTCCGGACGCGACGATCTCCGTTCGTGGGCCCGACGTCCGCTGGTGCGGTAACGAGGCGGGATCGACACGGCCGAGTGAGTGGAGCGTCATCCCGATACCCGGCGAGCCTGCGACCTGGGAGAACTCCGACAAATCGCTCGCCGGGTTCACCTACGACATCTACGGCGAGGACCTCGGCGGGCGCGACGCGTTGATGAACGCGCGGCAAGAACGGCGCGTGTTGGTTTGGTATCCGGCCCAAGTGAACACGTCGATCCGTCCGGGTTGGTTCTACCATGCGAGCGAGGACGAGCGCGTCCGGTCGCTGGCCGACCTGCTGAACGTTTATCGCGGCTCGGTAGGCGGCAACGGCCAGTTCTTGCTGAACATCCCCCCCGACCAGCGCGGCCTATTTCATGAGAACGACGTCGCTCGCTTGGCGGAGTTTGGCCAATATCTCAGCGCCGCCTACTCGACCAATCTCGTTGCTGACGCAGAGCTCGACGTCGAGGTCGATGGAGGCAAAACCATCGGTGACGTCGCCTCGGTGCTGGATGGCGATCCCAACACCTTCGTGACGACAGCAGAGAACGCCAAGTCGCTCACCATCACCGCGAAGCTCCCTAGCCCCGTCACGGCGAACTGCCTGATGCTGCAAGAGCACCTTGCCTCGGGTCAACGCGTGGAAGCGTTTGAGGTCGAGGCATTCGCCGACGGAGAATGGCGCGGCCTCGCCAGCAGCACGGTCATCGGGCACAAGCGTCTCCTTACTTTCCCAGAAACTCAACTCTCCCAACTGCGTGTTCGGCTGACCAAGTTCCGCCTGCGTCCGACGATTGCGGAGCTAGGTCTCTTTTTGGAGCCTGTGATCCTCACGCCACCGACAATCCGCCGTGACCTCGAAGGGTTGGTAAGCATCCACTCGCCGAGCGGCGCGACGATTCGTTACACGGTTGATGGATCGACGCCGACGAAGAGCTCTCCACGATACGAATCCCCTTTTCCGATAGCTCGGGGCGGCACGGTCATTGCGAGGGCGTTCACGCAGCGGAGCGAAGAATCCATCTTCGACAACGAAGAGGCAATTGCGCGGGCTGAGTTTGGCCTCGCTAAAGGCAAGTGGCGCGTTGTTGACTGCAGCTCCGAAGACCCCGTCGAAGGTCGAGCCGCCCGTGCGATCGATGACGACCCTCAGACCTTCTGGCACACACGGTACCGCGACGGCAAAGACCCAGCGCCGCACCACCTTACGATCGACTTGGGCGAAATCGTGCCGATATCGGCCTTCGTCTACACCCCACGTCAAGACCAGTGGGAAGGCGGGATCATCCTGAGGGCAAAGATTGAGATCAGCCGCGACGGCGAGCAATGGCAGTCCCTGGCTGACGACGCGTCGTTCGACAACGCCGTCAACAGTCGCCAGCAACAAACCGTCCGCCCGACGTCCCCCGTAAAAGCACGCTTCTGCCGGGTTACGGCATTGCAAACCGCTAAGAACGAAGGGCTGGCGTCGGCGGCAGAGCTCTCGGTGCTCGTCGAAACGTCGGCGGTAGTGGCGCCCCGCGAGTAGCCTAGGATAATCGGCATGGCGCCGTAGAACGCCATCAGCAGTGCTTGGATTGGCGCCGTTCTTGACGCCAGGGCGGCGTGACCACCGGTCAGTCGCCGCCGAACCAGAGCAAGAAGGCCGACTGGGGTGGCCGTCACCCGATTTATGTCCCAGCCGGGATGAGAGAATTACGGCGTTTTGGAACCTACTCCGCGGGGCCGTAATTGGGGTCGATGTCGGCGCCTACAAGTCCGACCTCACCGGCCGGCCCGATGTGACTCGCCCCTCCACGGCGTCCGGCTGGGAGACGCCCGGTCACCCCCAGATGATGAAATCGCAGGGGTTTACCTCGCAGGAGCTGAGGCAGATCGAGAGGCGCCGCGCGACGCGCGGGATGCGTGAGAAATGGCACGCGGGGGTCCACGGCCCGACGACCGTCGTGCGTGTCCTGCCCGACGATCTTTACAACTTCGTAATGCACAGTGACGAGCCGGTCGAACCGCGCGCGGTCTTCAAGCAGATCAGCGAAAGACGCCGCCAGGGCCGCCGCAACGCGTGACGGCGCGCCGTAGCCGATGGCGCCTGCTTTCTTAGCGGTCCCTCTAGCGCGATCCCCGGTCCCCCCCTCTCGGTCGGCCACCCCAGTTCGCTGCGGAACTCTCCCACCCCGACCCACGGCGGGGCGGTCGATAGCGGTTGCTGGGCGCCGGTCTGCGAATGATTTTGCCGGTCGGGCCGAACCAACGGCGCAGTTCGTGCGATATAGAAGGCGCGTCTTGAAGACCCGAGGGGCAGCCGCACCGGGGCGATAACGCCTCCGCACCGCAGACCGACCGGCGTCGGGTGCGACGAGATCGACGCATCACTCGCCTTCCCTAGTAGGCCTCTACAGGTAACTGCCCAAGCTAGCGCTACCTCAGGCTAGCGCTGCCCCGCGGTAGCGCGCCGTCGTGCTGATCCTTTCACTCGTTACCCCGTCGCCCTCGCGAACGGGGCCCTCCTTCCTATGGAATCAGAGAGTTCGTTCATGCCAACTCAATCACCCAAACCCCTCCGTCGTTTCGCGGCCGCCGCCGCGCTGCTCAGCATGGTGGTGTTCGCGTCGGCGGGCGCCGTGTCCCCCACGCCTGCCCCCACCACTACCTCGAGTGGCGCTACGTCGAATGACGCTGCCACAGGCGCTGATGTGGCGGCCGCCAAGAGTCTCTCCAGCGCGTTTCGTTCCGCCAGCGAGCGCGTGATGCCGGCGGTGGTCGCGATCGAAAACCAACCCAAGCTGGCCCAGCAGAACGCGCCGGGCGTGCCCAACCTTGGCGACCGCTTTGGCGGCAACAATCCGTTCGAAGGGACTCCCTTTGGCGAGCTCTTCAAGAACCTGCCCGAGGGGCGCGGTTCCGGCCGGTTCCACGCCTTGCCCAATAGCGGCGCGATGGGCATCGGCTCGGGCGTCATCATCGACGAGTCTGGCGTGATCCTCACCAACAACCACGTGGTCGAAGGGGGCGGCGACGTCACGGTCCGCCTGCAGGATGGCCGGGAGTTTAAAGCGACTTCGGTCGTTACCGACCCGAAGACCGACTTGGCGATCGTCCGCATCGAGGGGGCGAGGGGGCTCACCGCGGCGACTCTCGCGGACAGCGATCAGGTGCAAATCGGTGACTGGGTCTTGGCGCTCGGCCAGCCCTTCGGCCTGGAGGGCACGGTGACCGCCGGCATCGTCAGCGCCACCCATCGTGGGATCGGCATCGCCCAGCGCGAGAGCTTCATCCAGACCGACGCCGCCATCAACCCGGGCAACAGCGGCGGCCCGCTTGTCGATCTCGACGGGAAGATTGTCGGCATCAACACGGCCATCTCCTCACGTTCGGGGGGCAACAACGGCGTCGGCTTTGCGGTGCCGGCAAATCTCGCCAAGTGGGTCAGCCAGCAACTGCTGAGCGACGGCGTTGTGCACCGGGCCTATCTGGGTGTCGGCATCCAGCCCGTGACCCAAGAGATCGCGTCGCAGTTCGGCGTGCAGCCGCGTGACGGAGTGGTGGTGACGCAGGTGATGCCCGGCACGCCGGCCGCCAAGATGGGGCTCCGCTCGGGCGACGTCATCACGACGCTCGACGGCGTCAACGTGAGCTCCGCGCAAGAGCTTCAACTGCTCGTCGAGCAGACCCCGCTCGGCAAATCGCATCCCATGGTGGTTGTGCGGGACGGCAAGTCGCTGACGCTCGCGTTCTCGCCGGAGGCCCAGCCGGACACGTTTGGCGTGCGGGGTGGTGGCGAGTCGAGTGAGTCGCTTGAGAAAGAGGACACGTCGTCCTCGCTCGGGATGACGCTTCAAGACCTCTCGCCAGAGATCGCCGAGCGACTGGGCGTGGAAGAGACCACCGGCGTGATCGTCACGGGGGTTGAGGAGGGCAGCCCCGCGGCCCAAGCGGGCCTGGCGCCGGGTATGGTGATCCGTCAGGTGAACCGCCAGGACGTGGCCGACGCCGCCCAGGCCGCGGAAGCCTTGCAAGGCGCCGACAAGGACAAGGGCGTCCTGCTCCTTGTGCAGACCGACGTCGGCTCGCGATTCGTGGTCGTCGAGGGGTGACCGTTCGGCTATAAAGACTGAGCTCTATTGAGATCGCCACGGCGACGGGACCCAACCCGCCGCCGTGGCTTTTTTCTTGGCTCAACCCCTGGCATCAACTCTGATGACGCGCAACCCCCTAATCGAGTGCCAGATCTGCCATCAGCAGAAGCCCGCATCGCAGGTCTTGCCCAGCGACTTGGTGCGCAACTCGGTACTGGAGCTCATCAAGCGACAACACCCCGAATGGAGTCCGTCTGGGTACGTTTGCCTCGCCGATCTGAATCGCTACCGCGCCCTGCATGTCGAGGAGATGCTCCAGTCAGAGCGTGGCGAGCTGTCACAGCTTGAGCAGGACGTCGTTCACAGCCTTCAGGACGAAGAACTGCTTGCCGAGAATGTTGAAGAAGAGCTCGCTGGCAAAGCGACGTATGGCGAGAAACTCTCCGACCGTCTCGCTTCCTTTGGTGGGAGCTGGACGTTCATCGGTCTCTTCGGAGCGGTGCTCGTCGCCTGGATCGTCAGCAACACCACGCTAGTGACCGCCCGGCCGTTCGATCCTTTCCCGTTTATTCTGCTGAACCTCGTGCTCTCGTGCATCGCGGCGATCCAGGCGCCCGTCATCATGATGAGCCAGAACCGTCAAGAGGCGAAGGACCGGGCCCGCGCCGAGCACGACTTCCGGATCAACCTAAAGGCCGAGGTAGAAATCCGCCAGCTCCACGCCAAGCTTGACCTATTGCTGACGCACCAGTGGCAGCGCTTGCTAGAGATCCAGCAACTGCAGGTGGACTTGATGGGAGAGATCGCCGCCAAGAAGTGACGCTCCCCCCCTCAATTCCCTCTCGCCACGGGAGCCGCCTCGACGTCGGCGACGCCACGACTCGCGTCGTGAGCTGTACGGCTTCTCCGATGGGCGATTCACGACGGATCGACGCCCCGATCGTCTCCGGGGGGCCGAAACTCGGCAGGCGCCCCCTGCAGTTGCAGGGCCCCAATCGTTGTCACCTCGTCACCGGACGATATATTGGAGACGTTCGCTCCTCCGGCGGAGGAAGGGGCATTGATGGCAACGACGGCTTTATCATGGCGACGGCGAAGAGCTCAAAAAACGCTACGAAACCGCGCGAGCGGGCCGCGGGCCGTCCGCTGAAGCCAATCGACATCGACGCGCTCAGTCAGGCGGCCGACTGCCTGCGGACGCTCGCCCACCCGACCCGCATCCGCTTGGCGCAGCTCCTGCTGCACGACCGCTACACGGTCGGTGAGCTCGCCGCCGACTGTGGCGTGCTGGAGAACGTCGCCTCGGAGCACCTGCGCCTGATGCAGCGCTGCGGCTTCTTCACGAGCGAGCGCGAAGGCCGCCGCGTCTACTACCGCGTCGCCGAGCCGCATCTGGAGCAACTGCTCGACTGTATCGAGGGCCGCTTCCAGCCCGGCAAGTCGAAGTCGTGAGCCGCGGTAGGGTGGCGCCGAAGGCCCATCAGGGAGTAGGCACAGCGCCGAATCGCCTCGCGATTTGGAGGGCGGCTTGCGCGAAAACTGCGAGTAGGCCGGCTATACTGGCGCCTGTGGCCGATCCGCTTCGGGCCGCGGCTTCATTCCAACTGTAAGGCCTCCAGCGATGAGCGTTTGCAGGGCATTGGCACTAGCTTGTCTGGCCTTGGTGGGTTTCGTCTCTTCTGGGGCCGGCGCTGTCATTTCACGGGATTGGAAGACGCCCGGGGATGGGTTGTTGACGTATGACGATGTCAACCAGCGGGAGTGGCTCGATATCTCCGCGTCAATGCTTGACCAGTTCGGCAGTCGCGTTGACGAGGCGGTGGCGACAGCCAAGCTCGAGCTCATGCCCGGAGGCGTGTTTGAGGGATTCACGCTAGCGGGCAGGGAGGACATCGATCAGCTTGTCGCCTCGTCGGGATTCGACGGTTCGTCTTATAGCAACAGCTTGACGACGGTTGACCAAATGCGACATCTCATTCTACTCGTCGGCGGCCCCGACAAGCTTGTTGAGCCAGCAGGAACTGCGGCACTGCTCGGTGTGATTGATGAAACCGTCCCCACCCAGCTTCCCTCACAGCCAACAAGGGTCGCTGTGCTCTTCGCGGTATACGACCGCGCGCCGGCTCGGCCTAACGGGCAGGGGAGCTATGGGTACAACAACCAGAGCAACGATCTTTATCGATCGAGTAGTGTGAGCACAGTCGGCTTGATGCTCTACCGCAGCGCAATTCCTGAGCCCTCGGCTTCTCTCCTGTTCTCCTTCTGCTTTGGCTTGTCGTGCTTTAGGCGAAATTCTTGCTTGGCAACCGTGTCATCCAACTGACCCCAAATTAGTGGTCCATCCGGTTTTAGTGTGGGTGGAGATCGAGGCCGCCGCAGTAGAAGAAGATGGCCGTTTTGAAGTTTTGTCGGTTCCGATAGCCGCCGACGCGTCGCTTGATGGCCATGATCTTGGAGTTGATCCCCTCGGCCACC
>JBGSJY010000179.1:0-7186 GCA_041741515.1 Pirellulales bacterium | reverse complement strand
CGACGGCGATGGGCCGCAAGGTGGCGGTGGCCGTCGGCCAACGTCTGGGGCGGTCGCTGCTCGAGTTGGGCGGCAACAACGCGATGATCGTCACGCCAACCGCCGACCTCGGCCTCGCCGTGCGGGCGATCGTCTTCGCCGCGGTCGGGACCGCGGGCCAGCGCTGCACCAGCCTGCGGCGTTTGATCGTCCACTCGTCGGTCGCCGATGAACTGACGACGCGGCTTGAGAAGGCTTACAAATCGCTGCCGATTGGTGACCCGACGAAGGAAGGCGTCCTGGTGGGCCCGCTGGTGAATGAAGCGTCGTTCAACAACATGCAAACCAGCCTCGCGGCCGCGAAGCTCCAAGGGGGCGAGTTGGTCTGCGGTGGCGACCGCGTCACCGACGGCGTCCCGGCCGGAGGCTTTTACGTGACGCCCGCCTTGGTGCGGATGCCCCAGCAGACCGAGGTGATGCTCGACGAGACCTTCGCGCCGCTCACCTACCTCGTCACGTACGACTCGATCGAGGAGGCGCTGGCCCTCCACAACGGCGTGCCGCAGGGCCTGTCGTCGGCGATCTTCACCGGCGACATCCGCGAGGCGGGCCGCTTCACCGGTCCGGCCGGCAGCGATTGCGGCATCGCCAACGTCAACATCGGCACCAGCGGGGCCGAGATCGGCGGCGCCTTCGGCGGCGAGAAGGACACCGGCGGCGGCCGCGAAAGTGGCTCCGACAGCTGGAAACAATACATGCGCCGCACAACAACGACGGTCAACTACGGCGCCGCCCTGCCGCTCGCGCAGGGTGTGAAGTTTGATGTCTAGGAGGGGTGAGGCTTGAGCTGTGAGGCTTGAGGACAGAAAACTCAAGTCTGACCCCTTCAAGTCTCAGGCCTTCTATGCTCACCCGCCTCGCCCCGTCGCCGACCGGCGCCCTGCACTTGGGGAACGCACGGACGTTCCTAGTGAACTGGGCCCTCGCGCGGCAACGCGGCTGGCGTGTGCTGCTGCGGATTGAGGACCTCGATGGCCCGCGCGTCAAAGCCGGCGCCGCCGAGGCGGCGATCGACATCCTGAGGTGGCTCGGCCTCGATTGGGATGAAGGCCCCATTTACCAATCGGCGGACCTGAAGCCCTACGAAGACGCGCTCGCTAAGCTTGTCGAAGCGGGCGAGGCTTATCCCTGCCATTGCACGCGCACGCAGATTCTGGCGGCGAGCCTGAGCGCCCCCAACGCCGGCGACCACGAGCTGCGCTATCCGGGAACGTGTCGACCCAAAGAATCAGACGCCGAAGGCGCTCTGTGGGAGGGGTCTCCAGACCCCGATGACGCGCACCCTGCCGCAGCGGTCAGCAGCGTGGAATCGGGGTCTGGAGACCCCTCCCACAAAATCCCTAACGATCCCAACGTCGCTTGGCGCCTCGTCACGCCCGATGAAACCGTCGCCTTCAACGACGCCTTCCTCGGCCAGCAGCGATTCAACCCGCAGCGCGAGGTCGGTGACTTCCTCATCGCCACCAAAGGGGGCCAGCCGAGCTACCAACTCGCCGTCGTCGTCGACGACGCCCGCCAAGGCGTGACGCACGTCGTCCGCGGCGCCGACCTGTTGCCGAGCACCGCGCGGCAGATGCTGCTGTACGAGCGTCTGGCCTTCGGCGCGCCGCCCGAGTACTTGCACCTGCCGATCGTGGTCGGCGAAGACGGCCGCCGCCTCGCCAAGCGGCACGGCGACACCCGCTTAGCGCACTATCGCGATCTGGGAACCACGCCGCAGAGCATCGTCGGCCTCCTAACTGAGTGGTGCGGCCTCGGCCCGCGGCGAGAGATGTCGGCCAAAGAGTTTGCCGAGCGCTTTGATCTGTCACGCCTCTCGCGCGATCAGGTCGTCTTCACCGCTACTGACGATGTTTGGTTGGCAACGAAGAGTTGACCACGACGGACACAAAGAACACGACGGCTCGTCCCTGGGACCGACTCCGCCCCGCTAAGATGGCCGTCATGTCCTTCGTGTCCGTCGTGGTTAAGCCTTCTTTCCTACACCCGCAGATAAACCCTATTTCGATCCATCCACCAGCAGACGAGCCACAGCACGACGCCTACCGCGAGGTTGCCCACTAGTCTCGCATAAGTCTCACCGAAGACCGCGAAGAAGCCGTCGCCCAAGTGTGTCACGAGGTTCATCAGCACCCACGACGCCAGCGTCCAGGTCATCACGTACATCGCCAGCGGATTGCGGCCCACGACGCCCGCCGGCCATGCCCAGCGGCGCACGCCCGCAACATCGATCAGGCCGTACAGCGCGCCGAGAATCCATAAGCAGAGCCCGCCCGACACGAGGGCGAAGCTCGGCGTCCAAATTTTCTTCACTAGCGGGCAGACGCCGCTGAGGTCCAGCGCGACGGCGATCGCAATGAGCGCCGTGCCCCAGCCGAAGTGCCAGAAGAGTTTCGCGCGTGCGGATCGTTCGCTCCGCAAGGTCTGCCCCGCGAGCAGACCGAACGCCATCGTCGCTAGCGACGGCAGGAAGTTTAGCGTGTAGTAGCCGCCGCCGTTGATGACGAAGGGCTCGCTGCGCGGCGGCAGGTTCAGTAGCCAGCGGTCGAGCGCGACCCCGGGACCGACGTTCTCGTTCCAGTGCGCCCAGTAGCCGGTGAAGCGCGTGACGACGTTCGGGTCATTCGTTGGCAGTGGCCACAGCGCGAACAGCAGCCACGACGCGACGAGGATTACGCCGATCGCGATCCCCTGCACGCGCGGTGGACGCGTCGCCAGCCAGAAGAGCGGCAGGTACGCTAGACCGATCTGGGACACCACGTCCTCGAGTGTCCAGTGCGTCTCGTCGCGGCCGATCGAGCGCAAGAAGATCCCGAGCAGGACCAAGAGCAGCGCTCGCAGGGCGGCGTGCCGCCACAGCTCGGCGTCGCTCGCGCCGCGGCGTTTGCGCGAGGCGTACGAGTAGGGCAGCGACACGCCGACCATGAACATGAACGAAGGCTGGATCATGTCCCACAGCGTCAGCCCGCGCCAGGCGACGTGCTCGAACTGGTCCATCACCGGCCGCAGCCAAGGGTGGGCGTCGGCGATCGGCTCTTGCCACCCCCAGTTGGGCACGGTGAACGCCAGCAGCAGCATCGTCAGGCCGCGGTAGACGTCGAGCGACTCCAGCCGCTGCGGCAGGGCGGGTTGAGCGTCAACAACAGGCGTCGCGTTGTCCATGCGGAGCAGCGTACCTACCGTTGGCGGAGCCAACAATGTGAGCCGTCGGCGCTAGCCGCGGGTAGCGCCACGAGGTGCTTTCGATAATGGGGGAGGCGTCTCCGACGCCGATTTCGCGCACCAAGCCGGGTTCGGCCAAGAGAGCGTAAGCGGCGTCGGAGACGCCTCCCACAGGTCGCGTCCGCTTCCCCTACCCATGCATCTCCGCCAGCGCCTCCGCAAAGGCCCTCACCGTCCCCGGCTGCCCCTCCAAAAACAACTGCGGCTCGATGTATTCCGCTTCCATGAGCAGAGCGGTCCCGTGGTCGTCCACCAGGTCGATGCGGGCGAAGGTCGTCGCGGGTCCGGCCGCGATCGTCTGCTCGGCCGCTTCGAGCACGTGCCGCGGCGGCCGCTCGGCGGTCACCGTCGCGCCGAATTCGGGTTGCGAGCGGATGTCGCCCGGCGCGGGCCGCTTCCTCAGGGCGTGCTGAAACTCGCCAGCCACGAAGACCAGCGACCACTCCCCCTCGGTCCGGATCACCGGCATTAAGGGCTGTAGTAGTACGTCGTACGGCCACGACCGGCTGCTCTCCGCGTCGGATCGAGCGACGATCTCGAGCCCCGACGACCCGGCGCCGATGGTCGGCTTGATGACGAGCTCGTCGCAATCGAAGGCGGCAAACTGCCCCTCAACCGAGCACGCGACGCCCGCCGGCGCCAGCGTGCTCGGCACGGTCGGCGCGCCGCGCGCCTGGAGCTCGACGAGGTATTTCTTGTCGATGTTCCACTCGATCACCTCCAGCGGGTTCACTAGCCGGCCGCGCGAAGCGATCCGATGGAGCCAGTCAGCGAACTCGGCTCGTTTTTCGACATAGTTCCACGTCGAACGGATGACGCAGAGGTCGTCGCTCGCCAAGGGCCAGTCGCTCCCGTCCCACGGGTGGATCGACGCTGGCTGTCCTAGCGAAATCAAACCGTCGAGCAGCAGCCGATCCTCTGGACTTCCCTGGGGGTGGTCGGAGCAGGTCGCCAGATAGATCATGCAACGGGAAGCGTCCGGGGCGCGGCGTGAGTGTTGGCGACGAGCCCCTCGCCGGCCCATCGCAATTGGTTTATCGTCGGCAAGGCGGGGCGCGGCGTGGGTAGACGCCGGTCGCCGGCTTCCTTTCGGTCCTTGGATCGGAAGTCACGACGAGGCCGCGGCGACAGCAATCTCAGCCGCCACGCCGCAGCGGAGGTTAACTTTGAACGCCTTGGACGAAAACCCGTCGCCCCGCCTACAGCGGGCCAAGTGGCCGATTCTGACCATGATCGCAGTCGCGGCGGGGATCATCGCCTCGCAATGGATGGGGTCGGTGTGGCGCGGCGCGCCCCCCAACGGGAGTCCGCCGGCCCATTCGCCGCAAGAGCCGGTTGAGGCGACGGAACTCGCGACACCGTAGGCGGCGCCCGCGTCCCCCTCCCTTGTAGGGAGGCCCTGCTCTATCAGGGAAGCGGGGGGAGGGTGAGACGTGTCCGATGATTTATGGTTTGGGTACCGATAGGTGGCAGAGAAGCGCGACCCCTGGGCGACATCGCAACGGAAGGCCGATACCCTCCCCTAATCCCTCCCAAAAAAGGGAGGGGAATTGAGGAATCGCTCCGCGATCTCTTTGCTCCGCGCGTCCCGCGGCGCCCCTGCCCTTTTCGCCGCGCCGGCAATTATCATGGCAGGCCTGACGCCCTCTCATCCTCTGCTCGAGAACGCATCCATGAAGCGTCGTGACTTCCTTGCCAATGCCGGGCTGACCGCTGCCGGGGCCGCGACCGCGGCGGCGACGACTTTCGCCACCGCGTCGGCCGACGAGACTACTTCCGCGGACAACAAGCCGTTTCAGCTCGGCTACGCGCCGCACTTCGGGCTGTTCGAGAACGTGGCCGGCAAAGACCGCGTCGCCCAGCTCGATTACGCCGCGTCGGTTGGCTTCCGTGACTGGGAAGAGAACGGCATGGCGGGCTTCCCCGTCGAAGAGCAGGAGCGGCTCGCGGGGGCGATGGAGCGGCTGGGCATCCGGATGGGCGTGTTCGTCGCCTACGGCATCGGCGCCTTCGGCAAGCTGTCGTTCACCGGCAGCGACAAGAAGCTCCAGGACGAGGCCGTCGAAGAGGTCCGCAAGTCGATCGAGGTCGCCAAGCGCGTCAACGCCAAGTGGATGACGGTCGTCCCCGGCGCGTACAACAACCGCCTCGAAGAGGGCTATCAAACGGCCCGCTGCGTCGATCTGCTGCGCCGCTGCGCCGAGGTCCTTGAGCCGCACGGCCTGGTGATGGTGCTCGAGCCGCTCAACTGGTGGACCAACCACCCGGGGCTCTTCCTGAGGAAGATCGCGCAGGGTTATGAGATCTGCCGCGCGGTTGATAGCCCGTCGTGCAAGATCCTCTTCGACATCTACCACCAGCAGATCCAAGAGGGGAACCTGATCCCCAACATGGAGATGGCGTGGGACGAAATCGGTTACTTCCAATGTGGCGACAATCCGGGCCGAAACGAGCCCGGCACGGGCGAGATCAACTACCGCAACGTCTTCAAGTTCATCAAGAGTAAGGGCTTCGACGGCATCATCGGCATGGAGCACGGCAAGAGCATCGGCGGCCGCGAAGGGGACCTGGCGCTCTTGGCGGCCTACCGCGCGGCGGATGATTTTTGAGTGAGAGGTCAGGAGTCAGAGGTCAGGGGTCAGGGACCCCGGATCGCCGTCGCGACTTGGTCGCTTAGCGAGCCCGCCGAGGTTGTCGATTCTCTCTTCTCGCTACTCAGCGGGGACGAGCGCCAGCGCGCGGCGGCGTTTGTGCGAGACGAGCCGCGGCGGCGGTTCATCGTCGCGCGGGGCCGGCTGCGCGAGCGACTCGGCGCCCGGCTCGGCGTGCCGCCGACAGAAGTCGCGTTCACCTACGGTCCGAATGGCAAACCGGCCGTCGATGGCGTCCACTTCAATGTCGCCCACACCGGCGACCTAGCGCTGTGCTCGATCGGTGAGGCGCCCATTGGCGTCGATGTCGAGCGGATCCGGCCGATGAAGAATGAGACAGCGCTCGCCCAACGCTGGTTCCACGCCGAAGAAGTCGATCGCATCGCCGCGGCGCCCTACCCGCTGACGGAGTTTTTCCGGACGTGGACGATGAAGGAGGCGGCGCTGAAGCTGGTGGGCGTCGGCGTCGGCGAGTCGTTGCCGAAGGTGCTCACGCCAGCGGACGGAGTCGGCGGCTGGGCGACGGGGCTGCCACCGAACCCGCTAGGGATCGACCGCTGCTGGGTCCAGCCGGTGGCGATGGAGCACGAGCACGTCGCGGCGCTAGCGACGCTTTCCAACAAGGCGAGCCTCCGACGCGAGTCGGGGGAGTGAAACCGGGTACCTGCTCTACTCCCCCGACTCGCGTCGGGGGCTCGCCGTTATCACGCCGGCGCTTCGGCGCCCGCTTCGAGCACGCCGCGCGCCTTGGGCCAGACGAGGATCGCCTCGATCGCCATCCAAATTTGTAACGCCAGGATCGCGGCGCCGAACGCCACGAGCGGCCAGTTCCTCGCCGGCAGGAAGTCGCGCATCACTTGGTCCGCCATCGCCCAGCCTGGGATCGCCAAGAGGGCGAGCCCCGGAACCATCGCGAAGGCGACTGGCAGCCCCCGGCGCCAGAGGTAGACGACGATCACGACGAAAGCCAATCCGGCGAGCAGTTGATTGGTCGCCCCGAAGAGCGGCCACAGCATTAGGCCCCCCGAGCCGGGGCCGGCGGGTCCCGGGATCATCGCCATCGCTCCGCCGCCAATGACACTCAGCCCGGTCGCCGCGTAGCGATTCGTAAGCGGCTGCACATGGAGCGTGCCGGCCAGCTCTTGGATCACGTAACGGTGCAGCCGCGTGGCCGTGTCGAGCGTCGTGGCGGCGAAGCAGGCGACCAGCACCGCGATTGTGGCGACGGCGAGCGGTCGCGGCAGGCCCAGCGCGCCGACCCCCAAGGCAGCAGC
>JBGSJY010000178.1:0-3445 GCA_041741515.1 Pirellulales bacterium | reverse complement strand
CGCACGCGACCGCCTAATGGCTTGGGCCGCCGAGGCGTCGGCCGAGGGCGACACCAACTGGCAAGCCTGGGACCGGGGCGTCGAGACGACCCGCCAGACCGCCGCCAGGCTGATCGGGGCCACGCCCGAAGAGATCGCCTTGGTCCCCAGCACCACCGCGGGGATCAACCTCGTGGCCGAGGGCCTCGACTGGCGCGACGGGGACAACGTCGTCGTCCTCGCGGACGAGTTCCCGTCGAATCTCTACCCCTGGATGCAGCAGGCGTGGCGCGGCGTCGAGACACGGACCGTGCCGACCGACCGCGGGCGCATCGACTTCGAGAAGCTCCGCGCCGCCTGCGACTCGCGGACGCGCATCGTCTCCGTAAGCTGGGTCGCGTACGCCAGTGGCTACCGCCAACCGCTCGACGAAGTGGCCGACATCGCCCACCGCGCGGGGGCCCTGTTTTTCTTGGATGCGATCCAGGGGATGGGCGTTTTCCCGCTCGACGTGAGCCAGACCGCGATCGATTTCCTCGCCGCCGACGGCCACAAGTGGATGCTCGGCCCCGAGGGCGCCGGCTTCGCCTACCTCCGCGTCGAGCACCTCGATAAGCTGCGGCCGCTGGGCGTCGGCTGGCATAGTGTTAACGCGTCGGGCGATTTCGGACGGATCTCGCTCGATCTGAAGGCCTCCGCCGCACGCTACGAGGGAGGCTCCTCCAACATGCCCGGCCACTTGGCCCTCGGGGCGAGCCTGAACCTGCTCACCGCCCAGCCCACCGCCGACGTGGCCGCCGCGGTGCTCGACGTCACGGACTACTTGTGCGAGCGGCTGGCGTCGATCGGCGTCGCCGTCGCGTCGCACCGCGGCCAAGAGGCGAATGGGCACGACCCGCGGTCCGGCATCGTCGTCGCCGACGTCGCCGAGCCCGCCGCTGCCCGCCAGCAGCTGTTGGAGGCGGGCTGCGTAACCAGCGTCCGCGGGGGACGCCTGCGGATGAGCCCGCACGGTTACACTAGTTACGAGGACGTCGATCGGTTGGTCGAGGCGCTTCAACCACGGTGAGACAACCGGTCGGCGACTCCGCGGGCTAGCGCCCACGGCTTAGATCTGTCCCAGTAGCAACTTCCGATCAATCCGCCATCCGCCTTCCGAAATCGAATGTCTCGCCGCGCCGTCTACACCGGGTCGTTCGACCCCGTCACGCTCGGGCACCTGAACGTGATGCAGCGCGCCCGCCTCGTGGCGGATGAGTTGATCGTTGGCGTGGGGCAGAACGCCCACAAGACGGCGCTGTTCGACGTGGAGGAGCGCGCCGAGCTGGTCGAACGCGCCGTTAGGGCGGCTGGGCTTGATCATGTCCGCGTCGAAACGTTCGACGGCCTCGCCGTGCGATTCGTGCGGAAGATGGACGCGCGGCTGATCCTCCGCGGCGTTCGGTCGGTGACCGATATGGAGGCCGAGTTCACGATGATCCTTGCCAACCGCAAGCTCGATCCGGAGATTGAAACGATCTTCTTCATGGCGGGCGACGAGTTCAGCCACGTCAGCAGCACGCTCATCAAGCAGATCACGCCGCTGGCGAGCGACGACGAGGTGGCTAAGTTCGTCCCCCGCGAGATCATCCCCGCCCTGCGGGCGAAGCTGGGTGGCTAAGCCGCCGCCGTGGTATGCTCAAGCGACGAACTCCACCCGTTCGTAAACCTCTGCCAGCGGCAGCTCGACTTCAATCTCGTCCAGCGGGATGACGGCCTCGCGGCCCGTGTAGAGCTGGGCGTCGAACGCTTCGAGGCCGGCGCCGTCGGCCTGGCGGCGATAAACGCTCACTTTAGCCTCGTCGGGCTCGACCAGCAGGTAGGCCTTCAAGGAAGGGATCGTCAGGTAGGCGTCGCGCTTCTCATGGAAATCTTGCCGGCGAGTGCTGTCGGAGAGCACCTCGACCACAATAACGGGCCGGTCTTGGTAAACCGACTCGGGGCCGTTGGGGTCGCAGACCACCATCGCATCGGGATAGTAGAAGCGAGGGAGTCCCGCCGATAAGAGCCTGATTTTCATATCGGAGTCAAACGGCTCGCACGAATTGCCATCAAGACGTTTATGGAGGGCGGCGAACACGTTCCCCTTAACCCGGTTGTGCGAAGTCTTACCCCCCGCCATCGCGTGGACGTACCCGCCCGTGTACTCGTGGCGGACGTCGGACTGCTCCTCGGCGGCGAGGTAATCCTCCACAGAGACGAGCGGTAGGCGTTGGGCGGCGGTCATGGCGATTTGCTGTCAGCGGGGGAGCGAACTTCCCTTAGTATAACGCGGGATGGCGATCGGGGCCGTGGCGAACCTGGGCGCTTGGTGTTTACGATTGCCGTCGTAGAAGAACCGCCCCGCCCTGCCCCGACGGCTGGTATGGATCAAGCCGCGTCGCCGCCGTCCCCCAGCTCAACGCCGTCTGGCGGCTCGCCCTCGGTCGCCATCGAGCCAACGCTGCGGCTGGACGATCTGCTCGAACAGTGTCTTGAGCGGCTGGCGGAAGTGGCGCCGGTCGAAGACGCCCGGATGCTACGCGACTTCTTGCCCCCCTCGCACCCGCAGCACGCGCCGTTCTTACTGGTCGAGCTGGTGAAGCTGGACATGGCAGCGGCGGCTGAGATGGGACGCGACCCGTGCCTCGACTGGTACCTGGCGGCGATGCCCGACCTGCTCGCGGCGGATCGGCTGCCCTTCGACCTGGTGATCGAAGAGTACCAGCTGCGCCGCGAGAACGGCCATGAGCCGCGGCAGGTCGAGTACGCCGAGCGGTTCCCGCAGCACGCCGACCTGCTGGAGAAGTTCTCGTGCAACGCCGTGACCGTCGCCCCCACGGGGGGTAGGCCGGTGGCGCCTGACGAACTGATGGCCGGCGACGTGATCGACGACTTCACGATCGTGCAAGAGCTGGGACGCGGCGCGTTTGCGCGAGTCTACTTAGCGCGACAGATGTCGATGCAGCGCCTGGTGGCGCTAAAGGTCTCGGCCGGCAAGGGGGACGAGCCTCAGGCGCTCGCGCAGTTCGACCATCCCAACATCGTGCGGGTCTACGACCAGCGCGCGCTCAATGGCGGCACGACCCACCTGCTCTACATGCAGTACCTGCCGGGCGGGACGCTGTCGGACGTCGTGAAACGGGTCCAATGGACGGGCGCCACCACGTGCAACGGCGGCGTGATGCTCGACGCTATCGACGACAACCTGCTCGACGCCGCGCAGCAGCCGCCGGAGGCTTCGCCACTGCGAAGCTGGATCGCCGAGGCGGCTTGGCCCGTGGCGGTAGCGTGGATCGGCGTCCAACTCGCCCGTGCGCTCGACGACGCGCACCGTCACGGCGTGTTTCACCGCGACGTGAAGCCGGCCAACGTGCTGCTCTCCGCCGAGGGGATCCCCAAGCTGGCGGACTTCAACGTCAGCTTCGCCGGCGCCGCGGGCCGCGCG
>JBGSJY010000177.1:0-2144 GCA_041741515.1 Pirellulales bacterium | reverse complement strand
CGTCGGCCTCGGCGATCTCGCCAGCCCGGCCCACCACGACCTGGGCGCCGAGCTTGTACGCGAACGCCATCGCTTCGCGCGTCGCGAGGACGCGGCGTTCGAGGTCCTCGGCGTCGTCGAAGCCCCGCCGCGTGGGGAACGACGCCGCCAGCACCCGTAAGCCAAGGTCGTCGAGAACCTTGCGGAACTGCCGCAGGGCCGTCTGAGAAAAGTCGGCCATGCGGAGTTCACTCCGCAGATCGATCTCGACCCCGTCAGCGCCGAGCTGGGCCGCCGTCTCTAGCGCCCGCCGCAAGGGCTGCCGGAGGCTGAGCGTCTGGATAGCGATGGGAGGGGCTGGCACGGTTGTATCGGTGGTTGGCGTCGGGCCGTCGGATCGGAGAGCCGCCCGCGTGGCAGGATGCACCGTACAGTTGCGAGGCCTAGGGCGACAAGCGCTGGGCCCACCCGCTCTCCGCGCGCCCCGACACGCCGCTGTGACCTACGCAAAGCAACTCCGCGTCTGGCTCTCGACGCTCGCCTGTTTCGTGGTGACCGCCGCGCCGGCCGCGCCCGTCGCCGATGACTCGGTATCGGCGCCAAGGGCCGAGGCGGCGGACGTTCCTGCCGTGAACGACGACGAGGCGCCGGGCGCCGAGGAGGACCTCGCCGACCTCGTTAGGGTGTTTTCTTGTCGGTTCGGCGACGAGGCCTGGGACATCAACTACGACGGCTGGCCCGACCGCTGGACCCGCGTCTACGACGACGAGCACCCGCAGTACTCGCAAATCGGGATCGGCCCAACGGGAGACGAATCGATTCCTGGCAAAGCCCTGATCCTCCGGCCCGACGGGGCGGCGGCGACCGCGATCAGCCCGCCGATCCACGTGATGCCCAAGTTCAGCTACCGACTGCGGATGCGGGTGCGTGTCACCGGCGTCGAGAACGGCGCGGCGCGGGTGCGGATGGCTTTCCACAACAGCCGCGATGAGCAACGACAGGTCGAGCGGACCGACCCGTTGCCGTCCGACGGGAAGTGGCATGAGATCGACGTGGGCGACTACCAACCGGAGGATAGCGAGGTCGATCGCGTCTACCTGCACTTTGACTACGCGCGCGGCGGCCGCGGCGATCTGGGCGCCGAAATCGCCATCGCCGATGTGCGCTTCTACCGTTTGCCGAGCATCCGGATCTACACCGATAGCCTCTACAACGTCTACACGAACGTCGAGGACGTGAAGGTCACTTGCAGCCTGTCGGGCATTCTCGAGAAGAACCCGGAGGTCCGCTTCCAGCTCGTCGATGCGACGAACAAGTCGATCGGCGAGGGAGGGAGAGTCAACCTCGAAGGCCACATCATCTCCGAATCGGTCACCCCCGCCTCGGAAATCGTTGATGGCTTCGGCACCGACAAGTCGAGCTACGAAGGCTCAAAGACCTGGAAACCGCCGATCGAGGACTACGGATTCTACCGGGTGCGGGTTGGCATGTATCGCACGGGCACCGACATCCCGATCGGCGACGCGCGTTCGATCTCGATCGCCGTCGTGCGTGAGGGGTTGGTCACCAGTGACCGGGGCGAGTTTGGCTGGTCGTTGCCCAATGCCGACCACCCGCTGCCATTTTCCGTGTTGCAGGAGCTGTTGCCGCGTGTCGGCGTCCGTAAAGTCAAGCTGCCCGTCTGGTTCGTCCCGGGCGACGAGGAGCGGGGCGAAGAGATCATGCGCTTCACCGAGCAGCTCGCCGCGCGCGGGATCGAGACGATTGGCGTCTTGGAAGACCCGACCCTGGTGATTGCCGACCCCAAGACCCAGAAGACGCCGCCGCCGATCGAGGGATTCCTCTCGGCCGACCCGTCGTACTGGGCGCCGAAGATCGACCACCTGATCACGCGGCTTTCGCTGCGTATCCGCTGGTGGCAGTTGGGCCGCGACGGCGACACCAGCTTCGTCGGGTACGAACGGCTCGCCGACCGCATCGGCGCGATCCGCAATCAACTCTTCCGCTTTGGCCAAGACATCCGCCTTGGCATCGGCTGGCGTTGGGACCAGCCGGCGCCAGCGCGGAAGGCCCTCACGTGGGATTTTGAACAACTCGCCGGCCGCGAGGCGCTCGACTCGGCGGGGCTCGGGGCGGCCTTCGCCGCGGCGGCCCCCAGCCCCGCC
>JBGSJY010000176.1:0-7001 GCA_041741515.1 Pirellulales bacterium | reverse complement strand
CGCCACCGGCGAGGTCCGCGCGGTCGGGCCGCGGATGGCCGAGCACGTGCTGCTGGCCGACGTCCCGCTGGCGACCGCCAAGCCGACGTTCTACAGCCGCTGGGGGGACCTTTTCGCGGGGGTCTGTCTGACGGCGTGCGGCCTGCTTGCGGGGACCCGCTTCCTCCCCACCGCAAAGATCCTCGGCGCCTAGAGCGGGGAGAGCTAAGTCCCCGGAGCGCATCGGGTACCCGCTTTACTCCGGGGACCGACGTATCCCGGCTCGTGGCTGTCCGGGGGACCCACTCCGCCGCAATAATGACCGTCTGAAGCGGCGAATCGGGTTGTGCCGCCCCTCGACGGCCGAAATCGTTGACGGGCTCTGGCGTGCCAGCGAAACTGTGCAGTCTAGGCAAGACGCCCCGTCCCCGTGACCAAACTCGTTGGCAGAAGACGATTTATCGCTGAATACTGAAAGCCTTCGACCGTCGGCGGGTCCCCGGAACAACCCGCCGCGCCACGCCAATGCAATTGGCCCCCGGTCAATGACCGGGGGCTAAATGACGAGCCCCCCTGATGCCCCGCATGATTTCTCGATCCACGCAGCTTCTCGCCGCCCTCGTGTCGCTGACCGCGGCGCCGGCCTTCGCCCAGATCACCTGGGAGGGGAGCGTCCTGCCGACCGCGCCGACCGGATTCCCGATCCTCGGCGGCGTCGACACCAACGGCGACGGCGTCTCGGACTTCTTGTTCGCCGGCGGCAACGGGATCATCACCGACGGCATCAACCAGACCGACCCGACCGGGGCCGGTATCGGCCTGCCGTGGAACGCCGCCCAGGTGTGGCGCGCCTACGACTCGGCGCAGAACATCCTCGTCGGCGACGCGAACCAGTCGGGCACGCTATCAGTCTTCGGCGGCGGCAAGCTCCGGTACCAGAACCTAGTGATCGGCGCCGTTAGTCAAGGAACCGTCCCCGGTTCGTTCGGGCTCGACTTTAGTGTCGGCAATGACCTTGGAATCGAGGATGACAATTTCCGCGTGACCAATTACCGGAGCGGCAACAACGTGACGGGCGGGACCGGCTTGGTGACCGTTTCGGGATTCGGAAGCCTCTTTAACAACGACCCTAATCTCATTTCTCGATCGGACCAGATCGCCCTGAACCTCGGCAACGGGGACCCGATCGACGACACCGTAGTTGACCTCGACGCCGCGATTAACACGGCGGGCAATCCGTTTGCGACGTTCAGCACGCGCAACTTCGGCGCCCAGACGGGCGGCTTTGACGTGATTGTCGGCCTGGATGGCGCCGCCGGGCTGCTCGTCGAGGCAGGCGGGCGGATGGAGATCCAGGACGCGCTTATGGTCGCCGTCGATAGCCAATCGAACGGCAACGTGACTGTTGATGGCGTCGGCTCGACGCTCGTCGCCTACGGGCGGGTTGAGCTCAATCAGAACCTCACCGAGATCCGCTCAAACGAGACCGCCTCGTTCATCGGCGGCCGCGGCAACGGCGCGATGACGGTTTCCAACGGTGCCCGCGCCGATTTTTACAATGGCCTCGTCGTCGGCGGGCTTGGCACCGGCAATGACCTCGGCACGAACGCCCGCGCTACGCAGAAGGGGATTGGTTCGCCGCAAGGCGACGGCTCGGGCGTCCTCTCGGTTGTTAACGCCGGTTCGACGGTGAATGTCTATCCCTCGATCATCAATACGGGACCGCTGGCCGGCAATCGGGCGCTGGTGATCGGCGAACGCCGCGCCAACATCGCGACACCGACCCTCGTCGCAGCCGACGCCAACCTGCAGCAAGGCGAGCTGGTCGTCGGCGCCAACGCGGTCCTCAACGTCGCCGGACGCAACGGGGTCCTCGGCAACGCCGCGGTCGGCAAACGGGGGGTGGTGACGCTCACCGGCGGGCGGCTGCAGATCGATAACAGCCTCGAGACCGACGGCACGATCAAGGGGTACGGCGTCGTCCGCAGCCAGTCGATTGAAACCTCGACGTACTCGGTGATCCGCGGCGGTGACCCCAACGCACTGAACACGGCGCTCGCCGACCCGCTCCAGGTGACGCTGCTCAACAATTCGACTGACTTCACTTTCCCCGCCCTTTTCAATCGGGGTCTGATCGACGGTCGCGTGACGCTCGACGTGTCGGGCCTCATCTACAACACGGGCCGCATCGAGACCAGCGGCGAGATTAGCGCCAACTCGCTATTTACGGGCGTCACTTCTCAGATTCGCAGCTACCCCAGCTCGAACAGCCCGCTACGCGTGCAGCTCAACAACGCCCGCACCGCCAACACGTCGGCGGGCAACGACGCCAACGGCAACACCAACTTCGGCGCGATGCAGAACCGCGGCCTGATCGAGGGCAATCTCGACTTCCTGGTGGTCGGCGGTGTCGTCAACGGCGACAATTACCTCCCGATCAGCGCGAACACTCCCAACGCTACCGCGGGCGGCACGATTGCCGGCACGGGCCGGATCCTCGCCGGGCAGTTCCTCAACAACGCCGACGCCGAGGTCCGCGTCCGCCAGGGCGAGTCGCTGGCGATCCACACCAACGGCCCTGTCGCAACGTTCCCTTCGGGCGCCGGAATCCCCGTCATTGGCGGGCCGAACCTCACTTACCGGACGATGAACCTCGGGTCGATTTCCGTTACCGGCGGTGACCTGGACATCGGCTACATCCCATCGTCCGGGGCGCCGATCGATCTGCTGACCGTCGCGGGAGCTTACAACACGTCAGAAGTCTTCTTCAACGCCCGCTACGCGGTCGAAGGAGCGACGCCAGGGACGATTGCGGAAACCACCGCGGGGACGATCGTCTCGAATGATGGCGCACTCCACTTCACGACGGGTCTGATCAACTCGGGCGTTGTCGCCTTCACTGGCGGCACGAACCTTGTGAACGGCCCGGTTTACAACACCAGCATCGATTACGGCGTCGCTGGATCGCTGCCGATTCCCGGCGCGATCGTCGTCTCGGGCGACGGGACGAGCGTCACGTTCGAGGACGACGTCATCAACGAGGGCGAGATCGGCATCGGGCCGTTCGGCACCGTTGTCAACTTCCTCGGCAACCTGACGAACTCGGGTTCAATCGAAGTGGCGTTCGACCTCTTCGGCAGCAACGGCTCGCAGGGCGCTTACATCACGGTCGAGGGTGGCCTGACGATCAATGGCGGCACGATCGGCTTCGCGTTCCTCAACCAAGAGCCCGCGGCGGTTCCCAACGACTTCTCCGTCGCGTTGATCACGGCGGGCGAATTGGCCGATGACAGCCTGTTCACGAACCTCGTGCTTCCGGACCTGCCCGCGGGCAAGTACTGGGACGTCGTCTACGACACGGTCAACAACGAGGTCCGCCTCGAGGTCGTGATGTCCGGTGCGGTAGGCGCCGACTTCGACGGCGACGGCGTCGTGTCGCAGAGCGACATCAACGTTTGGATCCGCAACGCCGGCATCGAGAGCGGCGCGTCAATCATCCAGGGCGACGCCAACCACGACGGCCGCGTCGATCTGGGCGACTACGAGATCCTCATGGCGCAGCTCTACACGGGCGTCCCCGTGGCCGTCGCCGGTGGACCCTCGGGATTTGTGCCCGAGCCCACCACGGCGATCCTGCTGCTCCTAGCGGCGGCGCCGCTGGCCAGACGTCGCCGGTAGTCGCCGTTGGCGCAGCACGCACCAGCGAACCACTTCGGCCTTTGAGAATGTCTCAGCCGTGGGCGGGAGCCCTCGGCGCGTTGCGGGCGCCGGCGTCCCACCGGGGGCTTCCGTCCACGGCTGAGACGCCAACGGAAGCGAGCGGCGCTCCCCACGAGCGCTGCACTGCCATCCCTTGCTAGCAGTGGTCGAACTTAAACCAATCCCCTACGGCCCGGGCGCCTGCGCCCGGGCCGTCGGTCGTTTCTGAGGATTCTGCCTGTGCCAACGGCGACGTAGAAACCGATGAAGCCTTTCGGAGATACGGCCGGCCAGGCGTGGGGAGCGCACAGCCGTTCGCAGCGGACCTCAAGGATGAGGGCCGCGGAGCCGCGGGGAGGGAATCCAAGATGCGTCATCGATCGGTTACGCCGCAGGGCGATTTATCACGACGCCACGACCCGCTGGGGGGCTGGCTGGCCGGTGTGAACCGCGTGGCTCTGCTCGGCGCCGCGGCGCTGAGCGCCCCGTCGGCCTCGGCGGTCAACCTAGTGTACGACCTGCCCGAAGACATCGTGGCGATCGCGTCGGACAATCCAGCGCTCGAATCGGTGCTCATCGACAAGCGCGAGGGGAGTCCTCTCGACGCGAACGAGGCGCCCCATCTCGAGCCCATCTCCGAGGTCTCGGAGTATGAGCCCGAGCTCGCCGAACCGAACGAGCGCAACTTGCCGCCGGCCGGACAAGGCAAGGCGAGCGCCGCTCAGGCGATGGCGACCGACGGCCGCGTCGCGGCCCTGCCGAAGAACGGCGTCCAGGCGCTGAAGGAAGCCGCCGCGCCGTCCCAAGGGCCGGCCGCCGCCAAGTTCCACGGGGTCACGCCTGGGCTGACCACGCGCAGCCAGCTCCTGGTGGAGTGGGGCGAGCCGGAGACCATCGCGGTCGCCAAGGGAGAAACCGACGGCGGCGAGGTGCTCGGCTACGAGCTTCCCCCGTTCGAGCAGGTGGAAGCCCTCGTCGAGGCAGACATCGTCGCCGTAGTGCGGGTGACCCTTGTTGAGAAGACGACCGTCCAACAGATGGCGGAACGGCTGCGTCTGACCGAGATCGATCCCGTCGAGATTATCGACCCGCTGTCAGATGACCTGCTCGCCGTGGCGTTCCCCGAGAAGGGGCTCACGCTGCTCACCCAATCGGCCAGAGACGCGTCGGCGACGGACGCCATGAAGGCGACCGTGACACAACTGGTGCTCGAGCCGATCGACGCCCGCAGCTTTGTGCTCCGCAGCGAGCAGCGCGGCGCCCATGAGCTGAAGGCGAAGCTGGCGGACCTGCAGAAGGCCGTCGAGGCCGACCCGCAGTGCGCCCAAGCCTTCTGGTCGAAGGCGATCCAGCACTTGGCCGCCGGACAATCGGAAGCGGCCCACCTCGCGGCCGCCACGGCGTTGCGGCTGGCGCCGTCGGACCCCGCCTTCCGGCTGACGTTCGCCGAGACGCTGCGTGACACGGCCGAGTACGACAACGCGGTGCTCGAGACCCGTAAGGTGCTCGACGACCCCTCCGCGTCGCCGATCGTCCGCGCCGGAGCGCTCGACCTGATGGGTCGTTTGGCGGCCATGGGCGATAAGGATATTGCCGGCAAGACGATCGACTTCCACAACACCGCCATCACCATCGCCGACAAGCTGGCCACTAGCAGCGACGACCGCGAGCGGCGCCTGGCGAAGGACCTGCTGGTGTCGTCGCACCTGTCGGTCGCCAAGGAGATCGCCCGCCGCAATTACAATAACAAGGCGGAGACTGTCGCCGAGTGGATCGGCCGCGCGTCGGGCATCGCTGAAGAACGCATCGCGTCGGACGCCGGCGGTCTCGAGCTGCGGCTCCAGGTGGCCCGCGAGGCGCTCGAGGCGCTCGCACAGTTGCGTCCCACCAAGGACCCCGGCCCGTGGATCACCGAGGCCAAAGAAACCGCCGAGGCGCTGCTCGCGGAATGCACCGACCCGCTGATGCGGGCCCGCATCCACTGGGAGTTGGGCGAGGCTTACCAACACGCCGTGCGGATCGAGCACGTTCGCGGCGACGCGCAGCAAGCGCTCGCCTACGGGGCGGTGTCGATCAATGAGCTCTCCGAGGGCGCCGCCCCGCGGACGACCTCGCCGGCCGCTGAGATGATGGTCGGGCAGTTATACTTCTACCTGGGCGCCGTCAACGCCGTCCACAAGCAGGATCACGCCGAAGCCGTCGGCTGGTACGACAAAGGACGCGACGTGCTCACCGCCGCACGCCCCAAGAGCGAGTTCGTCGTGCCGCGTCGCGACGGCGAAGAGCTCGTCAGCATGGGCGTCAGCTACTGGAGCCAGGACCAGAAGGACCTGGCGATCGAGCTGACCGAGAGCGGCGCCCGGATGATGGAGCGGGCGGTCGCGGCCGGTGTGCTCGACAGCGACAACCTCGCCGTTCCCTACGGCAACCTGGCGACAATGTACAAGAAGGTCGAGAACGGGGCGAAGGCCCTCGAGTACGGCCGCTTGGTGCAGAGCGTCCGGAGCGACACGCCCAGCAAACCAGCACCGGTCGCGGGCGCGATGCCGAGCGGTTCGGCCGCCCGGCAGCAGAAGGCGCCCGCATCGATATCGGCGTCGCAGCGTCGTCAGCCGGCCCAGCAGCAGCCCGTCCGGCAGGCCCGCGTGCCTAGCAACACGACGACGCGCTGAGCACGGCGGGCTCCGATGGGTTAAGCTGGTTCGCATGACGCGCCCGTTCGACCCTTCGCAATACGGCGCCGCGTTCGCAGGAGCGATCGGCGCCGAACCCGTGATGCCGCTCGACTCCGGCCGGCCCGATCCGGCGATACGACCGGCGCTCGACACGCTCGACGTGAGGGCGTCGGCCGAGCTGACGGTCATCGACCGCGACGCCTTCGGGTGCTTCCTCGCGGCTGTGTGGCTGCTGCACGGCTATCTGGACGAGGCGCACACTCTCTGCCAGGACGTGCCGACGGCCTCCGGCAGCTACTGGCACGGCGTGATTCACCGCCGCGAAGGCGACTACGGCAATGCCCAGTACTGGTTCCGCCGGGCGGGAGAGCACCCGGCGTGTCCGGCCATCGCTGTCGATTGGGACCCCCTCGCCTTCGTCGATGAGGTCCGACACGCCGCCAAGCAGGGCGGCCCCCAAGCCGAAGCGTGCATTGCACTGCAACGCGCCGAATGGCGCGCGCTGTTCGACTGGTGCTGGCGCGAAGCGGTTTCGTAGGGTCCGCCGTGCGGACCGTAGAGTGCGGCGCCTGACAAAGTGCGAGGTACGCGCTCTCGTGGGGCCACCCGCGGCTAGCGCCGACGGCTCAAGCAGGCTCTCGATGTGAG
>JBGSJY010000175.1:0-7974 GCA_041741515.1 Pirellulales bacterium | reverse complement strand
GCGCCCCAGGTCACCAGCAGCCCCACGGTGACCAGCCGGAAGATGACGGCCCCCGTTTCTTGGATCTCCCGGAACTGGAGGCTGAGGCCCCCCTCGAACAAGATGACGCCGACCGCCAGCGAAACCACCGGCAGCAGCGCCGAGTCATCGACATAATCACCGGGAGGGCCGACAGCGATCCCGAGGGCGAAACCCAGCGTGAGCAACAGCACGATCGCCGGCAGCCGTGTCCGCCACGCCAGCCACTGCGCGCCGACTCCCAATGCGAGGACCAGCGCGAGGTAGATCGCCGTGGTGAGGGCGCGCGAGTCGTTGGCTAAACTCAGGAGCACAGGCGGCCTCGCGGCTGGGAAGGGGCGGCGCCGGGCGCCGTAGCCCAAGTAGTGTAAGGCGCCGCCCCCGCGAAGAAACGCCGCTCGTGGACACCGCCAACGGAATCTTCACCTACCTGCCTTTGCGGGCGCCGCCGGCGTAGACTACCCGGCCTTCCGCCGCCGGATCGCCCCCCGCCGATGACCCGCCCCGAACTCTGTGCGACGACGCCCCGTCCGGTATTGGCTTGCGTAGCGGATAACGACCGGGGCGCGTTAGTTGCGGCGGTCGCTCGCGAGTGGGCCGGCCTGCTGGGGGCCGAGCCGTTGCTGTTGAGTGTCGCCGCCGACAATGCCGCCGCCCAGCGGGCTCGTGAGCGCTGGGCCGATTGGGGCAACGCCTTCACGTCCCTCACGCGGCGGGGGACGGTCGACCGCAGCATCTGCCAGCACGCCCAGCAGCGCAACGCGCAGCTGGTGATCCTCGGCGCTCTCGAGCAGGACGACGTCTGGACCTCCCTCTACGGGTCGGTCGCCCGCCGCGTCGCGCGCTACGCAAAGTGCTCGGTGCTGCTCGTGCCTCACCCGGCAAAGCCGACCTACGGCCGCGTTGTAGCCAGCGTGCGTTTCGACGACCGCTCGGCGGCGCTGCTGCGTTACCTCGTCCTGATCGCCAAAGCGCAGCCGCCCGTGCGGCTCGATGTCGTCCACGAGGTCGAGGCGTTCGACGACCTTATCCGCACCCTTGGGGAGAGTGGCGCCAGCGCCGAGGAGCACCGCCGCACGGTCGATGAGGACGCCCGGCGGCAGTTGGCGTCCCTTTTGCAAGTCGTCGGCGCGGGCGACCTGCCGACGCACATCGAATGCCTCCAGGGGCACGCCGGTCCGCTGGGTGTCGAGTACGCCCAGCGCGTCGAGGCCGACCTGTTGGTGACGCCCGCGCCGCCGCGCCCCCGATTCCTCGACCGCTTCTTCAAGCAGCCTGCCGAGCTGGTGCTCAACAACTTGCCGTGCGCGCTGCTGTTCCATCGACCCGCTTCCGGAACGCCGAAATGACGGGTCTCTCGCACCACGAGGTGGTCACGCTGCTGCTGTCGATGGGCGTCCTGCTGGGCGTCGCGCGGCTGCTGGGCGAGCTCTCGCTGCGCTTTCGTCAACCGGCCGTGCTCGGCGAGATGCTGGCGGGCGTTCTGCTGGGGCCCACCGTCCTGGGGGCGATGGCGCCCGCCGTTTCGGCCGAGCTGTTCCCCGCCGAAGGGCCGGTGACGCTCGCGCTCAGCGCGCTGACCACCCTTGCGATCACGCTCTTCCTGCTCGTGGCCGGCATGGAGGTCGATCTCTCGACGGTGTGGCGCGAAGGCAAGGCGGCAATGAAGGTCGGCGCCTGCGGCATCGTTGTGCCGTGGGTGCTGGGCTTCGCCGCCGCGTACGGCAATCCGAAGCTGCTCGGCGCCGAGCCCGACGCCGACCGGATGGTCTTCGCACTGTTCGTGGCGACGGCGTTGTCGATCTCGGCCCTGCCGGTGATCGCGAAAACCCTCCTTGATCTCAAGCTGTTCCGCACCGACATGGGGATGGTCGTCGTCGCGGCGGCGATCTTCAACGACCTCGTCGGCTGGATCATCTTTGCGGTGATCCTCGCGATGCTCGGCGCCGGGGGGTCGAATCTCTCGATCCCTATGACGATCACCGTGACGCTGCTTTTTGTCGTGGGAGTGCTGACGGTGGGCCGCTGGCTGATCGATCGCACCCTGCCGTGGGTCCAGGCCCACAGCAGTTGGCCGGGCGGCGTTCTGGGGTTCGCGTTGACGCCGGCCCTGTTCTGCGCGGCGTTCACGGAGTGGATCGGCATCCACGCGATTTTCGGGTCGTTCCTATTCGGCATTGCGCTGGGCGATTCGCGTCACCTGCGCGAGCGGACGCGGTCGACCATCGATCAGTTCATTTCCTTCATCTTTGCGCCGCTCTTTTTCGCGTCCATCGGTCTGCGGCTGGACTTCTTAAGCAAGTTCGACCTGGGCTTGGTGCTGATCGTCTTGCTGGTGGCGACCCTTGGGAAGGTGGTCGGGTGCGGACTGGGAGCGAAGTGGAGCGGGTTCTCCAACCGCATGTCGCTGGCGACGGGCGTCGCGATGAACTCGCGTGGGGCGATGGAGATCATCCTCGGGTCGCTGGCGCTGGAGGCGGGGCTGATCGACGAGCGGATGTTCGTCGCCCTGGTGGTGATGGCGCTGGTGACGTCGATGATGAGCGGGCCGCTGATCAAGCTCTGTCTCAAGCAGCGCTCCGTGCGCCACTTCACCAACTTCCTCTCGTCCAAGAACGCCTTCTGCCGGCTCGCCGCGACGGATAAGGCCTCAGCGATCCGAGAGCTGGTCGAGCTCGGCTGTAGCGACCGCCAGATCGACCCTCATTTGATCACGGCCCTGGTGCTCGCTCGTGAAGACCTCGCCGGCACGAGCCTCGAGTACGGCGTGGCAATCCCCCACGCGCGGACCGACCGGATCACGCAGCCGATGGTGATGGTAGGCGTCTCCGAAGCGGGGATCGACTGGGACTCGCCCGATGGCGAAGCAACGGGGATCGTCGTGCTGATTGTCACCCCCCGGGGCGAGCCGCAGATGCAGTTGGAGCTGCTGGCGGACGTGGCCCGAACGCTGCACGACGCCAAGCGGGTGAATCTGGCCCGCCAGACCAGGAGCTACACCGAGTTCCTGGCGTGCGTAAAGAGCGACCTGCGTCCCCGGGCCGAGCACCGCCAAGAAATCAACCCGACGTAAAGCCTCCGGCGAGCATCCCAATTAAACCGGGGGAGTGCCGTGACGGGATCACAGCCGCGCAACCCGCACAATCCGATGCCCAGAGGCGTTTCTCGGCCCCGCCACGGCCCGCAAGTTGCCCCGGTTGTCGGGCGGAATTAGACTCGGGAGGTGTGGAGCGGGCGACGGAACGGCCCTCCGAGTTCCCCCAGCCGCCTTCCGTCCGCCCGAGAGCCGCCCCTATCGGGGGCGACCCGTAATGCCCCGTTTGTCGATTTTGTTGCTCGTCCTCGGCTTGGCGCCGATCCTGACGCCCGGGTCGGCGCTGGCTCAGTTCGCGTCCGCCGAGCCTGCCGCCGCCGCTGCGCCGGGATTGGACGCGTCGGGGGACCCGGCGGGGAGCCCCTCGGGCGACTTCGCTACGGGTGACTTCGCTACGGGCGTCGAGACCGTGATCCGCCCCTCGCTGGACCCGGCCGAGACAGTCACCCAACACGACATGGTCGAGATCGCGGCCGACAAGTCGCTCGAGTGGGAGCCGAAGCTCACCGCCGGCGGCACGCTGCTGGAGCAAGCCAAAGACGCCCGCTTTCCCCGCGACCTGTGGTCACTCGAGTTTGGCTTCAAGCCGCTGCGGATGATGCGGTTCAACGATCCCTCGACCCCCTCGGGGCAGCGCCTGGTCTGGTACCTGGTTTACCGGGTGAAGAACACGGGCGTGGCGTTGCGTCCGACCATGAACGAGGCCAACGGCGAGTTCACCGCCGCCCGCGTCGATTCGGGGCCGATCCGTTTCTTGCCCCACTTCGTGCTCCAGGGGCACGACGTCGGCCCCGACGGGGGCAAGATCTATCGGGCCTACCTCGACCAAGCCCTCCCCGAGGCGGTCCCCGCGATCGCCAAGCGCGAGGCGCCCAAGGGCAAGGAGCTCTACACAACCACCACCATGCCGCTCGAGCCGCTCGCCGTTGGCGAGTCGCGGTGGGGCGTCGCCATGTGGAGCGACCTCGACCCGGAGATCGACTTTTTCAGCGTCTACGTCCGGGGCCTGACGAACGCCTACGACTGGACCGATCCGGCCGGGGCCTACAAGGTGGGCGACCCCCCCGGCAAGGGGCGCGAGTTTGTCCGCAAGACGCTCCAGCTCAATTTCTGGCGCCCCGGCGACCGGTTCTTGCAGCACGAGAGCGAGGTCCGTTACGGCGTCGCCCCGGGCAAAGCCCGCCTCTACGGCGTCGAAGAAGGGGTTGATTACCGCTGGGTCTACCGGTAATCTGCGGGGCTCGGTGAAAGGTCTCCCCCGGCGCGATGGGGATTGGGGCCGCTAAGCCGCGAGCGGCGTGTCGCTTGCGGCTTAGCGGCCCCCCCACAGCGCCCACCCCTCGACGATCCCCTCAATCCAGCCCTTCGATTCAGCGATGGCACACAAGAAAGGCCAAGGCTCTAGCCGCAACGGCCGTGACTCGAACGCCCAACGTCGTGGCGTCAAGAAGTTCGGCGGCGAGCACGTCATCGCCGGCAACATCCTGATCCGCCAGGTAGGGAACAAGTTCCACCCCGGCAAGAACGTTGGCCAGGGCCGCGACTACACGCTGTTCGCCCTCGCCGAGGGCCACGTGATGTTCGACCGTGAGGGCCGCCGCATCAACGTCGTCTCGGCCGAGCAGCTCGCCGCGAACATCAACGCCAAGCAACTCGCCGCCGTCGCCGCGTCGAACTGAGCCCTCCTCCAAGGGCCCAGCGCACCACACACGAAGGGACGCGCGCTGTTCTAGCGCCGTCCCTTTTTGCTGCGCTGCAGAGTTTATAAAGGGAGATGGGGGAGATAATTGGAGATACGGGGATCGCAAGCGGACGATTGCGATTTCACTTGCTTCGGACTCTTCCCCCGTAGAACGCGATGCGAGCTTCGTGGAAGATTTTGACCGGCAGCCGCGGAGCGGCTGTTTGTTATCACTTCTGGCGTAGTACACATGACTTGCTGCGCCGTAAGTGATTGACTCACGAACGATTTCTCACGGCCGCTTGCGATCCCCCCATCTCCATCCATCCCCCCATCTCCCTTCCTAACCCCAGCCACCAAGAGTGTTCGTCGATCGCGTTACCGTGGATGTCGAGGCCGGGCGGGGGGGCGATGGCTGCATGTCCTTCCGGCGTGAGAAGTACGTCCCGCGCGGCGGGCCCGACGGCGGCGACGGCGGCGACGGCGGCAGCGTGATTGTCCTCGCCAAGCACGGCGTTGACTCCCTGCAAGAGCTCGTCCACCGCAAGCACTGGCGCGCGAAGAACGGCATCCCGGGCCGCGGCAAGGGTTGCCACGGCGCCAACGCCGATGACGAAGTGATCCATGTGCCCCCCGGCACCGTGGTGCGCGACGAGAAGTTTGACCTCGTGCTCCGCGACCTCAAGGAAGATGGCGATACGGTCATCGCCGCCCGCGGCGGCAAGGGGGGCAAAGGGAACATCCGCTTCAAGTCGTCCAACAACCAGGCGCCGCGCGAATGGACCCCCGGCGGGGAAGGCGAGAAACGACGGCTGATCTTCGAACTGAAGGTGATCGCCGACGTCGGTCTGCTGGGCATGCCCAACGCCGGCAAGAGCACGCTCCTCTCCCGTGTGAGCCGCGCCAAGCCCGAGATCGCCAACTACCCGTTCACGACCAAGAGCCCCAATCTGGGGATCGTTGAGATCGACTGGGACCGCCAGTTCGTGATGGCCGACATCCCCGGCCTGATCGAGGGCGCCAGCGAGGGCCACGGCCTGGGGCACGAGTTCCTCCGCCACGTCGAGCGGACGCGGGCGCTGATCCACCTGGTCGAGCCGCTGCCCGAGGACCTGTCCGATCCCGTGGAGAACTACCTGACGATCCGCAACGAGGTGGCGACCTACGCCGACCGGCTGGGCATCGACCTGGCGTCGCGGCCCGAGATCGTCACGGTGAGCAAGAGCGAGCTTACCGGCAGCGAGGAGGTCGCGCAGCGGCTAACCGAAGCGACCGGCGGCCCGGTCCTGCGGTTCAGCTCGGCGACCGGCGACGGCCTCAAGGAGCTCGTCCAGCAGGTCTGGGAGACGCTCCACCCGGCCGTTTAAGGCCCAAAAGGGCGGACCCCACCTCAATTAGCCCCCGGTCAATGACCGGGGGCTAAATAGCCAGGGCAAAGCGCCGGGCAAGCCACGCCGTTTTTCGGCACATGCGCAACACCGCAAGGGCAGGATTTCTTTGCGCAGAACGAAGTAACCACTTCGTTGACAGCCCATGGGGGTGGCAATCAGGCTGGAGAGTGCCCCCAATCAACGCGGTGGCTGTCAGGCGATCCTTTGTCTCGCACCCCTGGAAGACTAATGAAAGTTACATGGTTTGCTGCGCTAGCCGCTGTGCTGGCGTTGCCGCTCGTTTCGAGCGCCGCCCCGCTCTACTCGCAGAATTTTGACGCAGACTCAACCGCCAGCTGGACGATCAATCCTTCTGGGGTTGTTGGCGAGGACTATATCGCTGACTTCTTCTACGACTACTCCGCGATTGGTGTTCCCGCCGCCCCCGGCGGTTCGAGCACGACCGGCCTGAAAATGACCGCCAACAACACGGGCGGTGTGTTCAGCGGATTTAGCGTGTCGCCGACCGGCCAGAGCTTCTCTGGTAACTACAAGGTCGAGTTCGACATGTGGCAGAACTACGTCGGCCCCCTGGGCGCCGGCGGTAGCGGCACTACTCAGCTCTCGACCGCCGGCATCGGCACCAACGGAACGACGTCCTTCTGGGCCGGCGCCGCGACGAAGGAGAGCGTGTCGTTCGGCGTGACGCTCGACGGCGGAAGCGCCTCGGACTACCGCGCGTACTCCTCCGCCGCTCCGACAAGCTATCCTTCGGGCAACGCGGTGTATCAGGCTCCCGCCGGCGCGATCAACAACAGCGCCGCTTACTACGCATCGTTCGCTGGCGTTGCGGCTCCGGCGGCCCAGTTGGGGCTCTACCCGGGCCAGACCGGCACGACTGATGCGGGCGAGGTCGCCTTCCGTTGGGCCCATGTTGTCATCGAAGTTTCGAGTGGTTTCGCCACATGGTCGATCGATGGTCTTCCAATCGCGAAGGTCGATCTATCGACCGTCACGCTGGGAGGCGGCAACATCCTTTTCGGTCACGGCGATACCAATGCCGGTTCGTCGGCCGACCCCAACGACACGCTGCTCAACGTCACGTTAATCGACAACGTCGTCGTCTCGGCGATCATCCCCGAGCCCGCCACGCTGGGCCTCGTGGGCATGGGCCTCGGCCTGGCGGCCGCGGCGCGTCGTCGCGTCTGATCCGCTGACGCTGAAAGAGCTTTTAACGGCGCCGTCTCGCTCACGCAGCGAGGCGGCGCCGTTCTATTGGTGAGCCGAGAACCGTACTCTGTGATTGTGGGAGGCGTCTCCCGACGCCGATTACGGTGTCGTAGCCGGAATCGGCAGGTTGCGCGTCTTCGGCGTCAGGAGACGCCTCCCACAGTTCCGCGTCTCAAACCCGCCGCAACGCCACCGCCGCGAGCACGTCGTCCATCCCGCCCGCCGCGAGGCGTCGCAGGCAGCCCTGGGGCGTCATCCCGCGGTGGGCGTCGGCCGTGGCCGCGCGGAAGACGTCGCCCAAACGCCGTTCGGCGAGCGGGCTGGTGAGCCGCGGGTCGCCCGCGGTGAGCACCAGCCGTTCGTTGACGGCCAGCTCGAAGGGCCGCGACGCGTAGCCCGCCTCGTGCTCGCTCCAGCCCAGGGGGACCAGGTCGCCGACGTGGGTCGATGTGGACGACGCGCGGATCGCGACGTTGACGCTCGGACCGGCGAAGGCCCACGTGCCGACGCCGCCGATGCCCGCCTGGGCGTCTTCCGGGGCGTCCACCAGAGCCACCGTCACCGCCAAGCCTTCGCCCGCC
>JBGSJY010000174.1:0-3453 GCA_041741515.1 Pirellulales bacterium | reverse complement strand
GTGGCCCCTGGCCGTCCAGAGTTGCGTTTCGAGCTCGCGGCTGTAGCCGATCGGCGTGACCCCCGCGCGGAAGCGACTCATCGTCGACTCGTCGAGCTGGTTGCGGCCGACGTACAGCCGATCGGCGCCGCGGCCGAACGTATTGGCGGCGGCGATAATCCGGAAGTTCTCGTGCATCGTCGCGAGCGGTTTCTCCGGCCGGATCGCGAGCTGGACTTTGCCGTTGGCGATCGCCGAGTTGATGCAGAGGAGCACCGAGCTGTCCGCCGCGTCGATCTCGTCGAGCAGGAAGAGCCCCCCGTTCTCGTACGCTGTCATGAACGGAGTGCTGACGTACTGGAACTGGCCCTGCTCGCCCATCGGCAACTGGCGGCCGACGAGGTTCGATTCCGTCATGCCGATCGAGCAACTGACCGAGTAGAACGGGAGCTGGAGCACCTCGGCCGCTTGTTGCGCAAGGTAGCTCTTGCCGCTGCCCGCGGGGCCCGGGATGAAGACCGGCTTCCGCATGCTGAGCAGGCGGATGACCCTGCCCAGCTTCGGGTGGACGGCTCCTTCGAGCTTGACGTCAGGGAGCTGCCCGACCTTGATCTCGATGCGGCGTGGCGTGGCCGATTCGAGATCCGCCAGCCGCTGCGATAGCGTGGCGATCGTCGACTTGAGCTTCGCGACCTGGACCGCGGCCGCTTTGTCGTCCGTGCTCGGCGCCGTGGGGAGAGAGAACGCGCGGAGCTTTGGGGGGGCGGCCTTGTCGGTGCACTCCGGATGGGTCCACGTGTAACCCGTCCCGCTGTAGTTGGGGACGCGGGCGATAGTCGTACCCTTCGGGATAGGTTTGCCGCAGCCTCGGCAGGCCTTGCGGTCGCGAGCGGCGATGCGCGTGACGGGTGGCGCGTCGTGCTTGGGGGGCGTGGACGGTTTGTAGTCCGTCCGCGGTTCGTTTACGATCGCGACTGGCATCGATGACTCCGTGGTTGGGGGATTCGCGCCCTGGCGTCCGTCGGTTGCCGCCGACGGACGCCTCTCTTCTGGACCCGTTCCCGCGCGTGTCAAGCGTTTTTTGGGGGACGGTTTGGGCGCCGTTACGCTGCGTAGTCGCGCGCGTAGTTGGCGAGGAGTTCCTTCGCGTCCTAGCCGTCATCCGCGATCTCTTCCAGCGCGTTACACAGGTCGATGAAGTCGGGGCTCGCTTCGTCGTTGATGACGTCGAAGTCCTCGTCGTCGAGGTCTTCGAGTAGCGCGTTGATCTCGCTGAGCTTGGCGCCGAGCGCTTCGCGGATTTGGTAGAGCTCGTCGGCGAGGTCGTGGAACGTCGAGCGGAGAGCGGCGATTTGCTTCGTGGTCATTTCGGATTCCGCGGTTGGGGGATTCGGGCCCCGTGGTGGGGCCGTTACGACTCTTCTCGATGCCGGTTGTTGGTTGTCAACCGTTTTTTTCGAGACTGTTTGGCGCCGGATTCGGCCGGCGATCGGGGGGCCGTTTCCGTCCCCCCGATGCGACTCTTCTCGGCGCGGCCCCGGCGCGAGTCAAGCGCGCGAGCGTTCGTACACCGCTGCGAAACTCGCCTGTTTTGACGATTTCCGATTATTTTCGGGATTGTTGGCGGAGTCCCCCGGCGCAGGGCGGAATCGGGAGGCGCGCCGGCCCCCGGGCACCCGTTGCGACGTCAGAGAGAGCGCCCGCACCCGTTACGGGTCGTCAGAATCCGATCGGCGATCGATAGCGCGTGGTCCTGCATCCAATCGGGAAGAGCTTCGCGGAGCAGCGCGAGCAAACTCTCAGACGATGCGGTGACGAGCTTCTCCTGAAGGAGCGAAGGGCGATAACCAAAGAAGTCATCGAGCAGCGCCTAAGAGAATGAGTGGGCCGCAAATCGGTTCCGCCGTAGCGGACTCGCACGAAGCGCGCCTCGGGCGCCCAGACATCGGCTTACCTGCCGAGAATGATCGGACTGCCAGTTTTCTCACTGAGCTGCCAGGACGCGGGCTGAGCAGAGGAGGCTCGGCTGCGATCAGACCATGATTCGGTAGGTGTGGGCTGCAACCAACTCAGCTGCAGGTAGGCAATCGCACGCGTATCGGACCTTAGGAGAGTCTTCCCACGCAAGTGTGGGCTTCTATCCATCATCTTCGAAACTGCTGAGAACGATGAAGCCTCCGCAAGTTTGGCGGCTACCGAAATCCGTTTAGGCGCTTACATTCTACGCAGGTTTTAAGCGGACCGAGCGACTGCCATTCTCTCGCTTTCAGCACCCCATTGGCTGGGCAGCCCTTCGCAGTCGAATCGACCGCACTCCCTCAGAGGTCGTAGCCACCGTCTGCAATTGGGCGATCCCCGTACCCTCAACGGATGGTCCAACCGACCCCAGTTCAAACGGGACAAAATCCACGTCGGTCGATGCACCCAATTTCTCGAACGTATCGTCCAAACTGCCAGTGGTCGGTCGGACCTCTGAAGATCGCGAACGCTTCCGATAACCGTCCGTTTGTTTGAAAGCCGAACGTTTCCTAAGCGAGGTCGGAAGGACCCCGCCGTCCTCAAGAATTCGACAATAACTCGTCTACTTTCAGCCACCGAGGCGTTGATACTACCCAAACGAGCGGCTACGCTCGGCGTAACCGGAGCTCCACGATATCGAGTGGCATCTTTGCGGCGGTAACTGTCGTAAGCTCTCTTCTGTGGGAGTCTTGTCATGCATTTGTTGGCGCGTGCTGTTTCGTTCGTCGTGTTGACATCTGGGCTATCTTCCGTCGGACAGATAGCGGTCGCTCAACCCAATTACTTCTGGAATGGCACCAGCGGTAGTTTTACCGACTCCAGCCGCTGGTCGTTTGGTGTCACCACGCCAGCCGGGCCTCCCTCGACAGGCGATCGCGCCCTGTTTACGTCGGGCTCAAGTTTCACGGTCAGTGGCAACGGCAGTCCCGCGCAGATTGTGGTGCAATCAGAGCTCGTAATTTTTACGGGGGTAATCGCGCCTCAAGGCAACGTGACCGGTTTCCCGTCGCTGATTACGGGATTCGATGTGGGATTGACTGCGACGGGCCGCGCAACGTTTGCCGGGAGCGGTGCAGCACTCAATTCCGCGCGACCGATTACGGTGGGCGAGGGCGCCGAGGGGACTTTGGTCTTCAATACTGGGGCTGGTGGTTCGGCGACGGGGACTAGTACCTCCGCCGCGGTAAACATCGCCGGCAATCCAGCAGGTGACGGCACCATGATCATCAGCGGGAGCGGCGCCTTTACAGCCAACGGCACGTTTAGTCTCGGAGGTCGCGGGATTGGCGAAGTGTTTGTGACGGCGGGCGGTAGGCTCGAAACGAACGGTGACTTGTCGAGCAATTCAGCCGGGCTCAACATCGGCGGAGCCATTCCCGGCGCGACTGGCGCACAGGGAAGGCTGTTTATTGGCACGGGGGGCACGGTCCACAACGACTTGCAGACCAACATCGG
>JBGSJY010000173.1:0-2869 GCA_041741515.1 Pirellulales bacterium | reverse complement strand
GCCGCCTCTGCGTCCGCGGCGCGGGCGGCCGTCAGAAGAATCGCCGCCAATCGCGGTTCGTAGGGGCGGGGCTCGATGCTCTCGTTGTAGGCGTAACGCAACGGGTCGCCGAGCGACTTGCCCCGCGGAACGGCCGTCGAGAGCAACTCGAACCCGTCTCGGCGGGCGCCGCCGAGCACAATTTTCTTCAGCGTCTCCTCGCGGGCGATGGCGTAGCACAACGCCCGGCGGACTTCACGTCGATCGCGTAGCGAGGACGTTGGATGCATCAGCAGGCAGTGCAGAGTCGGCAGCCGCATGTCCACCACGTCAATCGCCGGCAGCGCATCGACCTCGGCTAGGCGCCAAGGCGGGATCCCCGCCAGGACATGGATCTGCCGGTCGCGGAGCGCCGCAATGGCGTCGTCGGGGTCCTGGTAAACGAACTCCTCGACCGCCCGGAATCCGCCCCCCCCCGAGACGCGTTCAAAACGACTGCTTGCCTCGCTGCCCGTCAGCAAACGCGAACGCCGCCACTCGCCGGGGGCGATGTCTCGCAGCGGACCGAGCGGCGACGCGGCCAAGGCGAGCGGCTGGGGATGGGGCGACTTGAGATCGACCCATAGCCGATTCTCAATATCGACCGACACCGTCGCTGCGCGGTCCCGCAGGAGAGCGAGGGGCTCGCGGGCGGCGGTCGAGGGTGCGAGCAGCAGCCGAGCGAGCCGATAGGCCTTCCCGCCGTCGGCGAAGCGGATCGAGAGCCGTCGCCGGGCGTCATCGACGTCGAGCTCCCCGGCCATCGAGACGTACTCTCCTCCGGCGGGCTGGAACGATTCGAGCGTCGCCAGCCGCCCGCCCACCAGGCGGCTCTGCCGCACTGCGGCCGGCGCATCGAGATCGGGGAATCCTTCAGAGGACCCGTCGGCCCCGGGCGATTCCCAAACACCGACCCAAAGCGTGCCGGCGGCCGTACTGAGCTTCGCCAACAGCTGCCGCGTCTCTTGCGAGGTCGGGTCGAGCGCCACGGCGCCGCTGACGATCCGCAGGGCCTCTCGTGTCTTGCCGGCCGCAGCCAACTTCTCGGCCTTAGCACGCTCTCGCGCGGCGCCTTCCCCGATCCGGTCGAGCCAGCGCTGGCCCAGGTTGAGCCGCATACCGGCGAATTGCCCCTCGATGGCGTCGACCGTCCGCCGGACCCCGACGTAATCCTCCGCCTCCCAACGCGCTTTGAGAATCGCTTCCCCGATCGTCTCGACCGCCTTCTCGAGGCCCGGCGTGCGGGGCGACCGCTCCTTAAGGCTGCTCAGCAGAGCAAGGGCGTGGTCGTACTCGCCTGCCGAAAAAAGCGCGCGCGCCTCGTCGTAGAGCGACTTGGTGAAAGCCTCGGAGAAACCGGGATAGTCGGGGTAATCGCGGTCCAGCCTAGCGAAGTAGGGGTAGGCCGCATTGAAGTCGCCCTTAGCCGCGAATTCCTTGGCCTTGCTCAGGAGCTGTTCTTCGAAAAGCTCCACCCGTTCGATCGACGAGCCCGGAATGGCGATCTCTTCACCGGGAGCGTCAAGCAGCCGCGCGTAAACGTCCCCGGACCGACGTCCGCTCGGAGTACGGTCTGGCAGCGGCAGCACCTCGAGCCGTGCCGAATCATTGGCCTTGGTGAGCAGCACGACGTCGAAGGGTTCGCGCTCGTAAATCGGCGTCTCGACAGCGCACGCGTCGCCGGCGACCAGCAAGACCGTCGTGGCCAACAGTAAACGGCGGAAAGAGCGCAGGGCCAGCAAGCGTTTGCTCGTGAAGGGGGATAGCGTGAAGTAGGCTAGCCGGAAGGTGGCAAAATAGTGAAGAAGCTTATGGATGGGTGACGACGAGCACCGAGCCGTCGGCGGCCGCGACAAGCCAGCGCGGGCCGTACGCCGTGGGGCCCGACCCCAATGCTTGCCCGAGATCGAGGGTAGCGGACGGGTCGCCCGACTTGATCGCGAACCGCACCAGCGCGCCGTCGGCAAAGGCGATGACCGCGCCGTCGCCATCGACCAGCGGCTCGCCGACCGGCTTACCCGCTTCGAGCGGCGCCCGCCAGGCGATCTCGGGGTCCCCCGAGACGGTTACCGCAACCACCTCTTCGGCGGTGGCCGCCAGCACAACCTCGCCCGCGGCGTAGGGCCCCCAGACCACTTCCCCGGACAGCGCAAGGGTCCCGGCAGGTTCGAGCGCCGGCACGCGGTAAACAGCGAGCTTGCCATCGGCAAGCGAGACGACGGCCCGATCGCCAGCGACCGCTGCGGGCAAGGGCGCGGCTGTGGCAGGCAGCTTGGCGGTCGCTCGCTCGACGAGGCTCGGCGTCGATGATCCTTCGAGTTCGAGGGAGTAAATGTTCTGGGCGCCATCGGTCAGAACGGCAATTTCTTTGCCGCCCACCGTCGCGACGCCGGGCGTCGTCCAGGCTAGGCGGCTGCCGACAGTCACGCGCGGCTGGAACGGAGTCGCGACTGGTTGGCCGGCAAGGTCAAGCAGATGGACCTGACCAACAGCGAGCGGCGCGAGGATGCCGCCGCCCATCACCGTCGGATTGCAAATCAGCTCGCCCGGCAGGCTGGCGGGGCGTGACGCCGCACGGGGCACGATCCGCACGCCGAGCCATTCGCTAGCGCCGGTCTTGGAGAGTCCGGCGTCACTGCTGGCTAGTCTCGTGATGGCGTCGTAGGTCTGCGGTCGGCTTGGTTCGGTAGCGGGTTTAGCGGAGAGCCTAGCGCGGACCTCTTGGGGACCGATCAGGTGCGATTCGCCCACCACGTTCGAGGCCACAACGCCCCGCGCCGCTTCGGAAAAGACCGGCGCGCCCAGCGGCGGCGCCGCGAGGTCGGTCTCCCAAAGCAGCCGGCCGGTCCGG
>JBGSJY010000172.1:0-3310 GCA_041741515.1 Pirellulales bacterium | reverse complement strand
GCTGCGGGGCGTCCCCTTCGCCGACCAGAATCCGCACGCGTTCGATCGGCCCGAGGTTGGTCGGCAGTTCGCTCACGAGGTCCACCGTCCGGCCGTCGCGGAGGGCTTCGAGGTCCTCCGGCGAGAGCTTCACGAGGTAGTCGTAGCCCTCGGACGGTTGCGACTGGTTGGCGCGCTCAGCGGGGACCCAGCCAAACGTGACAGCGACCAGCGAGGCCGCTAGGTAGGTCGAGATGGTGGTCACGGAGGGTCTCTCTCGCAGGGCCCAAGAACGGGAATTCAGTGGGGAATCATCGTGTCGTCACAGCGCACTACCATCGTACGCCGCCCCACACCCGGGGGCGACAAGCTGGCGCCGGCGGCGATTCTATCCCTCCAGGGTAATCCGACCTAGCCGAGTTGCCCGGATAACGCGGCTTGCCAGGGCGGGCTGCTAGCAGATGAGGCTTGAGGGGTGAGGCTTGAGGGTTGCGCTGCGGGCCGGAGAGGGTTGGTGGCGCAGCCCTCACGACGCCGTGACTCAAGACTCTTACATGGAGTGCGAAGGGTGGTTCACATCGGGCGCGGACGCTTACGGCTCGCCATTCAGAACGCACACCGTCACTTAGCCCCCGGTCATTGACCGGGGGCTAAATCGAAGCGGCCATCGTCGCCTGCAAATAACCACTCACCCCATCGCTGCGAGCGTCGCTTCATCGACCTCAAAATTCGCCGCCGCTTTCTGCACGTCGTCGTGGTCGTCGAGGGCGTCCATTAGTTTGATCGCTAAGAGGGCGTCGTCGCCGGAGAGGGTGACCGTGTCGTTGGGGATATAGCCCAACGACTGGCTGTCGGGCGTGAGGCCCTCGGCCTTTTCGACCGCGGCGCAGAGGTCGTTGAACGCCTCGATGGGGCAGGTCACTTGGAAGAAGTCGCCTTGCAGTGAGACATCGTCGGCGCCGGCTTCGAGGACGATGTCCATCAGCGCTTCTTCGTCGGTCTGATCGGCGGGGATCGTAATGATTCCCTTGCGCGTGAACATCCACGCCGCGCAGCCCGTGGCGCCGAGCTTGCCGCCGGCCTTCTCGAAGACCTTGCGGATCTCGGGGGCGGTGCGGTTGCGGTTGTCGGTGAGGATCTCGACCATCACCATCACGCCCGACGGGCCCTGCCCTTCGTAGACGACCTCTTCGTAGTTGTCGCCGCCTGATTCGCCGGCGCCCTTGGCGATTGCCCGCTCGATGTTGTCGCGGGGCATCGAGATCGCTTTGGCGTCGTTGATCGCGTAGCGGAGCTTGATGTTGGCGTCGGGGTCCGGGCCGCCGGCCTTCGCGGCGACGATGATCGCCCGGCTGAGCTTGCTCCACACCTTGCCGCGTTTGGCGTCGATAGCGGCTTTCTTGTGGGCGATGTTCGCCCAGTGGGAGTGTCCGGCCATAGGGAGTAGTCGGGGTGATGCGGCGGGCGTTCGGGGCGTCGGCGAATAGCACGGGCCGCCGCAGGGCGGCGAATCGCGTAGTTTCGCCGCCCGCGGCCGGTCCCGCAAGGCACGCGGCCGCGTCTTTCCATCGCGCCATAAAAAAGCCCGCCACACCCTGAGGAGGGTGTGGCGGGATGTGGGCCGCGGTGCGGCAGGAAGGGGACGACTCCGAAAAGCCGTCGTCACTCCTTCTCGTCGCTGCCTAGACTAGTGCTGCTCGTGGAAAGATTTAGCGGCGTTGACCTCATCGTCGGTGCTCTCGATCAGGCTTCCCGCGTGGGGATCCGAATCAGAGGACTGCATCCGCTGGCCCGATTGGTACGTGGGCTGCGGCGCGGCCGGAGCCGGCGCCTCACCCACGACGGGCTTCGAGGCCGAGTACGGTTGGTTGCCGCTATTCGTCCGGTTAGGCGACTGGTTATTGGCGCCGTCACCAGGGTTCGGAGCCGGGGGCGGGCTCATGTTCCCCTGACGGTTCTGGTTCCCCTGGCGGTTCTGGTTCCCTTGACGGTTCTGCTCACCCTGACGGTCCTGGTTATCCATGGCGTCACGGTTCGACTGACCATCTTGGCGCCCCTGATAGTCGTCGTTGGCGCCGTTCTGAGCACTGTTATGGCTGCCAGCGGGCGACACCGAGACGACCGTCACTAGTTGGCGGCGGCCATCAATACACATCCACTCTTGCTGGCCCACGCTGGGGTGCTGGCCGCCCCAACCTTGATTCGCGCCCGACTGGTAAGCCGTCTGCTGACCGCCGTAGCCCTGCTGGCCGTCGTTGTAGTAGGCCTGCTGCTGCCCGTACTGCTGCTGGCCGTACTGCTGCTGGCCGTACTGGCCCTGCGAGCCGTCGTTGTAGTAAACCTGTTGCTGACCCTGACGGAAGGGTTGGCCGGGCCGATTGTTGTAGTACTGGTTGTTGTTGTAGTACTGGGCCTGCCGCTGGCCACGATAACCCGTCGTATAAGGCTGCGAGCCTTGGTTACCACGATAAGCCCGGTTGTTACTAGCGGCGTTGTTGCCGCGTAGGTCGTTATTGAGATTGGCCCGGTCAGCCCGGTCCAAGTTCATGTCGTCGTCAGTTCTGTTCAAGTCGTCATCAACGCGGCTCGAGGCGTCGTCGCTGGCCTGCTGGGCGTCGCTGGCGCGATCTTCTGCTCGATCCGCGGCGTCATCCGCGGCATCCGCTGCGTTGTTATCCGTGGCATTGTTCCGCGATTCATTGCTCAAACTGTCGGTGGAGCGATCGATCGCGTCGCTCGCCCCTTGCGAGGCGTCGCCGGCGGCGTCGATCGCTGAACCCGACGCGTTGTCGGCTTCTTGATTCGCCTTAGCGGCCGAGGCGTCCGCAGACGCGCTGTCCTGGGCGGAGGTGGTGAGGGGGAGCGACAGCATTAAAGCCATCGCCATAGTTGCGCCAATTGTCATCTTCATCGGACTAGCTCCTTGGTGGTCGAAAGACCGGGGCGGTTCCAAACCGCTCGAACGGCAGGCTGCCTGGTTCGAGAAAGTTCATGCCGCGGCGATCTTGCTTTGGCAAACGAGTTACCCCTGTAGGAGGAGCAAACACCGCGCCAACGCCATCAGCCCTGTCGGGGCCGCGCCGCGGATCGGCCAAGACGCGGCACGAGAAGAGGCCGACGCTTTGCTCAAGGGCGGGCGTCAATCGGCGGTAGGCTCGACGGATTCCACGACCTCGGCCTCTTCGGCGCGGCCGTCGGCGCGGAGGGCGTTTGCGAGCTCGCGGCGGAAGAAGTCGCGCTCCCAGGGCGGAAGCGTCGCGTCGCCGTCCGCCTCCTGCGACTGTCGCAGAGAGGCGATCCCCTCGTCCGTTTGTCCGGCGCGGAGCTGCAC
>JBGSJY010000171.1:0-1803 GCA_041741515.1 Pirellulales bacterium | reverse complement strand
CTGGGTGGCGGACCCACGCACGCTGCGTCGCAACGCCGCCGACGCCCGGCACGAGGCCCAGGTGCTGGCCCTGCTAGCCGAAGCGATCCTCCGGCCCGAGGCGGATGACCACGACGACCCGGATTACCAGGCTTACGCTCGGCGGCTCCGGGACGCGGCGGTGGTGCTGGCACGCGCGGTCGAGACAGGCGACCAAGCCGCCGCGGCGGAAGCAATGACCGAGGTCAGCCGGACCTGTGTCGATTGCCACGCGGATTACCGCGGGTGAAGAGGGCGCTTATTAGCCCCGGTGATTTTGGCCTCGGTCAATGGCCGGCGACGAACTTCAAAAGCCCGAGTATTTCCTCATTCCGCGCGAACCCAACTTGCCGGAGGGCTGTCCCAGGGGGCGTGGCGAGGGTTGCCCCAATAGCGGAGATGCTGTTTCGGCCCCACGCGATAACGCTTTCGGCGGGTGATTTTGCTTGACCGGAAGGGGTTTTGCTGAAAAGCTGGCTAAAGAGGATCGGTCCGGGCCGGTCGGAATCTCCACAAGGGAAGCCGTCTCGCCCGCCGATCTACCCACCTGACGGCCCGTACCGAGAGACCATCTTTCTCGCTACGGGCCCTTCCATCCGTTCTCTCCACAGCCGCGCCCCTGGCGCAGCGGAGGCCACGATGCAGACGACGACCAACAAGATCGCCAAGTCCTTCACCGCCGCCATTACGGCAGCCGCGAAGTCCTTCACGGTGATTTCGGCCGCCGCTTCGTCACGCCTGCGCTGGCGCCATCTCGTAGGCGTAGGTAATCCCGGCGTAGTAGTAGGCCAACACCTGCTCTCGCTAGTGCCATCACTAGCGATGCGACACCTGAGCCCTGCGATGGCGATGCAGTATCGCCCGCAGTGCGACGCGTGTCGTCGCGGTCGACCGAGTAATTCGGTTTCCCGCCCGTTGGCCGGTTTCTAACGCCGCGTGAGGCTCCGGGCTCTTCCCCTCCAAGGGTGAGCCCCGAATCCAAACCTCACGCGTGAGTCGTCGCCGAAGGCGTGACTCCCGCTGCGCTTGGTTCGTGTTCAGCGAGTCGCATCGTGTCGATGCGGTTGACGCCGAGCAGAATCATTCGGCCCGTTTGCTTAGCAGGCGGCCCAAGGCACAGCCGTGGTCTCTCGCCCGACGCGCTGTCGCGGATCGCCCTCGCATGTCGCGTGGCCTCCGCTCTCCGGGAAATACGGCTTCGCAGCGCGCTTGTGCGTGCGGCGCCCTTCAATAAGCGAGAGAGACGATGACCGCTATCGCCACACCGCTGACCGCTCGACGATTCGACGCGAGCGAGATCTACGAGCCCACCCCGACCTTCCGGGTCGTCACCACGCTCGACCTGCCGCTCACCGAGTGGGAGACCGAGGACCTGGTGCGCGCCGCCCAGGACGGCGACCGCGACGCGTTCGGCGAGCTCATCGTCCGCTTCGAGGGGATGGTGCAGGCGGTCGCGCTGCGTCGGCTCGGTAACCACGCCGAGGCGGCCGAGCTCTCGCAGGAAGTCCTAATCCGGGCGATGGATCGGCTGCACCAGCTCAGCGAACCGCGGGCCTTCGGGTCGTGGCTCAAGTCGATCACCGTCCGGATGGCGATCAACCGGCAGGTCCGGCGCCGGCGGACGGTCGACACCGAGCCCGCGACGCTCGAGGCGACCTGCATCGACGATCGGCGTTCGCCCGTCGAAGCGGCGCTCACCGCCGAACGGGCCGAGCAGGTCCGGGACGGCCTGTCGCGGCTCGGCGAGCTCGACCGCAACACGCTGGTGGCGTTCTACGTCCGCGG
>JBGSJY010000170.1:0-2817 GCA_041741515.1 Pirellulales bacterium | reverse complement strand
GGCCGTGAACGCGGCGGTGGCCTCGATCGCCACGGCCGAGGCGGCGCTGACCGCGGCGGAACTCGACCTTGGATACTGCCGCATCACGGCCCCGATCCACGGTCGCGTCGGTCGGCGGTTGTTGACCGAGGGGAATCTCGTGACAGGCGGGCTGGGGTCGATGCCGCTCACCAGCATCGTTTCGATGGACCCGATCCACGTCTACTTCGACGCCAACGAACAAGCGCTGCTCAAGTACATCCGGCTCGACCAGACCACCAAGCGGAAGAGTTCGCGCGACGTGAAGACGCCCGCCTACATGGCGCTCATCAACGAGGAGGGCTATCCCCACAAGGGGTACATCGACTTCGTGGACAACCAAGTGGACCGTTCCACGGGGTCGATCCGGGCCCGCGCGATCTTCGCCAACCCGGACGAGGAGCTCGTCCCCGGCGTGTTCGCCCGCATCCAAATCCCCGGCAGCGAGCCGGGCCCGCGGGTGCTGATCCCCGACGCGGCGATCGCGACGGACCAAGCAGCGAAGTTCGTCTACATCGTCGGGTCCGACGGCAAGCTCCAGCGCCGGCCGGTGACGACGGGCTCAATCTCGAAGGAGCTGCGGGTCATCACCAGCGGACTCGACGGGTCGGAGTCGGTGGTCATCAAAGGGCTGCAGCGCTGCCGGCCCGGCGCTGAGGCGAAGACCACGGTCGAAGAGCTCGTGGCGGGCGACGATCTCGGCCTGCCCGACACTTACGAGCCAGTGGCGCCCGAGGAGTGGCTCCGCCCCGCCATGTCGCCGGTGAACCCGGGCGCCAGCGCGTCGCTCGCTCCGCTGGTTGAGGGGGCGACCCCGCAATGAGGTTCGCCCACTTTTTCATCGACAGGCCGATCTTTGCGACCGTGCTGTCGGTGGTCATCGTGCTGGTCGGCGCGATCAGCTACTTCACGCTACCGGTGTCGCAGTACCCGGAGATCGCGTTGCCGACGGTGGTCGTCACCACGAACTACCCCGGCGCGACGGCCGAGACGGTCGCCGAAACCGTCGCCACGCCGATCGAGCAAGAGGTCAACGGCGTCGAGCGGATGCTCTACATGGAGTCGCAATCGACTCCCGACGGGACCATGTCGCTGACGGTCACCTTCGAGCTGGGGATCGACATCGACCAGGCGCAAGTGCTTGTGCAGAATCGCGTCGATAGGGCGTTGCCACGGTTGCCGGAAGAGGTGCGTCGCGCGGGCGTCGTGACACAGAAGAGCTCGCCCGAGCTGCTGATGGTGGTGCACCTGATCTCGCCCGACCGCTCGCGCGACCAGGTCTATATCGCCAACTACGCGTACTTGCAGATCCGCGACGTGCTGTCCCGCATTAACGGCATCGGCGAGCTGCGGGTGTTCGGTGGGTCCGAGTACTCGATGCGGGTGTGGCTCGATCCGGAGCACCTCGCGTCGCTCGACCTGACGGCGGGCGACGTCGTCGGCGCGCTACGCGAGCAGAACGTCCAGGTGGCGGCCGGCAAAATCGGCCAGGCGCCGCTGCCGAAGCCGGCCGATTTCCAGATCACTCTCTCCAGCCAAGGCCGGCTCCGCACGGCCGACGAGTTCGCCGACATCGTCATCAAGCGGGGCGCCGAGGGTCGGATCACCCGCCTGTCGGACGTCGCGCGCATCGAGCTGGGCGCGCAGGACTACTCGGTCAACAGCTATCTCGACGGCAACAACGCGGTCGCGCTGCTGGTGTTCGCCCGCCCCGGGACGAACGGCGTCGACACGGCTCATGAGGTCGAGGCGGCCGTCGAGAGGCTGTCGAAGAACTTCCCGGACGGCCTGGAGTACCGCATCGCCTACAACCCGACGCGGTTCGTCGAAGAGTCGATCGAGGAGGTGGGCCGGACGCTGCTCGAGGCGACGGTCCTCGTGGTGCTGACGGTGTTCATCTTCCTGCAACGCTGGCAGGCGACGCTGATCCCCGTCGTGGCGATCCCAATCTCGCTGATCGGCACCTTCGCGTTCATGGCCGGCATGGGCTTTAGCCTCAACAGCCTGTCGCTGTTCGGCCTGGTGCTGGCGATCGGCATTGTCGTGGACGACGCCATCGTGGTGGTCGAGAACGTCGAGCGCCTCATCCACGAGGGGCTCAGCCCGCGCGAGGCGACCCGCACCGCGATGACCGAGGTCGGCTCGGCGTTGATCGCGTCGGCGCTGGTGCTGGTGGCGGTGTTCGTGCCGACGGCCTTCCTGGCGGGCATCAGCGGGCAGTTCTACCGGCAGTTCGCGGTGACGATCGCCGTCGCGACCGTCATCAGCGCGTTCGTCTCGCTGACGCTGACGCCGGCCATGTGCGCGCTGCTCTTGCAACCGTCTGACGCCAAGCCGGGGCTCTTTACCCGCGGCATGGACTTGTTGTTCGGCTGGTTCTTCCGGCCGTTCAACCGGGTCTTTGATTTTGGCAGCAGCCTCTACGCGGGGACGGTGAAGCGACTTGTGCGTATGGGCCTGATCATGCTGCTGCTGTACGGCGGCCTGCTGGTGGCGACGCGTTACAGTTTCAATCTGGTGCCGACGGGATTCATCCCCGAGCAGGACCAGGGCTATCTGATCGTCACGATCCAGTTGCCGGACGCGGCGTCCCTGTCACGGACCGACGACGTGGTCCGACGGGTGAGCGAGATCGCCTTGGGCATCGACGGCATCAACCACGCGGTCGCTTTCGCCGGCTTCTCCGGAGCGACGCGGACGAACGCCACGAACGTGGCCGCGTGCTTCACGGCGCTCGAGGACGCCGGCACGCGCGCCGCGCGGGGCCGCGAGATCGGCGTGATCCAGCAGGAGCTGCAG
>JBGSJY010000169.1:0-3832 GCA_041741515.1 Pirellulales bacterium | reverse complement strand
CAGCTACCGCGAGCGCGAGATCATCAAGCTCCGCTACGGCCTGGGCGACGGCTACAGCTACACGCTGGAGGAAGTGGGCCACATCTTCAAAGTGACCCGCGAACGCATCCGCCAGATCGAAGCCAAGGCCGTCCGCAAGCTGCAACAGCCAAGCCGCAGTGCGGAGCTGGTGGGTTTCTTGGACTGAGCCTTAGCTGACAAGTCGAACTACACTCAAGCCTCCGTCACGCAAGTGACGGAGGCTTTTTTCGTAGGGCAGGTCGAACAACTGTTTCGCACCTCTCTACGTCAGCCAATGCGATAGGGCCCGTTCAACCCGAATTCTCTGCTGCGAAGCACCTGCATCCAAAAGGACTCACGTTGCAGGATGTCCAGATCAGAGGAGTGAGTGTCGGCGATCTCGAGGATCGAGTATTGAAAGTTGTCGGCATGCTCAATCCCATGCGTGTTCAGCAGCGCACGGAGTTCAACGTTACCCCCGTGCCCGGTCTTCGCGTAGTCGGTCCACCGTTGCCAGATGCCGACGCCTCCTGAAGCTTTGCCAACGTACTGTCGGCCGGTCGTCGTATCGACAATCAGATAAACACCTTTGACGTGGGAGAGAGCGCCTCGCCAGGAATCAATCCCCTGTTCGATAATTATCTTGAGGTGAGCGTGGGAAAGGCGGACCGCGTTGTGCCCGGGAAACTCGCCTATGGAGAGTCGTTTTCGAAGAAACTCGATGACAGGTAACTTCACCGTCTCGCGGAGCCAGACGTAAGTGGCACGAGACCGCTCAAAACGGACAACGAGCCGAGCAATTAGATCTTCTTGGCCCTGCACGAGGGATAGGTCATATCGATACCGACCCGTCTCGTCAGAATAGGCAGCTGTCCCATGGACTTGGTACAAACCGACAAAGAGCCATTCCTTCGAGCCTCGGTCAATCAAGCTCAATACTTGCTTGCACTCGAAATTGCGTTTGCTCTGGCTTGCTTGCCAATCATCGAACCGGCCGGCAAAGAAGACGTCGATAGGGCGATCTGTGCCGTTGTAGCAGGCGAGATGCACTTTCACCGACTGTGCATCGGCACAAACCGGGACGCCCGCAGTCATCAAGAGGTCGATAAGGTCAATCAAGGCGGTGAGTGGTTAGTTTGGCGTAGACAGAGAGCGTGCTACGATATTCTGGGATCTGTTCCTTGATCTAGCGAGTTTAGCAGATGAGGGCTGCTCCCGAGGAGGTGGAGTTTGGACCACAACGTCACCGAGGGGATTGATGCCGACCTACGAATTTCGCCTCGTACTGGGCGACTCAATCACCCTGGACGAGTCGCTTGCCGAACGCTTGTTCGAAGCGGGTTGCGATGACGGCACGCTCTTCTCATCGGAGGGCGTGGCGACGGTTGGCTTCGCTCGCGAAGCTGACAGCCTTGAGGACGCAGTGCGGTCGGCTGTTCGAGATGTCATGTCTACGGGCGTTCGTGTCGCGCGCGTCGAGTCGAGTGAGGACCGCGTCTACTCTCAAATCAACGCCGAGCTGGCGACTCGATAACCGTGCAAATCGAAGGCAAGCGAGTAACCCGGACTCGCCTCGTGCGGACAGAGCACTATGTCATCGCTGTCGAAGTCTCGATGGTTATTCCAACCGAAGACCCCAGCGAGCCGCGCCTCGGTTCGGCCGGTGTCGAGCTGTCACGTGAGGTGCAGCAATGTGCTGAGGCGGGCGATGGCGACTGGTTGAGACCCGGCGGGAAGGTATACTCCGCCGTCGAGGTGGCGTAACGATCGCCAGCCCCTCGGCTCACGGTGAGTCGCTGTCGTCGGTTACGTTGACCACGAACGCATCGCGCAGGAAGTCCCGTCCGATGAGCAGTTTGTAGCGCATCGACGAGCGATCGTTGAGCGTCACCTGGGCGTCGCGCTCGACGCCCGAGGCCCGCAGCCGCAGCCGCACCAGGTAGCGGTCTTCGAGGTGGTCGGCGTTGCGGACGCCGATAAAGCCTTCGATCCGCGCCGGCACTTCCGCTTGGCGGCCGTCGCTGCCGGTGAGGGTGAGCCGGGCCATCTTGCCAACGTTCTCGCTCGCTTCTTCCGCAGCGTCGGCGATCTGAATGGACTCCGGCGGGCAGTGGATCGATGTCGAGTCGGCCCCGGTATCGACGCGGGCCAGGAATGACAAACCTGTGGTCGCCTCGGTCACCACAGCGACGGCGCCAATCGACGCCAGCGGCGGACTGCTGGGTCTGCCCAACTCCGCGATGCCGTACCCCAGGACGGCTCCCGACAAGAACGCTAAATCGACATGCCCGCGGTGACGCATCAGTCCTTCTCCCTCAAAAAAGGGGATCCGCTAAGCGGGCTTACCGTGTCGGCCTCGTAATTTCGTTTGCGCCGGATCTTAGCCCAGGTTAGCCCGCCGTCCCAGCCAAGCGGGCAGCCGCTCCCCTTTCGCGGAACTAGCGTCGGTAAAGTAAGCGTCCTCGGGTTATGCTGGGGGCTCGGCTGGAGTATCGCCCCGGAAGGTTTCGGATGCCTCGTCGCTCGTCTCATCGAACCGCGTCGCCACGCCTGCGGAGCGGTCTGCGCTGCGAGGCTCTGGAGGATCGCCGCTTGCTGGCGACCTATGTCGTCAGCTCGACGGCCGACGCCGGCGAGGGGTCGCTCCGCGAGGCGATCGGGCTGGCGAACGCCACGGCCGGCGTGCCGGACGAGATTGTCTTCGACGAGACGCTCTTCTCGACGCCGCAGGCGATCCTGCTCGATAGCGAGCTGCCGACGATCACGGATGGACTTACAATCGCGGGGCCGGGGGCGGAGCTGCTGGCGCTGGACGGGCAGTTTGGGGCCGACGGCAATCCAGTCTTTGCTGACGGCTGGCGACTGCTCACCAACAACGTCTCGTATGTCACCGGAACTTTCGGCTTGTCGATCGAGCGGATCACGGTCCGCAACTTCAACGGCAGCTCAGCCATCGTCAACGCCGGCTCGCTTCTGCTCGACTCAGTTGTTGTTTCCGATAATCGGATCGGCGGAACCTACGGCGTCGTCGAGAACCGTGGCGTAATGGGGGTCGTCAATTCGACGTTTGAGAACAACTCTGCGAGTGCGGGAGCGGCTATTTACGATCGAGGCGCTCAGCTAGACGTAGTAGGCAGTCTATTCATAGGGAATACCTCCTACTACAACGGCGGCGCAATCTACGGCGGGTCAATGCTTACCGTAGAGGATTCGTACTTTGACTCAAACGTCACAAATTATTCTTTCGCCGAGGGTGGCGCGATTTACGCTTCCGGCGCTGTGAGTATTCTCGGCTGCACATTCTTTAGAAACGAATCCCGCACGGGGGGAGCGATTTCCCTCAACCAAGGTCCGACCCTACGCACGGCGAGCATCGTCGGCAGCACCTTCTTGGAGAACGAGGCCGTCTTCGGCGGGGCGATCGACACCTATCGTGGCTTCACGATGAGTAACTCGACCATCGTTGGAAGCCGCATCCGTAACAGTGGACTCTCCTCGGGCGCGATCGACGCCTACGGAAATCACACCGTCTTTGTCGACCATTCAATTATCGCCGGGACGGTCGGCGTCAATACAAACGGAACGACGTACCCAAAGCAGGACCTGTACCGTGTCACGGACGTCACGAACAGCCTCATCGGCTACGACAATCAGGGTCTGGTAGACGGCGAAAGCGGCAACCTCGTCGGCGCCGAGGCGGCGCCGATTGACCCGCACCTTGCGCCGCTGGGCTACAACGGCGGGCCGACGCCGACCCTCGCGCCGCTCCCCGGAAGCGTCGTCATCAACGCGGGCGACCCCGACTATGTCGCGGCGCCGGGCGAAACGGACC
>JBGSJY010000168.1:0-15454 GCA_041741515.1 Pirellulales bacterium | reverse complement strand
GGCCGCTGGGGCGGCTACGCGGGCTTGGTGCGGACGCCCGCCGACTGGCCGGTGAAATTACCCGCAGGCTTCACCACCAAAGACGCCATGGCCTATGGCACGGCCGGCTTCACCGCCGCGCAGTGCGTCATGGCGATCGAGGGCCGTGTGCCCCCCGATTCTGGCGACGTCGTCGTCACCGGCGCCACGGGCGGGGTGGGGACTTTCGCCGTCGCTCTGCTGGCGAAGCTCGGCTACCGCGTCGTCGCGATCACCGGGAAGCCACAGCACGAGCCGCTGCTGCGTCAGTTGGGCGCGGCGGAGGTGCTGGGGCGGGACGCTGTCCTCGGCGACGCCGGCAAACCGATGCTCGCCGAGCGCTGGGCGGCGGCGGTCGATACGGTCGGCGGTGAGCCGCTATCGACGATCATCCGGTCGCTGCGTTATCGGGGCGTGGCGGCGGCCTGCGGGCTCGTGGCGGGGACCGATTTGCCGCTGAGCGTGTACCCGTTCCTACTCCGCGGCGTAACGCTGGCTGGGATCGATTCGGCGAAGTGTCCACGTGGCCCCCGCTTGGAAGTCTGGCGGCGGCTGATGGGCCCCTGGCGGATCACCCTGCCGGACGAGCTGCTGACGACCGTCACCCTCGAGGGGCTCCCTGCGGCGGTCGAGCATATCCTGCGGGGCGAAGTCGCCGGGCGGACGCTGGTAAGTCCTGTGGCGCGGGCCAGTTAGCGGCGGGCTAACACAAATTTAGCGGCCGTGCCGGTCGTGCCGACGATTTGCTGTATCGCGACGGCGCTCGCCGGCGTCCGGCGCCCGCCAAGCGGGTAGAATACAGGGGCGGGTGAGCCGCGGTTCGCGCCGCGGCGGCCCACCGCACCTCCAACCGCACGACGCTCCAACCCGTCGATGCCGAGCTATGAGCCGCCACTACACGATCTTGACCGTCACGCTCATCACGTCGATGCCATCGCTGGGCTTGGCACAAGTGCCTATCGGGGGCGGTCAACAGGTCGGTCTCGCGGTGGCCGCCGCCGCCGCCGATTCGGCGAATAGCAAGATCAGGTCCGAAGCGATCGGATCGGGCTACACGTCCGATTCGATCCGGCAAGGGATCCTCAACCAGAGCCGCGCCTTCGGGGCGTCGAGTGGGTTTTACCCGGTGCCGACAGCGAACTCGTCGCTCTCGTACGGCTCCCCCGGCATACCCGCGCTGTCGCAGTTCGGTGGCGGCAAGCCCTTCGCTGCGATTACGCCGTCATCGACGGTAAGCCCTTACTTGAACCTCTTCAATCAGGGCATGACAGGCCGTCCGCAGACGCTGGACAACTACAACCTGCTCGTGCGGCCGATGCTCGATCAGCAACGCACCAACCAGCAGATGCAGCGTCAGCAGCAGCAGATGAACATGCGGGTGCAGGAGATCGCCGCCAAGCCCGATATGGAGGCCGCGGGTTCGGAGAACATCATCCCCACGGGCCATCAGACCGGCTTCGGGTACTACTCGCACTTCTATCCGGGCATGGCCCAATCACGGCGCCAGAAGCAATAGTCGCGCCGTCAGAGGTAGCCGCGGCGTCAAGAATTGCCGCGGCGAAACGACGCCAACGCGCCGCTAATTGACCTCGAGGAAACGCCGAAGCAAGCCGGTTCCTTGGTAGGTCAGGAAGCTCTCGGGGTGAAACTGCACCCCGTAAAGGGGCCAATCTCGATGTTCAACCGCCATGATGACGCGCTCGACGCCGCCACCTCTGGCGGGGTCCTCCGTCCAAGCGGTGACACGAAGACAAGCGGGCAACGTGGCGGGCTCGATCACCAGGCTGTGATAACGGGTCGCTTGGAAGGGATTTTCCAGGCCTTCGAGCAGCGCGCCCCCCTCGTGGTGGATGAGGTCGGTCTTGCCGTGCATCAGCCGGCCGGCGCGGACGATCTTGCCGCCCAGGGCCTGCCCGATCGACTGGTGCCCTAGACAAACGCCCAGGACCGGCAAGCGGCCCCCGAAGCGGTGGATTGCCTCGACCGAGACGCCCGCCTCGGTCGGTGTGCAGGGCCCCGGCGAGACGACGACCCGCTCGGGGCTCATCTCCACCAGCTCGTCGAGCGTGTACTCGTCGTTGCGGACGACTCGAATCTCGATGTCCGGATCGATCTCGCCGAACCGCTGGACGAGGTTGAACGTGAACGAATCGTAGTTGTCGATGACCAGCAGCATAGCGCGGTTCCGCGGGGGTGGCTCGGCGCCAAGTAGAAGGGGATTTGCCCGGGATGGCGATGGGGGATTTCCGGCGATCCCCCCCAACGACCCCGATACTCATCGTCGGGTTCAGCGACCTTTCACCCCACCAGGGCGGGCGACAAAACTTCGGGGGTTGTCGCCAAGATTGACCAGGGGATAGCGAAGTGATATCATTCCGATATCCCCCCTTTCGTGGAGTGAAAGAGAATGATCGCCGAGAAGCCAATCAAGCCGATGTCTGGCTGGTTCCCGCTGCTGTGCTGCCTGGCAATGCCGATTGCCGCCGTCGTGATTGGCGTCACTGGTGTGGCTCTTGCTGAGAGTACACGTTCCGTCTTCTTCGGTGTGGCCGGAGTCCTTGTTGGAGTCGGCCTGTTCATCGCGACGATCTTCACCCTCGCTGGATTCAAGGCGGTAGCCCCCAACGACTCCCGAGTGCTGCTCTTGTTCGGCGACTACAAGGGGACGATCAAAGAGTCGGGCTTCTACTGGGTGAACCCCTTCTACACCTCGAAGAAGGTCTCGCTCCGGGTCCGGAACTTCGAGACCGGCTCGACGAACCAGCCGGAGAAAAAAGACGCCGCAGGGAACATTGTCCAGCACAAGTCGCACTCCGGCGGCAAGCCATCGAAGGTGAACGACCGCGACGGTAACCCGGTCGAGATCTCCGCCGTTGTGGTCTGGAAAGTCGTGGATACGGCTGAGGCCCTATTTGAGGTAGACGATTACGAGCACTACGTCGCCGTCCAGAGTGAGGCGGCCCTCCGCGGGCTTGCGAGCCGTCACCCTTATGACAGCGAGGACCACGAGACCTCGCTCCGCGGCAGCACCACCGAGGTAAGCGACCAGCTGGAGAAGGACATCCAGGAACGGCTCGGCAAGGCGGGCGTGCAGGTGATCGAAGCCCGCATCAGCCACCTGGCCTACGCCCCCGAAATCGCCGCGGCGATGCTCCAACGACAGCAAGCTCAGGCGGTGGTCGCGGCGCGGACACAGATCGTCGCGGGGGCCGTCGGCATGGTGAGGATGGCCCTAGAGCAGCTCTCTGAGGAGAAAATTGTTGAGCTCGACGACGAACGCCGGGCGGCGATGGTCTCGAATTTGCTGGTGGTGCTTTGCAGCGACAAACACACCCAGCCCGTGGTCAACACCGGCACCCTCTACAACTAGCATCCGAGCCGGAGGAAAAGATAGTGGCGCGTGAGTCGTTCCTCCTCCGCACCGACCCCAAGGTCCTTGCGGCATTGCGCCGTTGGGCCGACGATGATTTGCGTAGTGTGAACGGGCAGCTCGACTATGTGCTGCGTCAGGCGCTCCGTGACGCGGGCCGCCTGAAGGAAGTTGAACCACCCAAGGACCGCTCGCCAAGCGGTTGATTCGCCGCGAGCTAGTTCATGACGACTCAAGCAACCGCCCTCGCTGTCCCCGAGGACGAGGCCCTCGACCTCGTCTGCCAGCTGATGGCGATCCGCGGCCGCGGAGGGGAGGAAATGGGCGTGATGGAGTTCGTTGCCCGCAAACTCACCGAGGCGGGCGCCGGGCCCGAGCCGCTAGCGTTCGACAACGCCAACCAGCTCAGTGAGCTCGGGGGCGGGATCGGCAACGGCGTCCTCCGGCTGGAGGGGGACCCGTCACTTGGCCCGCGGCGGATGCTGATGGCCCACACCGACACGGTGCCGGTGTGCCTTGGGAGCCAGCCGACCGTCGATGGGAACCTTGTTCGTTCGGCCGACCCGACGACCGGGCTGGGCGCGGATGACCGGTCGGGGACGGCCGTGCTCCTCACCACGGCGATGGCCCTGCTGCGGAGCGGGACGGCGCACCCGCCGCTCACGTTCCTCTGGACCGTCCAGGAAGAGGGCGGCCTCCATGGCGCGAGGCACGTCGATAAGAGCCTGCTCGGCGAGCCCGCCCTTTCGTTCAACTTCGACGGCGGCGACCCGGCGAAGCTCCTCATCGGCGCCACCGGCGGCTACCGGATGTGGGTCCACGTGCAGGGCTACCCGAGCCATGCGGGGATCGCCCCGGAGAAGGGCGTCAGTGCTGCAACGATCGCCGCCATCGCAATCGCGGACCTGGTCGAGAACGGCTGGCACGGCTTGGTGGTGAAAGGCGACCAGACGGGGACCTGCAACATCGGCACGATCGAGGCGGGCGTCGCTACGAACGTCGTCGCCGAGCACGCCAAGCTGCATATTGAGGCACGTAGCCATCTCCCCGCGTTCCGCTCACAGATCGTCGTTGCGATCGAGGCGGCGTTCCTACGGGCGGTCGATAAGGTTGTCAGCAGTGAAGGCCGTCGTGGAACCGTCAAGTTCACAGGCGGCCCTGTTTATGAGTCGTTCCGTTTGCCGGACAATGACCCGTCGCTGCTAGAACTCGAGCGGGTCCTCCGCAGCGTTGGCGCCGAGCCGCGGCGGGCGATCTCCAACGGCGGCCTCGACGCCAACTGGATCACCTCCAATGGTATCCCGACGATCACCCTCGGCACGGGGCAGCACGACATCCACACGGTGGACGAGACGCTTAACATCCCCGAGTACCAGCTGTCGCGGCGGGTCGCGTGGCGGTTGGCGACGGGGCATTAAGTTTGGGCGTTGTGAATCGTTCGTGACGCACTCCGACGACTTGCGTCGCCGGCTCGCCGTCATTTATTCCGCCATCCGCAATCCGACTTCTGCATTCCCTTGAAGCCCGACGACGAGCTCTGCCTCTGCTTCCACGTCACCCGGCGGAAGGTGGAGAACTACCTGCGTATCGAGCGCCCGGCGGCGCCGTCGCAGCTGGCAGATTGCTACGGCGCTGGGACGGGTTGCGGGTGGTGTCGGTCGCTGCTCGTGAAGCTCTTTGAAGCCCACCGCGCGAAGTGCGAGGCCGACCTACCCAACGCCGCCGAGCATGCTAGCGGCCGCGGCGAGTACGTGCGGGCGGGAAAGGGGACGCCGCCGGCGGGGGCGACGCCGGTGATCTGAAAGGGGAAAGCGGAAAAGGCGAAACGGGAATGTTGGGCTACCGTCATTCCCCTTTCCCCTTTCCCCTTTCCCCTTTCCCCTTTCGTCTTGTCGTAAATCGCCCCTTCCGCGTAAGTTCTGCGCCCCGCGACCGCTCCCCGGAAAGGATTCCGACCCATGCCTCTCGATAGCGCTACGATCGTCCGCCAGGTCCTGCAGCTTCACGCCGACGCCGTGGAACGTTGGCACTCAGAGCCGCTCGACAATCCGTATACGGGCCTGCTGGGCGTGGTCTGCCAGCAGCACCAGTACAACTTCCAGCTCTGGCACGAAGAGGACATCGCTCGGCGGACCGACGTCACCGACGCCCAGATCGCCCAGGTGAAGCGCAACATCGACGGCTTCAACCAGCGACGCAACGACTGGATCGAGCGCATCGACGAGACGCTGCTCGAGATGCTCGAGTCGCAAGGCGTCACCGCGCCCGATACGGCGCCGCTGAACACCGAGACGCCCGGTTCGGCGATGGACCGGCTGTCGATCATGTCGCTGCGAGTCTTCCACATGGAAGAGGAGTTGGCTCGCCCCGACGCCACTGAGGAGCACCTCTCGAAAGTCGAGCCGAAGCGGCAGCGGTGCGTGCTGCAGCGGGCCGACCTGTCGAACTCGCTCCAGGAGCTCTTGGGCGACATCTTTGCCGGACGCAAGCGGCTGCGGGTCTACCGCCAGATGAAGATGTACAACGACCCCACGCTCAACCCGCAGCTGTACGGCTCTGGGCGCAAGGCGGGATGAACCGCGGGTTTACTCGGCCTGCAATTTCGCGCGGCGGACGCTCGCCGTCGTCGATGGCGCGTTGCCCATCCACTGCTGCCAGTCGCTCGGCGAGCGGAGAATGGGGAAGTTGGTGATGTGATCGGTGCGGGGATAGACGACCTTGGTGCCGAAGAGGATCCGGGCGATCCAAGCCGTGACGAGCACCAGAAACACCGACTGGAGGATCTGCATCCCCATCAGGCCGATACAGCCGCGGGGCCAGCCGATGAGCTGCGAGCTCATCGCCACCAGGCCGCCGATCAGCAGGGGATTACCGGGGCGGCGGATGAGGAGTTCATCGTAGAAGCGCAGGAAGGACCCCATCATAAAACCGTACAGTAACAGCACGGGGATGCCACCGTCGTAGTAGGCCTGACCGACGACGTTCAGGCCCAGGTTGGCGGTCGTTCCCCGCAGCCCGAAGTAGCTGACCAGGTTCAGACCCACGCTCTCGGGCTTATCTTCCCAGAGCGACCGCGGTACCGGGTTGGTGATCATCAGCCATAGCGACGCCAGCGGGTCGATCCGCATGATCTTTGAGCCGTCGTTGAGCAGCTGTATCACCGAGAGAGCGCATTCGACCGAGTCTTGACCGGTGAAGCCCTCCACCGAGCCGCCGCTCTTAATCGCCTTCGGCAATGCTTCAAGCACCATTCGGGCTCGTTCGACGGCCGAAACGGCTGATTTAGCATCTAGGTCCGCGTGACGGACCGCGCCGAATCCGGCCAGCACCGGGACCGTCACGGCGATGGCGATGCCGACGGCGCCCAGGATCTGCGGCGTCGGCTTGTACCGCAGCCAGACCCAATAGAAGCTCACCGGGATCGCGGCCAGCATGCTCATCAGGTAGCGGCGCGAACCGCCCACCGCCACCGAAGCGCCGATCGACAGCGGGATCGCCATCACCAGCATCGCCAGCAGCAAGACGTTGCTGCGGTCGCGGAACCAAGCCACGCAAAGCACGGCTACCGCGATACTCGGCGCGACGAGGCTGAACTGCATCATCAGCTGGCCGATAAACGGGATCGGGATCGGCGCGATGATGCCGATGATCAACGACATCAGCGCCGTCGCGATCAGCGGAGCAGTGGTCGAAGAGACCTCGGGCCAGTGCCGGAGCGTCCGCCCGGCCAACCGGCGGGGCGTCTTGAAGGCGTAATAGGTCGCGGTGATCGTCCCGAAGAAGATCACGACTCCCAGGTAGTAGAGCTGATACGTCGACGACGAAAGCGACGGCAGGTACTGCTGCGAAGTCGCCGCGCTGAGGCCCGACAGGCCATTAAAGACGAACGCCCCTGCCAGGAAAAAGTTCCAAGTCGTGAAGATCTCGCCCGTCCGCCGCACGATCGGCACGATGACCATCAGGGCGATGACCACCGCGAACGCGGCACTGAAGACGTAGAGGTATTTGTCGTTGACGGTCATCGGTTGGCCCGCGGGGAGGGGCGGGGTACGACGGCAAAGGGTGGAGTTCGACGGCGGCGCCAGGGGCGATCGGGGTCTAGCTGAGTGTAGGCCCCAGATCGGGCGGCGCGGCCATTCCGGTTGGGACGCCTAAGCGGGCCACCGGGTTCCCAAGCCGCACTTACCGCATGCCCCGCTCGATCGCTGCCACCATCCCGTCAACCATGTTCCGAACGTTGTACTTTAGTTCGACGGTTTGCCGGGCCCCCTCGGCAAGGTGGTCTCGGAGCGACCGGTCGCCGAGCAGCCGGCCCAGCTGAGCGGCGAAGTCGGTGGGGTCGCCCTTGCGGTACGCGAGGCCATTGGCGCCGGGCCGGCCGGGGTCGGGCTGGAAGGCGACGATCTCCGGCCCGTGGCCGGCAAGGTTGTCGTTGGTGACCACCGGAAGCCCGTAGCCAAAGGCGTGCAGCAGGCTGAGGCCGATCGTGGAGGGGTAGGCGAAGGCCTCGGCCGTGAGGAACCAGGGCGCCAGCTCGTGCTGGTCGTAGATCGGGCCGACGAGCTTGAAGCAGTCGGTGACGCCCGCTTCATCGATCCGATGACGGATCCGCTCTTCCTCGGCCCCACCCCCCACCAGCACCGCAAGCATTTCGGGGCGGGTGGATTTGAGCAGCCGGACCGCTTCAATAAGAAGCTCGAGGCGGTTCTCAGGCGTCAGGCGGCTGACAAATAACAGCACCTTTCGCCCGTTGACGCCCTGCTCTTGCTGGAATGCGGCGAGTTGCTCGGGATGCCGGAGCCAATGGTTACGGGCGGCGCTGATAGCAGACTGGTCGAGGGCGTTGGGCGCGACAAACACTCGGTCGGCAGGCGCTCCGCGCTGGATCGCCGCTAGCGCGTTCACGTCGTCGTAGAACAACAGGGCCGTGGCGTAGCGCGTCATGCGGTTGCGGTTCCAGCGGCGCAGAGGATTCTCGTGCTTCGAGACGCCGTGGCCCCACAAGACGACCGACTTGCCGGCCCGATGGGCGCGGCGCAACGCGGGGCCCAGCGACATGTAGCGGGCGCCCCATCCGTAGACGACGGCGTCGGCGTCTTCACGCCCGGCGGCCTCGATCTGCGCGGCGTGCCAGAGCGCTTCTTGCCCGGCGAGGCTCCAGGTGCGGATCGGCCTGAACTCGGCGGCGAATCCGTCGGGCGTCGCGTTGCGGATGGCCTTCTGCTCGCCGTACCAGACGCGCAGGTCGATCTGCGGCCGTGACGCCAGCTCGCGGTAGACCGGCACCCGGTAAGACGCCAACGTCGGCTGAACGACGATGGTCCGGATGGGCGCCGTCATGCTTTCCAGACCCGGCCAGCCGGCGCCGTTACTCCGGCTGTCAGGTTACGCGTATCGACCACGAGCTGTGCCGAGTCGACGAGCACCTGCGGGTCGAAGGCCGAGTGGTCGGTGATGACGACCGCACAGTCGAGCGACTTCAGGTAGGCCGGCGAGTAGGGTTTGGCCTCGAGCGGCAAGACGTTGTAGCGCCGTGCATCGGGGAGCGTGGGGATCTGGGGGTCGCAGTAGCTGAGGTCGGCGCCGCGCTCGTGCAGCAGCTCCATGACCTTGTAGGCGGGGCTCTCGCGTGGGTCGTCGATGTCCTTCTTGTAAGCGACGCCCAGCACGCCGATCTTGCTTCCCTTGATCGGCTTGCGGACGCTGTTGAGCGCCTCGCCGACGCGGGTAACCACGTAGGCGGGCATCGAAGAGTTGATCTCGCCGGAGAGCTCAATAAACTTCGCGGGCAGCTCGTGCTTCCGCGCGACCCACGAGAGGTAGAACGGGTCGATCGGGATGCAGTGACCGCCGAGCCCCGGTCCGGGGTAGAAGGCCTGGAAGCCGAAGGGCTTAGTCTTCGCCGCGTTGATGACCTCCCAGACGTCGATTCCCAGGCGGTCGTAGATCATCTTCAGCTCGTTCACCATCGCGATGTTGACGCTGCGATAGGTGTTCTCGAGGATCTTGCACGCCTCGGCGATCTCGCAGCTGGACACCGGCACCGTTTTGGTCATCGCCTGCTTGTAGAACAGGTCGGCGAGCATCAGGCAGGTCTCGTCCATGCCGCCGACCACCTTGGGGATCGTGCTGGTCGAAAAGTCCTTGTTGCCCGGGTCCTCGCGCTCGGGGCTGTAGGCGACGAAGTAGTCCCTACCGACGTTGAGGCCCGACTTCGCCAGGATCGGCACGACGATGTCCCGGGTGGTGCCGGGGTAGGTGGTGCTCTCGAGGATTACTAGTTGCCCCGGTCGGAGCGCTGCAGAGATCGCCTCGGCGGTGGACTCGACGTACTTGAGGTCCGGGTCGCGGCTCTCCGACAGCGGCGTCGGCACGCAGATCAGCAGCACGTCGGCCTCGCTCAGCCGCTTCATGTCGGCGGTCGCCTCGAAGCGGCCCTTGTCGAGCCAGCCCAGGATGATCTGCGGGCGGATGTGGGCGATGTACGTCTCGCCGCGGTTGAGCTTCTCGATCTTCTTCGGATCGACGTCGTAGCCGATCGCCGAGTAGCCGGCCTCGACGTAGGCGTTGATCAGCGGCAGGCCGACGTAGCCCAGCCCAATAATCCCGACCTGGGCCTCTTTGGTCCGGATCTTGTTTTCAAGTTGGTCGGCTTGGGACACGGCAGCGGTCATGGTGGTCAACTAGGTAAGAGAGAGGCCCTTCACTCTAACGAGTTTTTCGGCTGGCAAACTAGCGGGCAAGGCGGCGGCGGACTTCATCCAGCGGCTGCGGTCCGAAACGTCGGAGACGTTCATAAATGCGGAACCGGTCGGCGCGTACTGGCGACCTACTACGCAGGTTAAATACTCCAATGCAGTTGCCGGCAAGGAGCCCTTTTACAGTCGGCCAGACAAATCGGTTCCTGAGCCCACTCTTCAGCCGATTCACGGATCGCACCGCGACGTAGATCGAGACGAGGTGAAACGGGATCCGCCACCAGCAAAAAAGCATGTCGTTGCGGGCGCCATAATAAAATTCGATCGACTTCCGACGTCGCGGTGATTCGTGGTGATGAACTGGGGTGGTATCGATCATGGCGATGAGGTAGCCAGCGTTGCATAGTCGAACTGCGAAGTCGGATTCCTCACCCTGACGGTAGAGACGCGCATCGTAAGCGCCGAGGCTCAGGAAAAGATCGCGGCGCAGTGCATGTGCACAACCACGATAGTCTGCTGAAGCCCACCGGCAATTTCCAGAAGGGGGCTTTGAGAAGACTCTCGAGCCGGTACGAACGTCGATGCTTGGGAACGTCACTGCACCTATGTCGTCCGCATCGAAGGCCTCGGAGACATGACGCAAAAGTCCGGGATCAACGAGCTCAACGTCGTCGTCAATGGAGACGATTATATCGCCCGTTGCAAGCTTTCCTCCACGCGACCGCTGACCGATCAATCCAAGGTTCTTTTCGACGCGGTCCACTCGCACCTGAGGGTAGTGCGTGCGGATATACTCCGTTGTGCCGTCGCTGGAGGCGTCGTCGAGGACGAGCACCTCACAAGGGTAGTCTTGGCGCAGCACCGAGTTGAGGCAACCACCGATTTCGGTCTTGCGGTTGTAGGTGGTGATAAGGACGGTAATGGTCAATGGTTCGGACAAAGTCGCCGAGTCCTGTTGTGGCATCAGTCGAAAGATTTAGGCGGATCGCCGGCGCAGACGCCGTGCGACGGCGTTGAATGCGTCGCCGAGCCGACGGCGTTCTTCTTCATCCAGCCCTAGAGCGTACGCCGCTAATACGACGACAATCGGAGTCACCACCAGAACAAGACCCAGCCGCCATGTCGATGGTTCCAGAGAGTTAACTAGCACCGCCGTCACAAACCCGACAATCGTCGCCACTTGGAGATACGGCCTAAGCACCCAGAGGGCCCACTCACGTGGGGTCATATGGGCGGCGTCAGCGAACAGCTTGATCGTGACGGCCGTGTAGCCCAAGATCGAGAAAAAGACCGCGCAGGGAAAGCTCCAGGCGGGGGCGCCGTACCAAACGGCGAGAGATCCTGCGCCCAGAGCGAGCAGATCGAACCCCAGGAAAGTGAGCTCGTGCGTCGCTACTTTGCCGCTGGCATGCACGGCAGTGAGGTGGCCGATCGTCAGATCCTTGATGGTAACCCAAGCTACGAGCCACCGAATCATCAAAATCATCTCATCGGGGGCCTCGCCGATCCAGTAGGTGAGGACCGCCCGCGTCTCGAAAAGCAACGGTGCGGCGGCGACCAGCGTCCCAATCGAGATCAACTTGCTCGAACTAATCGCGAGTTGCCGGACGTGGTCGCGAGTGCCGCGTCCCTGCGCGACCACCAGCGCCGGCCGCACGGCGCGGTAGACGGCGGCGCTGAGGTTGTGTTGGTAAAGCGCGAGCTGAAGGCACACGCTGTAGCTCGCCGTCGCCGCGGCGCCGACCAGAGTATTGATGGCGATCTGGATCCCCTGCGTACGGATCTTCCAGCCGAGTTGGGACACCATCATCCAGAGCCCCATCGCCGCGATTAATCCCACCCGCGTCAGCCGGCCCGGCCGCGTTACGGGGAAGTGGTGCATGCAGTAGGCAGCCAATAGCAGCGTCGGGATTGCAACCGCCAACGCCGTGTTGCGGGCGTAGTCGATGATCGTTGGCGGTGAGTATAGGAAAAGAGTGGCTGCTGCCGCTACGCGGCCCATTGATTCGAGCATCTCAAAACCGGTCAGCAGTGCGATGGACTGCTTGGCGATCAAATACGACCTAAACGGAGACTGTGCGACGACGAACGCCGTCATTACGCTGATCCAACTAAGCGCGGCCGGTAGGTGAGCCGCATGTGGGGGATTCGCTTGCAACGGCATAGCGAGCATCGGCGCAGTCGTGACAACCAGAGTGATCAGCAGCCCAGCTGCCAACGATGCCATCGTGACAAACGTCCCAGAGACCGCACGAACCTCGTCGGGGTCGGCGGCGCCGATAGCATAAGCCATGTGCCTTTGTGCGCTATTGCTGAAAGCCTCGATGATGATCGGCAGCATCAACACGACCGCCAGCGCCGCCGCATAGGCGCCGAAACCATCGCGGCCCAACTCTTGGTACGCGATCCGCGTCGTCCATAGGCCGAGCACCACGCTCGCGGCCATTCGGGTAAACGTGGCGCCCGTGTTGAGCAGCAGGAGGTTGGCCTGGTTCAACTTAAACGACGCCGACAGAAGAGGGGGAAGACGACAGACGGCCGGTAGGGGCCGTCATGGGACGAGCCCGCCGCTACAGAAGTTCCATTCTCCACCGCCCGCAGAGGGTCTGCAACGGAGCCCCTTGCGTCGATCAACCTCCCTCTCAGGCCCTGCCCCGACCAGCCGCTATAACCAGCCTAAGTCGAACGGCGCCGCTAAAGTCGCCGTCGCGATGGCTTGAGTTGAGGTAAGATGGAGACCACCGTACCCCTCCCACAGCGATCCCATGAAGCACCGCACGCTCGTCCTCATGGGCACCCGCCCCGAGGCGATCAAGCTCGCCCCCGTTATCGCCACCCTCGAAGCGGACGATCGGTTTGAGCCGCTAGTCGTTAATACCGGGCAGCACCGCGAGCTGATCGACCAGGTGATCTCGCTGTTCGGCCTGCGCATCGACCGCGACCTGGCGGTGATGCAGCCGAACCAGTCCTTGGCGTCCCTTACCGCCCGGCTGCTCACGGCGATCGACGACGCGCTGGTCGCGCTCGACCCGAAGCTCGTGCTCGTGCAAGGCGACACCTCGACCGTGCTCACCGGCGCGCTGGCCGCGTTCTACCGCCGTGTGCCGGTCGGCCACGTCGAGGCGGGCCTCCGCACCGGCAACCTGCAATCCCCCTTCCCCGAAGAAGGCAACCGTCTGATCACCACACGGCTCGCGGCGCTGCACTTCGCTCCGACCAACGAGTCGCGTGACAACCTCTTGCGCGAGCACGTCGATCCGGCGTCGGTCTTCGTCACTGGCAACACTGTGATTGACGCGCTGAAGATGGAGCTGCGTCGGCAAGAGGACCCCGCGGTCGGCGTCGAGCTGCGTAAGACACTGACCTCGGTAGGTGGCGCCGACCTGTTCGACGGCCCGATGGTCCTCGTCACCGGGCACCGCCGCGAGAACTTCGGCACGGGCTTCGAGCAGATCTGCGAAGCGATCGCGACGCTCGCCGCCCGGTTTACCGACACGAAGTTCGTCTACCCGGTGCACCTCAACCCGAACGTCAAGGACGTGGTCCACGCCCGGCTGGGGAACCTGACGAACGTGCGGCTGCTGCCGCCGCAGCCGTACAGCGAGTTTGTCGCGCTCTTGGCAGCGAGCCGCGTGGTGCTGACCGATTCGGGCGGCGTGCAAGAAGAGGCGCCAAGCCTCGGCAAGCCGGTTCTCGTGATGCGTGACACGACCGAGCGCCCCGAAGGGGTCGCCGCCGGCACGGTGCGGCTGGTGGGCCCGTTCGCCGACAAGATCGTGGCGGGCGTGGCGGAGCTGCTCAGCGACGAGGCCGCGTACCGGGCGATGGCTGAGGCTTCGAACCCGTATGGCGACGGGCAATCCGCGGGGCGGATTGTGGAGGCTTGTGCGCGGTATCTGGGGGCGTGAGCGGTTGTCCTCCGACTAGCCCCCACTCAATACCGCCAGCCAAATCCCGCGTTGGAGAAGAAATTGGGCGCCTCTTCGTTCAGCCCCCAGCCAACTCGGCAACCGACTTCTAAGTTGGGAGTGACGAGGTAGTGGGCGCCGGGGCTGAAGAAGTGTTGCGAGGTTTCGTTTTCGCGGCCGCTGGAGAAGATACCGAAGTATTCGAGGTGGGCCTTCCAACGCTCACTTAGGGGGACCTTGATGACCGTCGACGGGGACCAGACCGAGAAGTTGTCATCTTCGATGTTGCTGGTGCTGTAGCGGATGGCCGAGTCCCAGGTGACGTCGCTCTCGCGTGTCCAACCGAATACATAGGTGGCCGACATCTGCGTGTCGGTCGCTTCGCCGCTGGTAGGGGTGAAGCCCTGAATTATTACCGCGCTTTGCGGGCGCCAGTCGCACTGATCGGTCAGCACCGCCTTGGCGCCGTAAATCATTCGAGCCTCTTCTTCCAAGCCTGCCTCTTCGCCCAGGTCGCTGGGAACGTTGCCCGACGCCGGGCTGCCGGCGCCACCGACCTCATAGTTCCAACCGAGACGCACTTCGAACCAGTCGCTCACCCCGCGGCGGAGCAAGAGTTCGGGGTAACTGTGGGTTTCGGCAACGGTCCGGTTGTCGATAAACGAGTAAGCGGCCTCCGTGATCCAACGTCCGTCACCAGCGGTCGTTGTTGCTGGGGTGTAAGAGTCGCGGTCGGTTTCGAGCTCACTCTCCTGGGCGGGTGCAACGGCGGCGAGCAGAAGCACTTGTCCGAGGGTGACAAGCGGCAAGGTTTGGCGGCCGAACATTGGGATGGAATCCTTTCACGCTCAGCAGGCAGAACACGGCATTTCCGAGATCGTCGGCCCTTGAGAGGCCGCTTGAAACGGCCCGTGGAATCCCCTTAGGGAATGTCGAAGCGGAGCCCTACCAGCCGCACAACCGGCTAGGTTTCCCAGGATTCAGCCGTCGCTAGGGGAGACGAAGTCAATCGCCGCCGCGCGCCGCGGGATGGAGTGCCCCGCTGATGGAGTCCTGATGTGGGATCGGCGGATCGGCAGCGATCCGGTAGAGGTCCGGCGCCGAGTTTGCTTATCAGGCCTGACGGGGGTCGGGTGGCGTCCCGTCGGGGCAGACGCGCCCCCTCGGACGGCGCGGCGATTGAGTCGCTCGGCAGCGATTGTAAGTACCTTCGGCCCGGCCAGGGGCGTCCGTGAGCTTCCCTCGCCCCATGACGCCGCCCACAAACTGCGCAGTTCGACGCTAAGCGATGCACGTTCTCTCCCCCCTCGACGCCCGATGGGCCTTGTCGCCTAACTCCAAGTGAAGAGGGGCATGCCTAGGGTGACGAAGTGGTTTAGTAGCTTGCAGCGGATTGCGACTTCGATGTCTTGATTCGGCCCGGTGCGGTTCTTGAGGCGTTCACCGAAGGCGGCTTTGAG
>JBGSJY010000167.1:0-6458 GCA_041741515.1 Pirellulales bacterium | reverse complement strand
CCACGAACAGCTCTCCTTGCGACTCGCGTCGACGCTTGCCCATCCCCATCGATCAAATCCCTCCGGGACCATTGCCTACCCGCACTCAGCTTAGCGCCAGAATCGCGGGGCGGCGAGTGAGAAAATCAACAGGCTGTTAGGTGTTGGTACCGGCAAGCACGAGTTTCCCCGTACCTACTTTCATCAGCCTGCCGCCGAGACCGATATTCGGGACGTCGATGACTCTACCAGTGACCGTGGTGTCCGTATTGCGGCCGCCTATCTCCTGATCGGCGCCGCTCAGGATAAGGTCGCCGCCCCACTCATCAGTTAAATCCCCGCAAGTGAAGCCTCCCGATCTTGATCACCTTGCATGCGGTGAAGCTGCTGAGAGGTTCACTACAGCGACCGCGAAGAGGTCGGACAACCGACCGTCCTTGATCGTCGCTACGTCCTTGTCGTAAGCTACAGCACTTGCCGTGGAAGACTTCTCGCAGTCATCGCGTCAGCCTACTGTTGCAGATTTCTAACTGTCGCAGTAAGCTAAGAGTCGTGAATGACTTTGAGTTGCACGCGACATTGGTCCGAATGTGACATTGGCCCGAATCTATTGCAATCCTTTAGAGCGAGCTTTGCAAACCATCGCTGATAGGTGGGCACCCCATCTGACGGTGTTAGAAGCGGTCGGCGCCGTATCGACTTCCGGTCACGCGTATTAAGCGAGAGTGTTGGCACGGAGGGCAGCGGCGATGCCGAATTCGGGGTTGTCGGGGGATCGAAAATCGTCCCGAAGCGTTTTCAGGCGCTGTTCACTTCAATGCCATCCGGAAGCCCGTTCATGATAAAGTCGCATCGATCCTGGCGTGTCGCCAGCGGGGTGTGGATGGCGTTGTCTCTATCTTCCACCGCTCACGCGGCCGACAACTACATCTTTGGCTCGCCTCCTTCGACCCTCGGACAGTACACTTGGCTGAGCAACAGCAACTGGTACCTTGAAGGAAGCGGCAGCGGCGGCGTTCCCAATACGCTGCTCGAGTCCGCTGAGTTCCAGCCGTATCCCGGGTCCGCTGCGAGTGAATCTACTAGCGTAGGCTTGGGGGCGTCCTTTTCTGTACACAGCATCAAGAGCGAAGCGCTGTTTAACGTCGGTGTGTTGAGCAACACCCCCGATGTGACGCTGACAATTGATCCTGGAAATATTGGAATAGTCGCCATCGATGTGACGGGTTCCGATTTGAGCTTCCGAGCGACCAGCTCTGACAATGCTGGCGACCTGTCGGTTATCGTTGAAGGTCTCACGGAAATAGAAAGCCGTTTAACAATCGGCAGTCGCACCGATTTCTCTGCCCTGGGAGTAACCGTTCTCGATGGCAGATTGAGAGTCGACAACGGGACCTTCACGTCGACGACGCTGGCGGCTGGGCACGGCAGCAGTGACCTGGGCGAAGTCTTCGTGTTTCGCGGCGGTACGCTCAATGTTACGGACGACCTAACCGTTGGCCGCGCGGGTGACAGCCTGCTCTTGATTAATTCCGAGGACGCACTTCCCGACGAAAGTATCGTTAACAGCGTCGATACGTTTGTCGGATTGCAGCCGGGATCGGTGGGCGAGATCGAAATTGGCCCCCAGGGTCGGTGGTTCAATAGCGGCGATGTCTATATCGGAGGCTCTGACCTCGCTAATGGCGGCGAAGGAACCCTCCGACTTAACGGGGTTTACTTCGCCACGCAGTACCCCGCGACAGCTGAGATCGGCGGAGACTTAGAGCTCCGCGGCGGCCTGATCTCGCTCTTCACGGGCGCAGAGCTCACCGTTGGCGGGCGGCTCGAAACTCACTCAGGCACGCAGCTTCTCATGCAGCATGACGCCGTTCTCCGCGTCGATGCCAGTCGGCTCGATCTCGCAGGTGGCACCTTCGATTGGGTCGAGGGGCAAATCAACTTCACTTCGAATTTTAACGTCGATAGCATCGTTTCGAACGCCCCGTTCGGGAATGCAGTCACGCTCGACGCGGGCGAAGAGACGCCATTTCCCGAATCGTGGGTGCAGTCGATTGATGTTGAGGGACAGCTTGGCGTAGGGACCGGCGCCGGCGGATCCCTAGACATCGCTGGTGGCTATGCAAGCAGCGTTTCTGGTCGCATCGGTGGTAGCGGCGTCGCGCTGCAACAATCACGAGTGACCGTCGATGGCGGCGAATCCATCTGGAGCGTGTCACACGATTTGACCATCGGCACGCTCACCACCAATCCGGGAGCCAAGCTCGAAATCTCTAGTTCCGGCACGGTCAGCATGCGAAGCGCCTTCATCGGCGCCCCCGGCTTAAAAGGGGATGTGACGATTAGCGGCGCTGGCTCAGCGCTTGTCAGTAGCGACTCGATCTATCTCGGCGGAAACTCCACAACGGCCGGAGGCCAAGGGACGCTTGCAATCGCTAGCGGCGGCGTGCTTGCTGTGGGCAACGACTCGTCCGATCGACTCGTGGTTTGGAGCGGCTACGCGGTGACGATGAACCAGTCCGCGATCAGTGCCCGCAACTTGACGGTGCGTGGTTCAATCGCCCCGGCAGTTGGCGCTTTCATTCCCGGCAACATCACCGTGCAGGGGACAACGCTCATCGATGGTGGATCGGTGACTTTGAGCGCGGTTGGTTCGAATCTCGTGGCTAGCGGTAACGTAACGATCCAGAACAACGGCGTGCTGACCGGTTATATCCAGGGAGGTGGCGGCACGAACGTGACTATTGGGGGCGAGGGGTCGATGTGGACCACGCCGAACGTGGTGGCAACGGTGCTCGGCTCGACCACAAGTGGTGTTGGTCGGATTCGGTCGTTAACACTGAATACGGGCGGCGTCGCCAACCTTGCGGCCGGCGTGTCGTATGCGGCGTCCGCCAGCGACGGATTGCAGATGGCGGGCGGGACGCTCAACGCCCCCACCTTTAACGCAGGCGTAATCGGTGTTACCGGTCGGGGCACGATTAATGCCAGCTACTCGGGGAGCGGAGCGATCATTCCCAATGGTCCGCTGACGATCGGCAACGCGGGATCGTCGGTGGGCTTCGCCACGACGGGACAGATCATTGCGTTCGGAAATCCACTAATACTAAACGACTTGGACGCGGCAGAACTCGGATCTTCTACACTGATCGGTCTGGGGGCAACGCCAGGATCGCTGACCGCCGGCAACGGCATAAATGTTGGCTCTGGTGAATCGATCAATGGTTTTGGCACGGTGGCGACGAATCACAACTTGGCCAGCCGGCTTCAGAACTTGGGGACGGTCGCCGGCAACAGCGTCACTAATCGCATTACGCTTACTGGCTATGTGACGGGGAATGGCAGCTTCACCAACGTAGCATTCACCGGGACACTAGCGCCAAGCGATTTCGTTCCAGGTTTCGCCACGGGACTGGTGAGCGGAAGCAACTACAAGTTCACCGATTCGAGTAATCTGCTGATGGACATTGGGGGCGCAAGCGGCGGATTCGGCTACGACATACTCTTCAGCACGGGTGAGCTCATTGCCGACGGTCGGTTTAGCGTCAATCTGATCAACGGCTTCAGTCCCACCATCGGACAGACGTTCGACTTGCTGGACTTCACGACGCTGTCGGGAACCTTTGACCAAATCAACCTGCCGACGCTGGCGCCGGGTCGTATTTGGGATACGTCGCAGTTGTATTCTCAGGGAAAATTGAGCGTTGTCGCAGGGTTTCTCGCCGCCGACTTTGACGAGGACGGCGATGTCGATCCGATCGACTACAGCATCTGGGCCAGTGCATACGGGCCCAATCTGCTCGGCGACGCGAACGGCGACAACACTACTGACGCCGCCGACTACACGATATGGCGCGATCAACTTGGGTCGAGCCCGCCGGCGCCGGCGACCGCCGTTCCTGAACCGGAGGCGGCGTGGGCCGGGTTGCTCGCTTATCTTGCCGCGTTTGGTCGCCGCCGCGGCTCCTGATCCCGCACACCATTGCTTGGGTCGATCTTTAGCCACGATAGTAAACCAGCAGCCACGGGGAAGTAATTGCTTCCGTGTGAACACAAGTTTCCAGCCGTCTGTCTTGCTGGGGGTGTTGCCGGAAGCAACCGAAGAATCTGCAGGCAGTTCGGTAATGATCCCTGCATGAGAACACCTCAATACCTTCGTCAGGACCTAGCTCTACGATCCCTTAGTGGTCACCTGTCGAGAACCTGAACCATTCACTATGAAGGTCGCGCCCGCCTGAACGGGCAGTCGACCGAAGGATGGGCAGAAGCGAAGGAAGCTCGAATCCGCAGCGCCCACACTGCTGTGCGCTCCCAAAAACAATCCGCCCTTGGGGGTTGGAGGTGGTTCAGCGTCTAGCTTGACGCCGACGGCTCGTTGTAAACTCCTCTTTGGCGGACTTCGGCATTGCCGGGATCGTGCTCACCAAGGGCAAAGACATCTCTCAGCTCATGGCGGCATTGGGATCGCTACATCAGAAGTACGGATTGATCTATTCGGTCCAGATGGCAGCGGCTGTCTTCAGCTTGGCGTCGCTCGCGCTCAGCCTTTGGCGCTCTTGGGGCAACGCGCAACGCTTCGAGCGACGTGAGTCAACCATGTAGGATCGACTTGTGACGATCCAAGATGTCGCATTGATCCTTGCGTTATGAGTTTGAAAAAGCTGCGTCGGTTTGACACGCTGAGAGCTTTTTCGAAGCGGTCAAATCAGCTGAGAAGTGAAACTTCGCAGCACTTCCGGCTGTCCCCAAACTCGCGTCGGTGCAGCTCACGTCCGTCAGTTTCGCAATCTCGGAAAGTGCGTCGGCTTCATCGTTCGACGCAGTTTCGGGTCTAGCGGCGACTCTCCTGATCTTGGCGCGAGCGAACGTATTCGCGATAGCGAATCATGGATGTAACGCGCTTCCGTCGCGGTAAGGAAGCGGATCCGAATAGTTGTTTGAGCGGCTTCTTTCGAATCCGCGTCGACGGTACGGGCAGGCCCGCTAACCGCCAAATGCCAACACGCTCTGTCGCAGGCACTCAGAGACTTCGTGGCGCGTTTGGGTGAAGCCGTCGGACTTCGTCGGCGAGTCGGGCGGATCGAGGTACAGCCGCCGATTGACCTCGATCATGACGGACGCGACGCGCCGGTCCTTCCGGTAGAACTCCATCGGGACAATCGCGCCCCCATACGGGCGGTCGACCTCGACCGAACGCCCGGCCGCCCGGAGCGATCGGCACGCCGCTTCCACCAGATCCGGCGGCGTGTGCCATTCGTCGGTGCCCACGCAGTAGTCGGGTCGCTCGGGCGTTTGGTCCGGCTCGTAAAGGAGAGGCGCCGCCGAGAAGCTATGGCAATCGATGATGAGGCACTTCCCCCATAAGTCGAGCGCAGCGCGAACCGCCGACGTCAGCCTCTGATGGTGCGGCCGATAGAACTCGTCGAGCCGGGCCTCACGCTCTTCGTTGCTCAGGGGACGCCTAAGGGGCCCGAGGTCGGTCCGATTCATGTAAACGGCACCGAATCCAACCGCCGCCATCGACTCTTGGGCGTCGTCCTCAAATCGCTCCGGGTCGGCGACGAGTCGGCTGACCGGATAGGCGATGGTGGTCGCCACCTCTTCCGGAAGCCGGAAGAGCTCGTCTGTGTAGTGATCCGTAATCCGATCGACCTCCCGCCGGAGCGACTCGGCGTTGATGACGAAATCTGCGAGTACGGCTTTGGGGATCAAGGTCACGGCGTGCGGCACATGGAGCACCACGGCCGACAGCGGATCCTTCGTCACGGCGTCGTCAGTTGTCGTCGTCATGCTCGTTCTCGGCGTCGGTCGGCGCCTTTGCTCCACGTGCGAGCTCTTCCAGGGTCGGACTGCGTTTCAGCAAGTATTCGGACAGCCAGTTCCTCGACTTGGGTTCACCACGCTTCGCGGCCTTGACGGCGCGGCGAACAACTTCGCGCCACGCCTCCGGCGGCACTTCCTCTGCCAGTACTCTCAAATAGTCGGACTCCACCGAACGCGGTGGCCGGCCGGGTCCACCCGGATTGCCGGGAGCGAATCGTCCGTCTGAGTTCCTGAAAGGGTCGTCCATGCCGTTTTCGCTCCGTCTAAACGGTGTCTGAATCAATGCTTCCTAGCAAGAGAATCCCTTGCCTTCCGCTGGTCGATGCACCAGTCGCAACGAGTGAACCGGGATTGTTCGATGCTACTCCTGTGGGCTGCCGGAGCGCAGGGCCTGGAGTGGAATGGGTCCACCGGGCGGTGAACTCGTCCGGGAGGATGTAGCCCAGCGATCGGCGATTGTTCGTCTGAGCGGTACGACGGCTTTTGGCGAGTAGCTCTTCGGACTCGACGTGGGTCCTGACCTGCCCCAAAAACCTGAGCCATTCGTTATGAGAGTACGGTTTGGGTAAATCCGCTGCCCCCGCGTAGCGGAGCAGCCGCTCGAGGCGTAGCCGAAAGCGGCTGCGGAGCGGAGTGGGGGCAGCGGGCCGCGAACT
>JBGSJY010000166.1:0-6664 GCA_041741515.1 Pirellulales bacterium | reverse complement strand
GCGGCCGGATCGCTCGGCGCTTCGGCGCGGCGGCGAGCGGGACAGTCGCTCTGTACACAGCCGATGGCCGACTGTTGTTCGCCGGGGGCGTCACCGTGTCGCGCGGCCACGAGGGGGACAGCCTCGGCGCCGACCACCTGCGCCGGCGGCTGCAATATCCCGACGATTCCACGCCCTTCACGGCGCCCGCGCTCGGCTGCCGGCTCTGCCTGGAAGATTGACACCTCACCCGAAATGCGCCGGCGCCGCTTAGGCCTCCCGGCGGCGATTGACAACTTTCCATGACGCGACTCCTCACTTCCGCCGTTTTCCAACACGCCTCCGGCCTCAGCACCGAAGCGCGGCGGCGGCTCGCCGAGCACACGCAAACGATCCACGCCCGCACCGATCGGATGTTCGCGGTGCTGATGGCGCTGCAATGGATCGCGGGGATTGTCGTCGCGCTGGTGGTCTCGCCGCAGACGTGGATCGGCGCGACGAGCGAGCTGCACCAGCACGTGCTGATGGCGGTCTTCGGCGGCGCGGTGATCGCCTCGGCGCCGATCGCGCTGGCCATCCTGGCGCCGGGGCGGCTGCTGACGCGGATGGTGATCGCCACGAGCCAGGCGCTGTTCTCTTCGCTGCTGATCCATCTCAGCGGCGGACGGCTCGAGACGCACTTCCACGTCTTCGTGTCGCTGGCATTCCTGGCCGCCTACCGCGACCCCCGCGTGCTGGCCCCCGCGACGCTGGTCGTGGCGGTTGACCACCTGGTACGCGGGGTCTGGTGGCCCGAGTCGGTCTTCGGCGTCGCGACCGCGTCGTCGTGGCGGTGGATCGAGCACGCGGCTTGGGTCCTGTTCGAGGACGTCGTTCTGCTCTTCGCGATGCTGCAGAGCTGGGCCGAGATGCGCAAACTCTCCGAGCACACCGCCGACCTCGAGCAACGCGAGGTCGAGCTCCGCCGCGCCCGCGTGGCGGCCGAGCTCGCCAACCACACCAAGAGCAAGTTCCTGGCGAACATGAGCCACGAGATCCGTACGCCGCTCAACGGCATCCTCGGCTTCACGGACGTCCTGCTCACCGACCGCTCTCGGCTCACCGAAACCGACCAGGTCGATTACCTAAAGACGATCCAGCGGAGCGGCACGCACCTGCTCGCGCTGATCAACGACGTGCTCGACCTGTCGAAGATCGAGGCCGACCGCCTCAGCATCGAGTCGATCCCTTGCTCGCCGCACCATGTGATCGCCGAGACCGTGTCGGTGCTGCGCGTCTCGGCGCGCGAGAAGGGGATCAACCTCGACTACCGCTGGGAGAGCGGAGTCCCCGAGACGATCCAGACCGACCCCTATCGCTTCAAGCAACTCCTGCTGAACCTCGTTGGCAACGCGATCAAGTTCACCAGCCAGGGCTCGGTGTTGATCGTCGTGCGGCTTGACGCTAGCGGCGCCGCCCCGGCCCTCGTCGTCGAGGTCCGCGACACGGGCATCGGCATCGCTCCGGAGAAGATCGACGCCATCTTCCAACCCTTCGTCCAGGCCGACGACAGCGTGACGCGGCAGTTCGGCGGCACGGGCCTCGGCCTCGCGATCGGCAAGAAGATCGCAATCGCGCTAGGCGGCGACCTCACCGTGGCCAGCACGCTCGGTAAGGGTAGCACGTTCACGGTCCGCATCGCGACGGGCCCGCTCTCCGGGGCGCCACTGCTCGAGACGCCGCCGACCGAGCCCGTCGCCGACATCCGCGAATCGACCACGGCCTCGTCCGACCTCAGCGGCGCGCGGGTGCTGGTTGTCGACGACGGCGACACCAATCGCCGACTCCTCAAGCTGCTGCTGGAGCGCTGTGGCGCCACGGTCCACCTCGCCGAGAACGGCCAGGTTGCGGTCGATATGGCGACGCGCAAGAGCTACGACGCGATCCTGCTCGACATGCAGATGCCGGTGATGGACGGTTACACCGCCGCCCGGCGGCTGCGAGACACGGGCTACCGAGGCCCGGTGATCGCGCTGACGGCGCACGCGATGAAGGGCGATCGTGAGAAGTGCGAAGAGGCCGGCTGCACGGGGTACCTGCCCAAGCCAATCGACGCCACCCTGCTCTACGAGACCTTGGAGTCGATCGTCGGCCGCAGGGATGCTGTAGCGAGTCCGGGCCCAGCGGCGACCTCTCGCTCAGCGGTCAACTCGACCACGCAAGAGCCGCAGGGACCGATCCGCTCGACCCTGCCGACGGACGACCCCGAGTTCGCCCTGATCGTGGTGATCTTTCTCGAGACGCTCGACCTAAAAATGGCCTCGCTGCAGAAGGCGTGGGACGCCGGCGATCAAGCCGAACTGTCGCGTCTCGCGCACTGGCTGCGCGGCGCCGGCGGCACGGTGGGCTTCGGCTGCTTCACAGCGCCGGCGCACGACCTGGAATCAGCGGCGAAGGAAGGCAATCGTGCGGTCATCGCCGATTCGATCCGATCGATCCGGTCGCTGCGCGAGCGGATCGTAGTGTAGGCGGCGCCATGACCGCACGCATAGTAAATTGGAATGAGTTGTAACGGATTGACCCGTTTGACACTTCACATGCTCATCCCCTTCGGGTGTGAGCATGCCACCCGCCGCAGGAACCACTCGTAGCCGACGGTCGCCTCGACGACGACTTCGTGGGGCCTGAGTTCGCCGAAGAAGGCCGCGATCCGATCAGGCTCCACGCACCAGAACCGACGCGAAGAGAGCGCCTCACGCGATTAACTCACAACGCCGACGCTGATCGACTTCTTGTGGAGGTCCACGCCGACGTAATTCATGACGGACTCTTTAGAGGGGGGAACGGAGTAAGGGCAACAACCCTCGTTTACCACCAATCCGAAGAACCGCCTACGCGGCGCGGCCTCCTCTCATAGGTTCACCCGGCTCGGCATGCCTCTCATCGTTTGTGGTTAGGAAGCAAGGCCATATGCAACTCTTTAAGTAGGCATATCGCCCCAACCATAGCCTTGTGATAACTCGTGCCATTTCACTGATCTAGTGACTAATTCGACAAATTCGTGGCAAGAAAGCAGGCATTCATTCTGCGGATCGAATAGTGCCAGATTATGGGTTTCACACAGAACAGTGGCTAATCCTGCCCACTCTCGCAACGCTGGAGGTCTCGATGTGAGCTTGAACTTAAGTGATAGATGCGATAGCACGCCATCTCTTTCGTAGATAACTACCGAAATGTCATCTGTTTTAAATTCGACATGAGATCTACCAGCTTGGCATTGTGTGAAACCAAGGTCACTTAAGCTATTCATAGCCTGCTGAAAAGAACTGCTCGTCCGATCGCAGTCGTCGGAAACGACAAAATCCACTATTCGTGGACTTTGCACTTGATCGTGCTCTAATGACTTGTAAGTCGATTCTTCAAAAAGAAAACGTGTGTCTTCCGCAAGCAGATCAACTTGAATTGTATTCCATGCCATTGTTAAGCAGCGTACGATTTCACTATTTAATTGTTGGAATGCGAGTTCCGCGTCTGTGGTTAAATTTTAACCCATGAAGGTCCTCCCATTCCTTCTGTGTGTACGCATTCACACCCACCTCGTTCAATCCTTGTTCTCTAGCCGCCTGGACGCGATGGTTGCCTTGTACAATATGAGTATTTCCAAACTTATCGATTACGACTTCAATGGGGTTCTCGTCGCTCAATGACTGATTAAACGGCTTCTTAGTGTCTATATCTGGTCTCCGCAGCGTGTCTTCTCTGAAGAGTATATCTGGACACTGAGGGTTCAGGGTGCCGTTATGGACGAGCAGTCCGGCGTTAGCGACGCGGTAGACGTGTTCGCACTGGACTTCGAGGTTGTAGACGGGCTCGGGGGGCCCGCGGGGCGTGACGCCCGTGACGCGGGCCGTCCCGTGGAGGGTGCGCACCTCGTCGCCGGGGCTTAGCTGGTCGGCGCGGACGAACTCTCCGTGGGTTTCGCTCCAGAAGGGGTGATTGGGGGTTGAGCCGATCGGCTCTTCGAGCCCCTCGACCGCCACGTCGATCGTCTGCGCCGCTTGGTGGTGGAACGTGGCGGTCACCACCCTCCCCTGTCCCGGCGTGATCTCGGGGCACGGGAGCACTTCCAGCACGTCGGCGAGGCCGCTGATGCCGCACTCGGGAACCTCGATATCAACCCGGCCTCCGGGGTGTACGCCCCGCTCTTCGAGCCAGCCCGCCGGCCGCAACATCCGTACGTCGGCGAGCGTACCGTCCCGCTTGGGGCTGCGCAGCCGCATCTCCCGCCAGAGTCGGGGGTCCGTGATGTCTTCGCCAACCTCGAGGTCACGCTCGTGGGACGGGTTGTCGCCGATCCATACCCGCTGACCCACCCGGACCGTCTCGATCGCCTGCTCGACCACCTGCGGCGGCGAGTGGGTCACCGGCGTTGTCGCCATAACCGACCGGCTAGCCGGCTCGCCCGGCGTCAAACCCCGCCACAGGCACGCGAATGCGCCTAACAAAAGGACTGCGATTACGGGGATGTCTTTGCGGCGCATGATGTATGCATATGCGTGTAAACGCAGGTATCCATAAAAGAAAAAGCTGTTACCCAATGAGTAAAGGCGCGCGTTCCCTCACTCGGGTTCACTGTGACCCAGTAAGCCGATAGTGCTTGAACATTTCCAAAAGTCTTTGATTTGCATACGGACCGAAGGCTGCAAACTGCTGCTCTAGAAGGAGGCGATGGGTGAGTAGTGAAGATGGGATTTCAGTGGTGTCACTTCGGCGCGACAAAGCTAGGACAGTTTCCAGCACTTCAACAGCTGTACTCTCGTCACATTGTTGCGTGAGTTTTTCAATCGTCACCGGCATTTGCGACCACGCTTCTTCGTTGCTCATAGCAGCAATGCTACTGTCGCGTAATTGCTGAAATTCCCACTCATCGTCAACATTGCCTTCATTCCACCGGTGGATAATGCGGTCTAACTCGGTTTGAAATAACATGTTCAATCTTTGAATTTAAAATCCACTTGCTGACCAGTTCTTAGATTCTCTGCGTAGTGAATTTCTACCCCATTGACATTTTGGGCCTTTTTCACCCACCCGTCACTAGCCAATAGATTGTTCTTCGCATCGTTCATTTCTATTCTGAGCTGTATTCCACCAGGGTTTGAAGTCACTTCAGCCATCGCCAACTGTTCCTTCAAATTATTGGGAGTATTCCGTCCAGTACTGACCTTTTCGGCGTTTAGATTTATTGACTTTCCGTTTCCGAGAGAAACTTCATCAACGACGCCGTTTGGACATTGGTTGTGGACGAGCAGTCCGGCGTTAGCGACGCGGTAGACGTGCTCGCACTGGACTTCGAGGTTGTAGACGGGCTCGGGTGGACCGCGTGGCGTGACGCCCGTGACGCGGGCCGTTCCGGGGAGGGTGCGGACTTCATCGCCCGCGCGTAGCTGATCGGCGCGGACGAACTCCCCTTGGGTCTCGCTCCAAAAGGGATGATTCGGGGTCGAGCCGATCGGGCCGTCGAGGCCTTCGACTGCCACGTCGATCGTTTGCGCCGCTTGATGGTGGAAGGTGGCTGTCACCACCCTCCCCTGCCCAGGCGTGATCTCGGGGCACGGCAGCACCTCCAGCACGTCGGCGAGGCCGCTGATGCCGCACTCGGGGACCTCGATATCGACCCGGCCTCCGGGCTGCACGCCCCGCTCTTCGAGCCAGCTCGTCGGCCGCAGCATCCGTACGTCGGCCAGCGTGCCGTCCCGCTTGGGGCAGCGTAGCCGCATCTCCCGCCAGAGGCGGGGGTCGGCGATGTCCTCGCCGATCCGATAGTCGCGTTCGGCTGAGGGGTTGTCGCCAACCCAAACGCGTTGCCCGACCCGGATGGTCTCGATCGCTTGCTCGACCACTGCCCGGGGCGAGTGGGTCACGGGCGTTGTCGTCACAACCGCTCGGGCGATCGGCTCGCCCGGCGACAGCCCACGCCAGAAGCAAACAAACGCGCCCAGTAGCAGGACCGCTGCAACGAGTTTAGCTTTGGTTTGCATGACAGAGGTGAAGATAAAGCGGTGTGAGGTGAAGTCGAGAGTCCCTAGAAGCCAAGAGTGGGGAACGCGGCTTCTATCGTTCGGTAGCTCTTCTTGCGTTCTATCTCCCGGCGAGCATCGGCAAAGCCGGGCGCAGTGCCCACACGCCTCTTCAATTCACATGCTCATCCCCTTCGGGTGTGAGCAGGCAACCCGCCGACAATCGAGGACGCGGCGAAGGCTCGGTTGGACGGTCAGGCGAGTCCTATTCGCTCAGCTTTATCAAGCAACATCATCGGCATTCAGGCAGCTTTCAAGCTCAGTAATGCCCGGAAATTCTTCGATCAGTTGTTTGCAGAATTTCAGGACGAACCAATCTTTCCACCACTTACATCCCGGTCGGCCTTCAAAACGGATGACGATTCTATCTTGGTGCATTTCCACGAGACGGGGAGGCTCGCTAAAGTCGTCGTAGAAGTCCAGTGATTCTGTCTTCCCAGATGACCATTCACGCACCCACGGGTTGTTCTGCTCGACCCATCGATCAAGCCAGGGCAATCGCATCTAATCACGCAGCGATCCCGGTAAGAATGGCTTGAAGGGTGTTGTTGTTCCACCCGGCGCGGAGCCGTTTCCCGCGGAGAGTCTCACGGAGGGTGGTGTCCAGCTTGAGGATCGAGAGCGCCAGG
>JBGSJY010000165.1:0-4625 GCA_041741515.1 Pirellulales bacterium | reverse complement strand
GACGCGGATGACGCGGATTTAAAAGGATTATCGCGGATTAAACAGAAAGCAAATCTTCCTAAACCCCTTTCAGTCCGCGTCATCCGCGTCCCATTCGTCTGAAGCCGCCATGCCCGCCCTCCCCTACTGGCTCTTCCCCGGCGACGACCGGCCGACGGAGGAAATTGACGACGAGATCGCCGAGGAGCTGCAGCTGCACCTCGACCTGCTGGCCGAAGAGCAAGAGCGCCGCGGCATGCCGCCCGAAGAAGCGAAACGAAAGGCCGCCGAGCGTTTCGGCGACTTCAACGACCTCCTGCGGCGCTGCCGCCGCGAAAAGCAAGGAGATATCCCGATGCTGCGACGTATTCAGGCGGTGCTGATTGGTTTGCTCTGTTTAGCTGTGACGCTTGTCGCATGGAATCAGTGGCGAATCTTAGGCGATGAGTCGCGGAACTCGACGTTGATGACAACGCTCTTGATCACGATCCAAAGCGATCTGGCTGAGATGCGGACACACCTTGAGCAGGCGAATGCAGGGGAAGATGGCGAGGCAGATCGCAGTTTGCTCGAAAAGTAACGCCGCACTTAGCCTCTGCCCTGACTCTGCAAAGTAGTTTGGGAGCCCTAAGCACCAGCGCCGGGAGTGAAGCGGGTACACGCTGGCCCTACGTGTTCCGGGTTCACCCCCGGCGCTGGTGCTTAGGGCTCCCAAAAACTTGGGGGTGAAAAGTCGATAACTGCGCTACGCGTCGCGTCGGCTCGCGAAGAACGCGAGCGTCGCCAGCGACTGCTTCAACTCGCTCTCTTCGAGCACCGCTAGATCGGCGACCGCGCGGTTGGCGTATTCAATCGCGGCCTTTTGCGCGAACGCGAAGCCGCCGACAGCTTCCACTAGCTTGGCGACTTCGGCGCGGGACTTCGGGGAGGGGTTTTTGAGCCACTCTTCGAGTGCGACGCGCGGGCCGTTTACCAGGCTGTCGCGGGTGTAGATCAGCGGCAGCGTCATCTTCTGTTTGGCGAGGTCGGCGCCGGTCGTCTTGCCGGTCATTGCTTCGTCGCCGGTGAGGTCCAAGAGGTCGTCGGCGATTTGGAATGCCATGCCGAGATTGCGGCCGTAGGACTCCATCGCGTCGGCGACTTCGCTTGAAGCGCCCGCGTAGACGGCGCCGAGTCGGCAGCAGCATGCGCACAGCTCGGCGGTCTTGCCGTCGATGATGTCGACGTAGTCGGCCTGCGAAAGCTGCAGATCACCCTCGGCGAGCGTCTGCCGCAGTTCACCGTGGCAGACCCGGTTGGTCGTGCGGCCGATTACTTGGCAGGCCGTCGCCGCGTCGGCGTCAACTGTTGCCGCTAGATAAAAAGCTTGCGAGAAGAGGAAGTCGCCCAGGAGGACGCTCTTCTCGTTACCCCAGCGGGCGTTCACCGTATCGACGTGGCGGCGAAGCTGGGCCTCGTCGAGCACGTCGTCGTGCACGAGCGTCGCGGTGTGGATCATCTCGACGACCACCCCGAGCAGCTCGTGCGACTCGGTGAGTTCGCCGACGGCCTTCCCGACAAGAAGCACCAGCGCCGGCCGCAGCCGTTTGCCGCCAAGGCGGTAGCCGTGCCTGACCACCTCGTCGACGCGGGGATCGCTGCTGGTGAGCTCGGCCTGCAGGCGATCTTCAACCCGCCGCAGGGCCGGCAGGATGGGGCCGAACAGCTCGCCAACCGCCGCTGAAGTGGGGCGTTGTCGGGCAGCGATCGTGGTGCTCGTCGGGGAAGAATCCATGGGGTCGCCGCGTTCGATCCGTTCATTGGGACGCCGCCGGACGGACGCCTCCCTGGCAGCCACTCAGTTTAAGGCCAGTGGGCCGCGAGCGGCAGGGCTCGCTTACGGAAGCGTTAACCGCAGTGGTGAGCGGGAATTAACTTCACTCCGGGCGTTACCAGCGTCAGCGCGTGAAGGCGGTAGCTTCGTTTATTCCAAGAAGCGTAAGCGCGTTTCGTCCCCCTCCTCCGCTTTCGGGGGAGGGGCTAGGGGAGGGGGTGGAACCAGGGTACCCGCTTCCGCACCCTCCCCTAGCCCCTCCCTCTGAAGTAGGAGGGGGGCAACACGCGCTAACGCTTCTTGGAAGAAACCACGACTCCACAAAACGACCGAAGGCCCGGTCGCCACCAGGGCGACCGGGCCTTCGTTGTCAGTTGGGGCGACTGCCGTCGGGCTGGGACAGCCCTCTGGGCAGCGACCGCATCTTGCGGCCGACCCCGGTTATTGAATCCGCCTCTTACGCCCAAGGTGGTCGGGCGAGGCCGGCGGGTTGCGAGCCGGATCGTTCGACGCCAAAGCTCAGACGAGCTCTTTCTTGGCGCCGATCAGCGTGCGAAGCCTTTCGGCAAGCAGGGCCGAGTCGAAAGGCTTCTTGAACGTCTCGTTGATCGTCGACCGGTCGAAGCTGATGCTCGAGCCGTCGTCCGGCAACAGGGCGATCAGGATCGTTTCGGCGAAGTCGACATTGCGACGCAGGTTCTGGCAAATCTGCAGCGCTTCGACGTGACCGATCGAGAAGTCACAAATGATACAGTCCGGGTGGAAGCTCTCCGCCTGGATGCCCGCCTCGAAACCGCTGGCGGCGGTCTGCGTGCGGAAGGACCTGTCGGCGGGGAGCTCCCGCTTGAGGTTCTCGATCAGCACCTGGTCCTGAGCGACGATCAAGACTTTGGCCATGGCCTCGTCTTCGAGGTCGCCAAGGGGCATTCCATGCTCCTTGAGGAACTTGATCAGGTACTCGCGGGGGATCCGGCGGTCTTGGGAACCGGGAATCCGGTATCCCTTGAGGCGTCCCGAATCAAACCACTTGCTGACGGTGCGCGGGGCGACCTTGCAGATCTTGGCGACCTGACCCGTCGTGAAGACCTTCATCGGGCTCTCCAATTCTCTGTCTGAAATGTCCGCTCGTCGCGAAGCGTGCCGCTGGGTCACGGCCTGCTGCGCCTGGCGCCCCTCGCGTACGTTTCCAACGGCTGGGTCGCCGGGGAACGCGCACGCGTCTGGGTCGGGGAAAGGGGGTTTAATCTTTGCTCAGGAGCGGGCCAGGTCTAACTGAACCGTTCCTTGTACAGCTCACGGATCGGCTGCGAGAGTCGCGTCGGGATTGTCAATCACAGGGTTTCTCCAGTCGTCCAGAGCGTGTCGCTCCTTACCACCGGCACAACCCTCACAATCCCGCACGACTACCGCACCCGCGTCGTCGTCCGCGCACGGGGCGCCGACTAGACAGGTCAGCGGGGGAACCCACACTCCTCACCGTAGCCGCCACCGCCGGCGCGGTCCTCCTATTGGAGAACCTCTCCGTCAGCGCGCAACGACAGCAGGTCCAGCGGATGGATGCGTAAGGCAGGCTCCCCCCTGCGTGTCCCCCGGGCCCCGCCCGGCTGGCTCGTTGCCAGCGTGCGGAGGGGAACAACCCATCCGATGCTTATCTTCGTTATTTCTGGGGGGGTTACTTTAGAGCCGGATTCGCAGTTCCTTAGCGTGGCCGCGCAATCTCATCCGTGGGAGGCGTCTCCGACGCCGAATTCGCGGTCCATCATCAAACGACTAGCATGCCGCAATCGGCGTCGTAGACGCCTCCCACATGCTGGATACGTCCCACACGCTGCTTACGCAGCACGCCGCAGCGGCGTCGCTTCGGATTGCCGCTGCCGTAAAGCGATATGCCCGTCTTCAGAGACGTCTTCGAAGCGGACCGAGATCTGCTTCGACACGCCCGATTCTTGCATCGTGATGCCGTAGATCGTGTCGGCGCCGGACATGGTCCGCTTGCTGTGCGTGATGACGACGAATTGCGTCGCTCCCAGGAAATCCTTCAGCACGCCGCTGAAGCGCCCCACGTTCGCCTCGTCGAGGGCGGCGTCGACTTCGTCCAGCAGACAAAACGGGCTGGGGCGGCTGCGGAAGAGTGCTAGCAGCAGCGCGACGCACGTCATCGTCTTCTCGCCGCCCGAGAGTAACGACAGGCTGCGTAGTTCCTTGCCGGGCGGGCAGGCGACGATCTCCACCCCTCCCTCCAGCATGTCGTCGCCATCGGCGGCGCCGGAGGGCTCGACCATCAGCAGGTCCGCTTCGCCGCCGCCGAAGAGCCGGGCGAACAGCTCGCGGAAATGCTCGCGCACCGTCTCATACGTCGCCTGGAACAGCTCACGGCTATCCGTGTTGATCCGCGCCGTCAGCCGGGCCAGCGACTGCTTCGCTTGGCTGAGGTCTTGGTACTGGCCGGAGAGCTGCGCGAAGCGGTTCTCGAGCTCGTCGAGTTCCTCCAGCGATTCCAGGTTGACCGCACCGACCGATTGAACTTCCTGCCTTAAGCTCTCGATCTCTTCGCGCAGGGCCTGCCGCTCGGCTTGCGTGAGTGGCGTCGCCGACTCTTTGGCCGCAACGACCGCGACGTCCACGCCGTAGTCGTCGCGGATCCGCTGCGCTAGGGCCTTCGACTCCATCTCGATCCGCTGACGGCGGAGGTCGACCTCGCCAAGGCGGCGCCCCAGCGCGTCGGCCTCGGCCCGAGTCTGAGCGACCGCCGACGCCACCTCGATTCGGATCCGCTCGCTAGCGCGGCGGGCGGCGCGTGACTGGGCGAGCTCGTGCGTAGCGGCCTGGGCCT
>JBGSJY010000164.1:0-46343 GCA_041741515.1 Pirellulales bacterium | reverse complement strand
CCCTCGAGCGGGGGGCTTCGCCCCCGCCCCACGGCTAATCAGCTTCCTGCTAACGGCTCACTCAGCACAGCTGCGCGCTGCACAATTCGGGCGCCATCAGGGGCTCGCCGGGCGCTGCACTTTTCGGCTGCCGATCACACTGGACTCCCAGACGCGTCTGACCCCCGGGGTGCTGACGTTCCCCGACGCCGTGTCGGGGCAGATACTCGACAACCTCCAGCTGTACCCCAAGCTGTCGAGTCTGATCGTGCGGTTGAGCGAGGATCTGGAAGCCCGCGGGCTCGGCCCGCTGCGATTCTTTCTGATTCGGGCGACCGTTGACGAAGTCAAAAACGCGTTCATCCTGACGCCATGCACCACCGATGCAGGGGTCCCTGAGAAAAGGCCCGAGCTAGGCACGCCGTTCCCGTTCGTCCCCATGGAAGTCGGAGTCTGCGACTAGGTCACTAGCGAAAGGTTTTTCGCTGCGTCGCCTCAGGAACTTCTCTTCCGTTTTCAGCCCGTGAAGTCTCAAAAAGGCCGACCAAGTCCCATCGAAGTCTTAGGAGGCCCGTAGAGAGCCGATCCTCGTTGGGTCGAAATTTTGGTCGAGCAGGAAAGGCGGGAGCGTTAGACGGCCTTATAGGAGCTTGGGCTTTTCCCGCGACCAGTGGTCTCCTGAACCCACCACAGCTCAATGAGATATTGCATTGAGTGATCGCTATAACCCAAAAACTTACAGCGGCGTATCGGCTCAACGCATGTTCGTTGGCAAGCCGAGCCTGTGGATTTCGGCGATCCAACCCTTGCTGCAGGTGAGTCGGAGCCGTCGGCTTGACCGCAGCCGGCTCGGTTTGAAATATCGCTTGTGGGTGGCCACGTTATCAAGTTGGCCGACGCTCCAAACGAGCGAAGTCGTTGTAATTGCCTTCTCGCATCGATACTCACAAATAGAGTGAGTTGAGCCTCATTGCCGTTATCTCCTGGCCGTCCTTTCGTGCTTCCCAGCCACAGCCGTGCCCGGGTAATCGGACGATGGCCATGGCCGTCTCGCCCCGGGGGCGGCGGTTAATCTGTTTCAAGGAGTCGGGCGGTCCGATTCTTACGCCCGGCTCCAAGGCTCCGTTGTTCCAGCGTTGTTCCAAAAAGAACTTGCCAGCTTAGATACGCCTACGTATATTGCAGCTCGGAACAACGCTGGAACAACGGAGCGACCGATGAATGACCACCGATATTCCGCGAGTCTGAGCCGGACCCAGGGCCGCTCTGGCTACTCCGTCATCTTTCGTCACCCTGCGAGGCTGGATGATGCAACCGGTAAGCCCGGTGTTCGGATCAGGCGCGGCCTCGGTACGCGGGACCAGGTGGAGGCTGAGCGGCTCCGCGACGAACTGAATGCCATACTTAGCGACACTAAGTTCCACGATCCCGCCGCTCGCGCCGAGGCCGAGCGACGCTTCGACCCCCGTGCCGTCGACATCTTCTTCGACAAAATGGTACCCGAGCAGACGAACTTCGCGATGCTCCGCGAGGCCGCCATTGCGCTGCCCGAATCGGGACCAGACGGATACCGGCGAGTACTCTTTCTCGGGACGACAGGTGCCGGCAAGACGACGCTCGTCCGCCAGTTAATCGGTACGGACCCCGTGAAGGAGCGCTTCCCCTCGACCTCGACTGCAAAGACCACGATCCACGACACCGAGATCGTCCTTGCCGAGGGTGACTGGCGCGCGGTCGCGACCTTTGCCCCGAGCGACGAGGTGCGCGAGTACCTAAATGAATGCATCTCGGCTGCCGTGCTCGCTGCGGCCAATGGGGGGGATGACGCCGAGGTGCTCCGGCGGCTTCTAAACCACGTTAACCAACGCTTCCGTTTCAGCTATGTGCTCGGAACCGGCCCGACAATAGCCGCGTGCAGCCAAGACTTCGATGAAGACGTGGAGGAATCGGAGGGCGAAGCGGACTTACTTTCCGAGGACGAGCGCGATGCGATTGACCTAGCGGGCACGGAGGAGCTGCTCGTCCGCACGGTTGCAAAACTGCGCGAGCTAGCGCGCCGCCTCGGAGACAATCTGCGCGCCGATCTCGACATCCGCGGGGACGAAGACGAACGGGTAGCAGAGGAGCTCTTCGAAGAGGGGCTGGACAGCCTGCTGCGGGACGACGAAGAGTTCCACCAGTTGGCCGACGCGCTGATGGAGGAAATCGAGAAGCGCTTCGACTTGCTGCCGCCCGGGAAGGTCCAGAAGACGCGGCAGGGCTGGCCCTTGGCGTGGAGCGGGGAGTGGCCCATCGAGAAGCGTGGGGAGTTCCTCCGCGCCATTTCGCGTTTCTCCAGCAACTACGCGCCTCTCTTCGGGCGGCTACTGACTCCCCTCGTGAACGGCGTGCGTGTCGCCGGACCCTTCACTCCGGGTTGGGACGAAAGTGAAGTGCCGAAACTCGTGCTCCTTGATGGCGAGGGCCTAGGCCACACGCCAAAGTCGTCCTCGGCAGTTTCGACGGCGGTGAGCCGCCGGATCGAGGGGGCCGATGCAGTGATCCTCGTGGACAGTGCCACCCAGCCGATGCAGGCCGCGCCGCTCGCTGCGATGCGCGAGGTCGTGACAACTGGCAATTCCCGCAAGCTTATAGTCGCCTTCACGCACTTCGACGAGGTTAAAGGCGACAATCTGCCGAACCCTGCAGCCAAAGTGTTGCACGTCCTGGCCTCCGCGGAGAACGTACTCGCGGCCTTCGGCGAAGAGTTGGGTTCGTACGCCGAACGCGCGTTGCGCCAGCGCCTGGAGAGCGCGCGCTTCTTCTTCGCTGACATTCACGAGCCGCTGAGCGACGCCACCCCGTCGGGAAGGCGCACGATCTCGCAGCTTGGTAAGCTTCTCGATGCGATCGATTCGGTGATCCAGCGGCCGGAGCCCGCGGAGGCTCATCCGGCTTACGATCGGATGAATCTCGTGCTCGCGATCCGCGGTGCAGCCGACGCCTTCCAAGAGGCATGGCGGCCTCGCCTCGGCCTCGAATTCAAGCCTGGCTTCTCGAAGGAGCACTGGACCCGCGTAAAGGCTTTGAGCCGTCGTTTCGCCACGGGTTGGGCAGACGAGTATGACACGCTGCGCCCGATAGCGGATCTGCGCAAGGAACTGGTCGAGAGGGTCTACGTGTTTGTGCAGAATCCCCTGCGCTGGGTCGGAACCGAGCCGGCCGACGACCAGAAGCAAGCCAGCTTCGACGCCTTGGCCGATAACCTCGCTCGGAGGCTGATCGATCTGTGCACACGTCGAGTTCGAGACGAACGCACAGCGCAGTGGCAGGACGCATATAGCAAGTACGGCACCGGCTCGACGTTCGTGCGAGCCCGCATCATCGGTGACGAAATATACGAGCCTGCCGCGCCCGTACCCGACATCACGCCATCGCCCGATCGAAACCAATTCCTTCGTGAGGTCATCGCCGAGGTCGAAGCTGCAGCTCTGGAGACCGGAGTATTGCTTGAGTAGACGGGGCGGGATGCCAGAGCAGTCTCTTTTGTCATCGTCTCCATCGTACGGGTCAGGCGCCGTCGTGCTTTTTGCACATTTCTGCTTGGGTCGGGCGACCCCGGTTCGTTTCCCGTAGGCCATTGCGCCAGAGTCGACAAAGCGCGACGGCTTTATTCCAAAGCCAATCTTCACTCTAGCCGAAGATCCGAGAGACCAACGGGAAGACCCCGACACGTGAGCGTTTCGATTGAGCCGTTGCGGCATCGCGCTGAGAAACCGGAGGCACGCCAAGTCGCATTACCCGTTGGTTTGGAACCGATGGCGAGCTACGCGTTAGTCTCAATCCACCTCGCCGCACCTACTCGGTCAAGCAGGTAGTCAAATAGTATTTCCTGTTCGACCCACGGGGGCATGAGAGACTGAAACTTGCTGAGCCGGTAACCAGGAAGTGCGATTCGAATACCTTGCCAGGTCGGTTCATCTTCCCAAAACTCGCGTGTTCTCAACTCATTGATCCGAGCTCGCAAGTGGGCTCCGGTTACCGAATCGTCGTTAATGCGCACGCAGTAGTTGTCAGGAGTGATTGCCCAGTTCGGCTCTAGGACGCCCAGGGCATATCGCAAGGTCGAGTTGATCCGGCCGCCAGCATAGGTGTGCCAAGTAGCTTGGTTGCCACTCACCTCGATCCCGCCAACTCTACTTTCGACACGGCCCCTCGTATCACGCCGCTCTTGGAGTAAGAGGTCCAACGCGGAGGCTGAGAGGAACGGATAGTCCTCGTCGCCGGTAACGATCTCAAGAATCTTCTGGCAAAGGTGAAAACCGAGAAACTGGGGCAAGAAGCCTCCCCAAGTGGGGCGGCGGCCACGTGGTGCTGGTTCGACGAGCACTCTCCGGGTGCTATGAACGACATTGACGACCGCCCACGCCCGACCGCCCAACAGAAAGCAGCTCACGCCATCAACCAGACTATCTACGAAGTCCTGGGAGAGCACGCCAATCACTCGATTGCTCGAAGTCTCGACTTGGTAACTCTGTGGACTTGAAAAGACGGCGAAGAGCTCCATGAAATTACGCCGGCCAAATCTTCGTTCCGCCACCGGACCGAGCAGCAATCGACCACTGCTCACAACTAGCGATCCCTCCTGGATCATCCACTGGACAAGCCCATCGAACTCGACGCGACGTATGCCTCGGAAGTCCGGAACGGTGGACAGGTGTGACCAGGCCTCTTCTTGCGGGATGCCCGAATGGGCAAGAGACAATGCGAGCAGCTGATGAATCAGAACTGGCCAGCAACGCTCATTGACCTCAACGCTTTCGACCCAACCGGATTTTGCCAATTCGATCAGCGCAATCGCTTGCAAGACCGTTTGAATCTCTTCACAGAAGAACGTCGTGTTCGCCGCCTGCCCTTCGCGGCGACCAGTGCGCCCCATGCGCTGAAGGAACGAGCCGACTCTTGCGGGGGCGTTAGCCTGCAGGACCCTATCCAGGTCTCCAACATCGATTCCCAGTTCTAAAGTGGAAGTGCAGACGATGCAGGCATTGGATCCGTGTTGGAACTCTTGCTCGGCGAGTTCGCGTTCGTTTTTAGAAACTGCGCTGTGATGAACGAAGACCGTCGTTCCCATCCTTCGCATCTGTTCGGCGACGTTCTCCGCTGTTGCGCGAGATTCGCAGAAGAACAGACTTTTGCCCCCCCTAGCCACTTGAGCGGCAGAAGTAGCAATCAGCGTTTGACCGGGCTCGTGGGTAATGAGAAGTTGCCGCCTGGAGGCCGATTTCGGGGGGTCGACGACGACCGCTGCTCTCTTCGAGGCGCCGCACAGCCAACTCAGTATCGCGTCGGGATTGCCCACCGTAGCGCTGAGACCAACACGCTGAATGTCATGCCTTGATAGTCGCTGAATACGTTCGATAACGCTCATCAGATGGGCGCCACGATCCGTTCCTGCGATCGCGTGGATCTCGTCGATGACGATCAAACGGAGATCGCTGAACAGGGCTGCGGCATCTACCCGTTGCGACACCAGCATGACTTCAAGCGACTCTGGGGTCGTCATCAGCAACTCGGATGGCTCTGCCAAGAACCGACTCCGTTCGCTGGTGGTTGTGTCACCGTGCCATACGAATCGCCTCAGGCCCACCATCTCCGTGTAAAGGCCCAGACGATCCTTCTGATTGTTCAGGAGCGCCTTGATCGGAGCGACATAGATCGCACCAACTCCACGGGGTTGGCTGTCAATCAAGCCTGAAATCGTTGGGAACAGCGACGCTTCCGTCTTTCCACCAGCAGTTGGCGCAAGAACCACCGCGTTCTTTCCGCTGAGGATCGCCTCCCCGGCCAACTCTTGGACCGGACGCAAGCTGGACCAGCCGAGGCGAGCGACAATCGCCTGCTGGAGTCGAGGATGCAGCTTGGCGAAGACACTCACCACGCGTCCTCCGCGGGCACCAAATCATCGCCTTCAGGTTCGGCTGATAATCCCACCCCCGAGATAGCGCATTGCTCTTCCGGGCTTAGATTCGAGGGCTCGAAGCCGTACTGCTCAGACGGATTGTAACCGTCGTTCTCATCTACAAGATCCATCTGCGTGACAAACTCGCGTAGGAATTGTCGCGGCACGACTCCGACATCGCCCTTGAATCCTTTCGTAACCTCGCTCACGAGCCGCTGTGTGAATTCTTCGCTGATTGCCGACTCTAGTCGCGCGCGGTCCTTCGCGGGATGCAGTTCTCGCAGACGAATCGCAACGGCGTTCAGTCGCTCCGCATCGAACGGCTTCAGCTCGAGTTGCGCTTGACGCATGCTCGCGAACTCGCCGCTGGTGATGAATCGGATCCGGTCGTGCAGCGGCGCAAGGCCAGCAACGCCCTGACGCGTGTCGAAGAACTCAGCTGTCCCTGTGATAAGCCAGAGCAGGCCGGGGTAGGAGCTCGCCGCGTCGGCTATCTGACGGATCCCGTTCAAAGACTTGTGCCGTGAGTCTTTACGCATGCGGAGGATCGTTTCCGCCTCATCGATGACGATGACGAGGCCCTTGTAGCCCGCTGCCTTGACGATCTCCAGTACCCCTCGCAGGTAGTCGAGGGCGTCGCGACTGCCGATGTCTCCCTTGATCTGCGCCGCCTTCTTCGCCGAAGCGGCGACATTCCCACTTCCACACAACCAAGAGATCAGCGCTCCGGCGTCGGAAACATCGCCACGCTGCTTGAGGTCGAAGACCGTCTGAATGACGCGGATAAAGTCCTCGGGGGCTTTCCCGCCCGTGAGTGAAACAAGGTCTTCGTTGAGGCGTTTTCTTACTTTTTCATCGAAGTCATCTGCCTGGTCGTCGACGCCGGCATGGATGAGCGTCTCTTCCACCGCCCCAATCCATCGATCGAGGATGTCACCGAGCGCGCCACGATTGCACGAGGACGTTCCTAACTCGGTCATCACCTTCCGATAGACATCGTCGAAACGATGGAATCGGAGGTCATTGTCCGAGACCACCACGAAACTGGTGGCGAAGCCGCGTGACCGGGCGTCCAGCAGGGCCAGACGCGCCATGAACGTCTTGCCGCACCCATAACCTCCTCGCAGGAACTTGATCGATCCCTCTCCGTTGGTCACCAGGTCGAGCTGACGATGCAGTTCGCCCCTCTGCTTATCGATGCCGACCGCAAACGTGTCGATCCCACGTTCGGGCACGAGGCCCTTACGTAGCGACTCAAACACGTGTTCCACATCGCGATCAGTCATGGTTTTCACGGCGACGTTCCTTCACGAAGGTACCGCTTGACTCCCGACACAACATCGATACGAGCGGTGAATGGCGCGTACGCCAGGTACTTCTCAAAGTTTCGAGCGAACTGACGCTGCAGCCGCGGACTACCGAGCATCTCGGCAACTTCTGCCTCGGTGACGGTCCCGTGCTCAGACAGGTGCTGGAAGACACGTCTTACCTGACCTTCGGGCAAATCACTCAGCCAGTTGTCGGCAGCCTTTGCCGGTGCGTCCGATTCGGTCGCGGCGTCTTGGATAAAGGATACCGCAAACCTCTCTTTTACGATGCTCGTTCTGACATTCGCGTCCGAGCTGGGATGATGCAGCTCGACCTGTACTCGTGAGCGAGTGCCGCCGAAGAGTCGGAAGAAAACCTCAAACTCCTCACTGACCTTCGCTACGATCGTGCCGGACGACAAGACCGCTCCGCCCCGGACCTCGCACAGCTCCGCGCGGATCCCGTCAATCTCAGGCACGCGAATTCCGAGCTCAATCTCTTCGTTGCCGCCGAAGTCCAAGCTCCCCTTGCCGAGGGTTACCTTGGCGGCGATGCAATGCATACCCGCCACTGCTTCTTTTCGCACGGCGGTGATGTCGTAGGCGGTCACGCTTCCGCCCGACAGCACCTTATGAGACACCGTGAGCACCGGGATCACGCGCTCTTGGAAGCTGTTGCCCCCGTGCACGAACCCCTTGCGTGTGCGTCCCGTGTCGAAAACAGCAGTGGATTCCGGGAACATGAGATGGGCTTCGTCGCAATCGTAACCCAGATCCCGCATCGCAATTCGGACCTCACCGCTGTGATCGGCCGCTTGATCTGAAATCACATGTCGCCGCTTGGGATCGACAGACCGCCCGTGGGGCTGCGCTGTCTGCGAGCCTTCATCGATAAGCAGGAAGCCGTGGTCGGCTGTAAACACGAAATGCTGAACGCCGGATTCACGGAGCAAGTGCCACGCAGACCGGAGGTCCTTCAGCACGCTCTCGAATACCGCCGGCCCAAAACCCTCCTCTCCGGCCTCGTCGATCGCTCGACTGTGGACGACAACCAGCCGGCAGCGTGCAACCGTACGCGCCAGGCCCTTCGCATCGCGTTTCAACACATCCCCGAGGTCGAGCCACGGGCAAGTGTCGCCGCCCACGCGATCATGCATGGCTCGCTGACGCGACTTCGGGTCGGAGACGCGGAATTCGCCGGTAGCAAAGCCAAGGATTTTGCCTTTCGACATTTCCGGCCGCAGGCGGCCCTTGGAGGCCACCGGTGCGAGCACATTCATGCCAACCTCCGTCACGCTTGGCAGTTCGGCGAGTCGCCATGCGAGCTTGACATTGGTTTGAGTTGCGTCTTCAAAGGCTTGGAGCAGCTCCTGCCCCATCTCGTAGCGCAACGCGTCCACTACGAAGTAGGCGGTCGTGCCTTGCTCCGATGTCAGCGGCTTGACCGTCTCGTCGAACAGCGTTCGCTGTTGCTGCGAAGCATCCGGCAAGAAGCCGTGCGATCTGCAGACGGAGTTGAAGTCTCTTGCCCAGGCGTCCGCCCACTCGCGCCAGATGGTTTGCATCCGATCGAGACTGGAGCGGACATCAACAAACTCGGGCATCTGAGAACGCAGCAGCTTGTGGCGGTCCTGTTCGAGGTGCCGATGGGCCTGATCGACCTCCGCGCCGACCTGCGTGTACCGGTCAACGGCGGCCTGCAGGCTGGTGGCAGCGCCGAGCGATGGGCCCGCTTTCACGACAGCGGCGCCGAGCCGGGCGGCGTCTCCCACGAGCTGCCACACATTTCGGCGGAGTGCGTCCTCACGCAGCCAGTAAGTCTTCGGGTCGGATCGCAGTTCGGCCCAATCGCGAGCCGCCTCCCAGTCGGCTTCTTTAAGAGACTGTAAGGCGGCCTTGAGGATGAGTTCTTCTTCGAATCGGAAGGTGTCGAACTTGCCAAGGTCCTTTGCCGCGACGTTCCCAATTTCATCGAGCCGTGCCTCCGTTTCGTCGGCTGTCTGACGGTAGAAGTCGGCGTGCGTCTCGCGTAAGTGCTTCACCAACTCGTAGCAAGCGTCCTTCACTTTCTTGGGAAGCGTCGGTATTGACCGCAGCACATCGGTGTGCGGGTCCGTCGAGAGGTCGCAAACGTAGCTCACACACTGAGCCCAGCTGGCGATTGTGTAGGCAATCCCCTCGGCCGACGCATCGGAAGTCCGCAGGCTCTCATCTCGCCACGACGGCGGCATTCCGGTCAGTGCGAAGACGCGGTCCCAGATCGCCTGTTCGTCGTTCTCGTCACCGGCTTCGATCGCGGACGCAACGCGCTGCGACAGGAATCTCTTAAACAGAAGGTCATCGACCAGCTCGTTCAGCGAGACGTTGCGGAGTTGGCTAGCGAGTCCCTCCGAGCCTTTAGTCAGCAAGTCGTGCAACCAGACATCGGCCGACGCCAAGGAGAGACTGTCGCGGCTAAGGAACTCCTGAATCTGGTCCGGCCTCACGTTGCCCGACGCCGCATCCGAAATCAGCGTACCGAGGCCTTTACGGTAGCGATGGCCGGCACGATAGACCTCCAGCAGCGGGGTCGCTTTGACGGTTTCCTCGTTGAACCCGGGCAGGTGGATTAGCGCCCGCGTCTTATCGATCCCTCCGGTCACCTCCTCTAACTGGAACATCAGCTCCAGGTGGCTGCCGCGGAACGTGAAGACGTCGTATTTCAACTCACCCTGTTCGCGAAGCCCGATCAAGCGCTCGACGAAGTCGGTGTAGTGAGCGTCGGCGTCGAGCCAGACCACCAGATTGTGTCGGTGCAGACCCTGACGCACCTCCGCCTCGAGCGTCGCAGAGACGGGGCCAAGTGCTTCTGTCATGCGACCTCCTCCCCGACTTCAGAGGTCTCGTCCTCATCGTCCTCAACCGCGTCGGAGAATAGCTTCGCCGGCTTTAGCTCGTTAAGCAGGGCCTTACGAGCCTTGATCTTGCTGGCGTGCTTCTTCTCATACGCCGACCGGGCGCTGGGCTCGTCGGGGGCGAGGAGTCGGAAGTCGGCTTTCTGCTTCTCGATGAGCTTCATCTCGAGCTGCCAGCACTCCTCGGGGACGCTCGACCACAAACCAGCCTCGCGGAGCGTCAGCTCATTTTGGGCGCACCCCTTTTTGCGTCGGCGGCGTAGCGCCTCTTTCTCAACGGCGCCGAGGGCCTCCGTAGGGTGAGCTTTCAGGTAAGCGGTACGGTGTTCGGCGTCGCCGCCCTCGCCGCGGTACGGCGCCTCTTCAATGCGAAAGTCGGGGCCGATCTCGTCCTGTAGCCGCAGCTCCCACGCCCAGGCCTTCGCGGGGTGGTACTTCCAGAAGCAGCCGTGGGCGACGCCGAGCGACGGGTCCGCTTGGCACTTCTTGTCAACGCGGGTGGGCCAGTACCGCATCGCCAAATGCGACCAGTCGTAGTCCTTCTTCCCCGTCGCGGCGACCAGTTCCTTCCACCACTTCTGCGGGTCTTTCCATTGCGGCTCGAGCAGAGGCCAGAGGGCCGCGCTGTTGATCATCACCCCGTCGTCGAGGTCGGGGTCGTAGCGGGCGTCGGCCTCCCGCTCCGGCCTTTTGGCGTCGGCGGCGGCGGGGCCTCGTTCGGCGCATTGGCGGACGTTTTCGATGAACTCGGCGAGTTCGTCCCGCCACGCCTTGACGTCGTCGTAGCGTTGTTCGGCGGACCGGACTTGTTTCGTGTCGCTGCCGGCGCGGGCCTGGGTGAGGTCGGCGATTTCGCCGTCGAGCCGCTTCAATGCCGGCTCCAGGTGGTCGGCGAGCAGCACGCGGAGCGTCTGGTCGTTCCACCGATGAATTGTCATCCAGGCGACAAATGTCTTTTTCTTCGACGACAGTGGCCAGTGGATTGGCCTATTCTCGTACATCCCCTTGTGGACGTCGGCAAAGAATTTCTCCCGCAGCCAGTCTCGCAAGGATCGCTGATTGTCGATCGCGGGTCCGTACTCGCTCCAGTTTTCGTGGATGATCCGGGCAGCGGTGTGACCGAGCGAATCGCGGCGGTCGTCTTCTCCTAACGATCCATCGAGGAAGAGGATGCCTGCTGGGAGTGCGTGAGCGAGATCATCTTGCGACGGATCGAGAGTCCCTTCGCCATTAGCGCCGAAACGACCAAAGGCGACGCCGAGAGCGAAGCTGAGATGATCGGTCGGCGGCTCGGGTTCGAATTGCTCGACGTACTCCGGCAATGGCGATCCCTCAGCGCGATCTACCGCTAGCTGTGCCCACTCCTGAGCGTGCCGCCAAGGCGACGGCCCGGGGTGTAGGAACTCGACAGATGTCTCGCGGTGCGACTCGTGCAGAGTAAAAGTCGATTCGAGTTCCGAGGCAATGTCGCTAGAGCAAGTGATGTTCAACACTGGTACTCGATTGACGTCACCAACCTGAAAATTCACCGTTGGGTTGAGTGAATGCAACACTTCTACGCAACGGGACGAGTTCATCATGACAAGCGCACCGTCAATGTCTTCAGGAAAGACCGACGGTCCGGCATCGCTAAAAATACTCAGATAGCGATGGCGCCGTGCCTCGAATGTGCTTCCGATCTTCGTGAATGCAACACCCCGACAGAAATATAGGTTCGTATTCTGAAGGCGGACTCCAGCCGAAACTATATCAAACACGCCGATTTCAAGCCCTTTGTTATGCCATCGGACGAAGTGAGTCAATTCTTGCTGCCACTTTCGTCCTTTGCCACCTTTGACGTAAGGCACCCATCGGATGTCAATGAAGTCGCGAGCTCTTGGTGTAGCGTCACGACTCACCCATGCCGACGTCCCACCGACTTCCCACTGGAGTCTTGTAAACCGTTCCTCATTGCCTGTGCATAGGCCCTTCGCTGCTGGTGTGCGGGTGCCGAGAAGCTCAGCTTCGGCGTAAGCGTCCAGAAAATCATAACTCCACCAGTAGACGAGCGGCCATTCCGGCACAACTTTCAACGCGACGGGGTCGAACGTATGGCGGCCGACGTGGCAGAGCGTCGCCGCCCGCTTCCGTCTCGTGCGCTGTCGATCGTATGAAGTGTCGCTCGGCGGCGTCGGTTGTTGAGCGACACTCTTCGTTTCATTAGGCGTTTGACGTCGGAAAGCACTCACCACGACACTTAGTAAGTCATTCGGCACCTCATCGAACGCCCCGACCGCGAAATCCCCCAACGCACGCAGATCGTAAGTCTGAAGCAGGTACCGCCGAAGGTCAGCGTACTGCTTAATGAACATCCAGTTCCGCATCGTCAGCATTGCTGAGACGCAGTGCGGGCGAACAAGCTGTAAGCCACGCAGGAGAAAGGCGGCAAACAGGTCAGCCTTGGCCAGCTTGTAATGCTTAGCAACGTAACTCGCGTCCGCCATCTTCGATGTGCCCTGGTAGGGCGGATTGGCAACGACGAGGTCGTAGGCTTCCTCCCTTACCATTCGCAAGAAGCGAACCCCCGCAGCGAGCTGCTGTCCCGCTAGCCGCAGTCCGAGCTCCTGTGCACTCGTGTGCCTGCTAAGGAAGTTCTCCAGCGCGGAGAGGATACCCATTTGCGTAGCACTCCGATTGATGGGACCAGAGCGCTGCTCCTGTGTTCCATCCGGGAACATCAAGATCTGCGTAACCCCCGCACTAAACCTTGGGCTCGCCTCTAAGTCATCAATCGCCACGGCGATGGCGTCGTCAATCTTGAGTAGGCTCCCGAGGTGGTCGGCCCCCTTGAGGGCCTCGACGATCTGCATCGTCAGCCTGCCCGGGATGCCGGTCTCTTCTTCGATCACGCGGCGGAGTTCGACGAGCGTGGGGTCGTTGTCCGGCAGCCGCGAGATCCCCAAATTCGACGCAACGAGATTGAGCTGCTTGATCTCGGCCGGCGGACAAGCCTGCTGGGCTTTCAGCCACAGCGACGCCGCAGCGATCTGCACCGCCCGCGGATCGAGGTCGATGCCGTGCAAGTTGTGCTCGAGGATGCGCTCGACAATCGCCGCGTCGGACCATCGCTCCGCGTCGGCCTCGCCCCGGTGACGGGCCTCTTCCTTGTAGAGAGCCACCAGCAGGTCGAACGCGACGACGAGGAAGTGGCCCGAACCGACCGCCGGATCAAGGATCTTCAAGTCCCGCACGGTTTCCGGCGCATGCTCGACGGCGTCATCTGGGATAGGCTGCGGTACGTAGTAGGCCCACCGCTGCTCAGACTCGGTCTCGAGCGGCATCAGGTCCGTCAGCGAGATTTCGCCGGCCTCACGCCTGGCCCGCCACGCGACGCGTCGCTGTTCGAGCCGCTGGAGCGTGCCGTCAGCTTCAACTTCCGGCGTCCAACCGTGTTTACGGCACATCGCCAGCCACATCGGCCCCAGGCTGTTCTGCAGCAGCCAGTCGACCATGTACCGCTCGGTGAACATCTGCGTCTTGCTGGCGATCTCGTGCGGCTCGAGCTTGCCGCCGTCGTTGAGCTTGTCGTCGAGCGATTCGCGTTCCGGGTCGTTCCAGTACTGGTAGACCCAGCCGAGCGTCATGTCGTCGGTCCAACACGACTCCAGCTCTGGGTCGTCGAAGGCCTCGACGACGGCGCGGATCGTGGCCGACGGAACCGGCACCAAGTCGGCGACCCCGGCCGGACCATAGAGCCCAGGGAGATCGACGGCGAGGTCCTCGAAGATGAGCTTCAGCAAGAAGGAATAACCCTCGCTCTCATCGTTCCGGACGAGGGCGGGCGCGATCTCGCGAAAATCCTTGTAGCCTCGGCTGTTCCAGCCCCCCGTCACGACCAGCGGCGACCGCAGGCCCGTGGCCTCCATGATCCGCAGGATCACCAGCCGATTGAGAAGCGTGTAAGCGGCCTGCTTCACCGCGTCGCGGCGGAAGTCCTCGCGCGACCTCTTCATCTTCCCCGTCTGGGTACGGACCTGCTCATCGAGCCAGTCGTCGAGGCGTTTTCGCCTGGCGGTGCGGGCGGCGTTGAGATTGGCGCTCGTGCTGCCAACGCTCAAGCGGTACTCACGTTCGGTCGCCTCGTCGAGCTCGGTCAGCAGCCGCGCGCGCAGCCCCCCATTCTCGGGCGTCACCAGTTTGCGCTGGGCGCCGCGGATCGTCTTCGAGAGCTTGCTCTTCGCTTCGGGAGTCATTGCCATGGGGTTTCTCCCTTACAAGAGCCGGACGCGTTGGCCGCTGCGGAGCTGCTCGAGCAGCCGCTCGCGGATTTCGTCGATGAGGGCCTCGACATCCTGTTCCGTCTTGATCTCGCGGTTGTGCAGTGAGAGGTCCATGGGAACGATCATCGGATTCGATCCGGTGCTGAGGTAATCGTCGAGGAGCCTGTTCGCGTCTCGCTCGGCCTCCTGCAACCGGACCGTGAAGGGGTCCTTGAGGTCACGCAACGACGGCGCAATGGCGTTGGCGGACGTGTCGGTGAGGGAGTCGTTGACGGGCCTGAGAACGGTCAGCGCCTTCTCCTGCGGCAGCGTGCTGTAGCCATCTCGTGCGGAGACCCTGAGTCGGACTTGCTCGGCTTGTTGTTCTTGCCACTCGAGCAACCGAGTCCGCTCCGCGGCGTACGCCTCGCGGACGCACCCGAGATCGGTCCCCAGGGCGCCCGCATCAACCCAGGGCCGAGGCAGATTGAGTTGCTCAGCAATGCGGCTGCCAGCGTCGCTGGCCTCGCCGGAGAGCGCCTTCATGTCCTTAAGCTGGGCGAGTTCGTGCTCGCGAACGTCTTCGGCGGCACGGAGAGATTGCACCGCTTCCTCGGTCAACTCGGCGGCAAAGCGCTTGAGAAGCTTCACGCCATCGATCAGGTGCTCCAGCCGCTTCTTGACCCGCTGTACGGTTGGCTTCGTCTGGCGGACTTTCGCGAGGCAATGCTCCAAGGCGTCGTTCAACCGGTCGAGCTCCTGAGGAATTTCTCGCTCGCCTGGAAGTCGAGTGAACCGCTGAACGACATCGCGTAGTTCTGTCGCCACCTTACGGAAGTGCTTCTCAACCGCGTCGGCGATGGCGTTGTCTTCTCGGTCAAGAGGTTCGCCGAGCTGCTCATCGAAGAACTTGCAGATCCGCGCTCTGGCCTTAACGCCAATGTCGTCTTCGCCGGTAGGGATGAACTGCGCCCGTCGGAAACTGGCGGGCTTGTCGAACACCTCGCGGACGCCCGCGTCGCGCACCGCAGTGATCTCGTTCCCTTCGGCATCCTCAATCTTGATTTTGCTTCCCCGTAGCAGTCCGAGCACGCACGCCTTGATGACTTCGGACTGATAGGCGTAGGGCGGGCCGCCGAACTTTGAAAGCAGATTGCCGCCTGATACTCCGTCTTCACTCTCGATGTGCTCTCCAACGCGGACCGGAATCACCCCGCTACAGGTTGGCTGGTACTTGCCCGAATCGAGCTCCAAGATCCCCAGCTCGTCTTTGAGAAACTTTGTCGAGGGACCTGTGAGTTCGGTCAACAAGAGCTGTTCGAGCTCGGAGGGGAGGAGCGTAATCGAGTCGAAGTGCTCGAACAGGATCGACATGATCCGCTCGGCTACCTTAACCACCGCGACGGAAAACGTGGCGCCGAAGTCCTCGGGCTTGTAGCGCTTCTCGCGAAAATAGATCGCGCCGGACATCCAGGCGGCCTCGACGACCTCTTGGATCTCAGCCTCTAAGGATTCGGCGCGTACTTCTTCTTGCTGTAGCAGCAGCTTGCGGGGATCGCTGAGTGAGTCGCGACGCGGCCCAAACTTTCGGACCATGCCTCGTGCCCTCGCCAACGCGCGGGCCTTATCCGAAAGCTCATTGGTGTCGCCGCAGACCCAGATCAGCCGGTCTCGCAGCTTGGCTTCCCGGCTACGCTCTACCCAGACCGACTCCGTCCGCTCGTCGGGCTGAACGAACCGGAAGTCAACGCAAACGAAGGCGTCGTCTTTGGGCCGGAGGAGCTTCTCGTCGTCCATGCCCCGGTGATCGGAGAACAGCGCCGCCCAGGGGAACGGGCGCTTCTTGTGCGTGGGCTTCTCTGGCTTCTCCATCACCATCTTCAGGGCGTCACGAACAATCTCGCTGATGGCCTCCCGAGATGTACGGACCTCACGCTTTTCGCGCTCCCATTCTTCGCCGGCGGTGGATTGGATTCGGTAGCCGTGCTTCTCGGAGTAGGCAAGCAGATTGTCACCGCGGAGCTCTTCGAGGGCGGCCGTGACCTCCTCCACCTGGTTGCCGCGGTCCATTGAATCGTAGAGGCACTGGGCAACTAGCTTCGCCTCCGTCGGAACCGCGTCCTGGATCAGCTCTAGCAGTGCAACCGCTTTCGCCGCTCGCTGCAGCATGGGGGCTTTGCCGGCTGTCTCGTTCAGCAGGCGCGCCATGCTGGCCTGCGTATCGGAATCGAGCGCCGTCTTCTGAATCTCATAAATTAAGTCGAGCGTGATGAGAGAGCCCACAGGCAGGTCCGCGAGTTTCTGATCCCGGAATAGCTCTCCCAAGAGCTGCAAGAGACCGCGTATCGCCTGGTCGTCCCCTTGAGCGCGAGGCGAACGAATACGCATAGCACTCGTGATCTGCAGGACGAGGTCGATCTGACCCGGTAGAAGGGGATAAACCTCAACGAACTCGTCCGCTGAGACGTCCTCACACCCGAAGGCGAACAGCTTCAAGTCCGGCCGATGCTTATCAAAGCGCTTCCGAAGATCCTCTTCGCCGTCGCGAGTTTTTTGCAGCAGTCGGCGATGCACGACGTCACGGATATTCGTGGCGGCGAGGTGCACGCGTAGCTGCTGCGGAAAGCGGTCCTTCGCCCAGACCAAGAAATCGTCGCCGGCTTCTTCGTCGATCCGTTGCTGGCCGAGCGCAAGTAGCCATGCTTTTCCCTTGAGCTGACTGCCTAACTCCGACGCCATTGCTCGCAGCCGGTCCACTCGCTGCTCGTTGGAGAGGACGTATTGGGAGACTTCGTCGACAACCATGAACAGCGTTCCGTTGGGCTTACGGAACCGCATCATCTCGCCGATAGCGGAGACGGCCTCAGCCGGCGAGTCAGTGAGAGTTGTTCCCGCGCGACTATCGATCCAGCTCATGGGATCGGTGTAACGGTCGATATCAAAGTGGTGAAGAATCTCGGAGAAGGTCTCGTCGGCGAACGGTTTGTCTTTCTCCTCTTCCCATGGGTGGCCGATCTCTCTCGCAACTTCCCGAAAACGCCCCCACTCGCCCGCCTGCTCGAGACGGAGTTCGAAGTCGGCTACTAGCGGGTCCTTGGCGCAGTAGCCGAGCCTCCGCTGCACCTGACGGACGCAGGCGGAATGAATATGCTCGTTGTCACGAGCGAAGCCACCGATGTCGAAGACAACGGCGAACGGCTCCGGGATTTCGCGGCGAACCTTGTTCCAGCAGTCGCGAAACTCCTCCGCACGTTCGGACATGTCGCGACTGAGCAACGCCTCCGCAAGCGACTTGCCATCCGGCAACTCCATCCCATCGAGCGCCAGGCCTAGCAGCTTCGCAAAGCTCGACTTACCAGACCCGTAGAAGCCCGAAATCCAAGCGTTGGGCAGCGACGGTCCGCCATGCTTTTGGAGCTCACTGGCAATGGCGGAAAGCAGCCTGACGTATTGTTCGTGGATCCCATCGGGAACACGAGCGTAGTTGGGGTGATTCTTATTCCAGCCGCCCGTGATGATGTACTCGGAGACCTCGTCCTGTAGTTTCTCCGGGCTCTGCTCGTGGAAGTAGACGACCGGAGGGATGTCGCGTGTGACATCCTGGCGGAAGAGGTCGCGAATCAGCATGGCGTTGCTCATCAGTAGATTCGTGGGCGGTAGTCGCTGTCGGGTTCAAGAACTCCCATGAAGGAGAGTCCTTTCTCCCCACGCCGCTCGCCAGGATAAAGGAGAACGACCGGGACATTCATAGTGCGACCGTCGAGGTGTCGTAGTAACGCTGACGAACGGAAAAACGGGTAAAGTGCGCCGGCGCGGCCTATGATCGCCAGCGTGCGTTCGACTTTGTCCGGATTCTGTTTCGCGTAATCGCAGATAATCCGACTGCAGTCCGCTGCGATGCCATCGGGACCCTCGATCAACGGGGAAAGTCTGCTTTGCAGATCGTTCAAGCCCCTTTCGATCGACTTCTTCGCCGTCTTCTTCTCGCGCTCGATCAGCCGGCTAATGAACTCATCCCCCTGTTGACGGATGCGGTCGAGTAGGAGGGCCTGCAGGTTGATGGGAAGAACCATCCAGCCGTTGGCGACGAGCTCGCCCTGAAGCTTTCTGATTTCTTGGCGAAGCTTGAATTCTTCCTTGGGATCGTACTGAACGATAGCGAACCGATAATTTCGCATCGTGCTGATTCGCGGCCCCTCCTCCTGAATGAGGTTGGCTCGAAGCGCCTGCACAGCCTGCTGCATCGGGCTCTGGTGGAAGAGGTCCTTCGTCATGCCGTCCCCCTCAACAAGCTTGCTTCTGGCCGAAACGCTTCCTCGGCCCAACTCAGGAGACTCTCGTGCTGCCAGCCGAACTCAATCAGGTCGCCCTGCCTGCGAAAGCGTAGAGCCGGCAGCTTACGAAGTCGACGATCTAGATCGCTCCCCGAAATACCGACTGAGGCAAGGTAAGGGTTGTCGATCAGAGATCCCTGGAATTGAACTCCGCGAAGAAGATAAAGAAGGTAAGTCAACGCATGATCGCTGACGCGCGGGATCTGCAATTGACGGGGGTCTCGACTCCCTTTGACCAATTCGACTTCGGCAGCTGAGTACAAGAGCTTGCGCGCAATCTGAATGCGTGTCGAAGTGGCCCACCTCTTGGGAGCCATTTGATCGATCCACCGTACAACGAGATCGCGATTCACCTCCACGCGGCCGCCCGCCATACGCTCGACGAGCCACTCTCCGGTGAATTCCCGGTAGATCCGATCGGCGAGTTGCATGTGCCAGTGGCAGATCACGCGGCGGTCTGCCGAGTCCATCGCATCCCACCGGTGTAGTGCTGACAGAGCAGGGGGAAAGGCATCGAACCGCTCGCGGAAGACAGCCAGCAAGAGTTCTACTCGCGGTAGACTCCGAGCGCCGAACCAGTACTGGTTGAACGCCGCGTTCGCGGTATCCGAGGAGGCCGCGTCCTGGGCGTGACTCCAGTAGGCTCGGCTGTGTTCTACCTCAAGCGAGCAGCGCAAGATGCGTGTGTGGTATTCGGCGACTTCTGAAGGCGTACCCATTACGTCGACCTCCGGTAGTGAGGTAGAGGGTAACTCTCGGATAGCGGCAGAAAACCCGCCACAAGATGGTCGACCGTTAGTTCAAGCGACTCGGGCGGTTTGCCCTTCAGCCGACGTCCAGAGGGCGCCTTGGTTGATTCCACTGCCCCATGCCCCTCAATCCACTCGGAGAAGGCGTCTTGATTCCATGTTTCGGTGACTACCTCTCTTAGTCCCGGCAACGACTCGAGTGGCGGCTTCCCAGCGCGCTTGAGATCTGCCAAGCGTTCGTCGATCCGCTCGTCAATTTCGAATCCGAGGCAGTAAAGCGAGACAATGCGGTCCGCGTCGTGATCCTGTTCTCGGATCTGGGCATCGCACCGACGCGCGGCTTCACGCATTGCTTGAAACACCGCCCACTGCCAAGTATGTGGCAGCAGTCGACCGAGAAAGTCTTCTCCACCGAACTCACTCTTGAGATCCGTACGCCACCAGCCAAGCCGAGGGGATTCCCCGCTTTCACCCGCCCAGGCGATTGCAAGCTGCGCGGTTAGCAGGGAATCAATGACGGACGGCAGTACTGGTGTTGCTACGTGATCCATCTGCGTCGTCGTTGGCTCAAGTCGGGGTTACTTGGGATTGCGCTTGCCCAAGGCTGACTTCTCTATGGCCACCAAGAGATTCTCGAGGTCGTGTTGCCGATAAAGGCGGTAGTTGTTGACGGGGTGTCGGTGTTCGACAACCTTCCCGCTGTCACCCCAGTTTCTGAGCGTATTGGGAGTGACGCCGAGAAATGTCGCCGCGGCCTTTATCGTCATGTAGTGCTGGAGATTGTCCATTGAGGGACGCTCTTGAGACTTGCAGGCTCAACGTCCCAAAACCTTACCAAAGACCGATCTGAAGTACGAGGCGGTGACCGGTCGGCTAGGGATTCGCAGTACACGATGGCAGCCGACGCGTCCGCCTTGCTGAGTTTTTGGCCAGGCTCATGGAAGTCCCCGATCAGGACCTTCGAAGCGGCAGATATCGCTTGCCGTGCGTATCTGCTTGCGGCCGTCGCGTCGGCTTGGTTAGACAAACCATCATCGAGAGATGGAAACGCGACGGCTACGATCCGCCCACGCGGCCCCTGTCCGACTGGTCGCGCAACGAGAGGCCGCTTCCCGCCGCTTGAGAAGGATCATCGAAACGGCAAACTTGACGAAGTCGAGATGGGCAAGAACGTAGACTCCGAAGCGGCAAATGACTAGGTGGAAACCGCTCAGCCGAATGATAGGGGTTCGTTCTTCCAACGCTTTCAGTAGCGCCGGAGCTTACGCCGTCGCGAGTCGGCGTGCGCGACCCTTGAGATGGGAGCAAAACGACTCTAGCCCGCGATCGGCGAGGCGCCTGCGGAGCGGGTCACTGTCGGCGACCGGCTCGTAGACGAGCCGTGGCGAGTCGCTGCCGATCACCAAGGCGAGAGGGATCGATCTTCGCAAGGTTCTCCTTGAGACGTCCTCAAGAAGGCGATCTCGGCCTTGGTTCAGCAAGTCCTGACACCGCCCCAAAGAGTTCGAACGACGTGTCAAGTTCAGGTCCCGACAAGACGCGTGGCGCCAGCGACGTGGGGCCTCGTCATCACTGACGCTCCTAGAAATGGAAGTCGTCATTGCGCCGATGATCGTTTTGAATCATCTGCTGCGCCAACATCAGTAGCGCCGCCAAGAAACCGAAGCCGAGGAAGATTAAGACGGCGTAGCTGAGGTAGAGAAAGAGCGTCCCCAGCACATCGAGCCCTCGGAGCACGCGCCGTAAGATTTTCTTGGTGCGGCCGCGATCGCGGCGTGGTTTTCGAGGCTGCCGTCGATACACCGGCATCGGCGGAGAGCTCTCCTCGATCGGGAGCTGGATCATGTGGCAGCGGTTCTCGCTGCTAGTCGGCGGAAGCAGTTCAGCTACTTGATCGCTGGTCAGCGTTCGGTTCACGGCCCAGCTTTCTTTACTCTCGGCGTCACGAGAGTAACTCGCAGGCGAAATGTCGCCCGTGACCCGCTCGCCACAGACCCCGCAAAGGCCGTACTTGCCCGTAGCGTTCTCGGGAAACCAGTACGCCTTCTGACAGCCCGGGCAGTGGACGCGGTGTCGCATACGAGTTCGTGGAGCGGAGGGAATGTGAACCGCTACCAATACCCCCATCGGCTGACAGACGTGGGTCAGCCGCGAACTCGATGGCTGTCGTGACGGCCCAGCGGAAGGACGGCCCGGGCCTGATTGGGAGATTGCCCCGGCTCGGGTTATCTTGGGGCCACCCCCTTTGGAGAGAACCGAGCGATGAAGTCCCTGGTACTTGGACTGCTGTTCGTGGCGACGGCCGCGTGCGCTGGAGAGCCTCTGACTCTCCTCAGCTGGAACGTCGAAAGCGGCGGCGCCGATCCCGCCGTAATCGCTGAGCAACTCGCGGAGCTGCCGCGGGCGGCGGTCTACGTCCTGCAAGAGGTCAACGCGCGCGACATCGGTCGTTACGGCAACGCGATCCGCGACTCCCACGGCCCGTCCTACCGGTTCGTGGGGAGCTGGACGGGGCAGGGAGACCGGCTGCTCTTCGTCTTTGACGACTCGCGGCTGACGCTGTTGGAAACCCGCGAACTCTACGCAAGCGGGGAGCAGCGGCTGAACGACTGGCGACACCGTTCACCGCTGGCGTGCCGGTTCCGAGACCGAGCGACGGGCGAGACGTTTTTCGTGGTGACCGTGCACCTGGCGCGTGGCAACGAAGACCTGCGGGCCAGTCAGGCCCTTGGGTTATCGGCCTGGGCGACAGAAGTGCAGGCGCCGGCGATCGCTGTGGGGGACTTCAACTTCGACTTCGAGTTCGGGACCGAGAAAGGTAACCAATCGTGGGAACGCTTCAAAGACGCGGGCATCTGGAAGTGGGCGCGGCCTTCGGAACTCGTCGACACCAATTGGTCGGACCGGACTCGCGACGGCGTCGATGATTACCCCGACAGCTGTTTGGACTTCGCCTACTACGCGTCGCTTCCCGCCGATTGGAGGGTGACATCGGAGGTGATCGTTCGGCCGGGGGATTTCCCGGACGACAACCGCACCAGCGATCACCGGCCGCTCTTGGTCAAGCTGACGAAGTAGCACCAATTTACGGCGCTCGTGGCCGACCCTTGTGGGCGAGATACTCCTCGAGGCGAGCGACGAGCACTCGCTCGGCGCGGTTGTAATGGCGTTTGTTGGCGGCAAGGACACGGGCGACGTCGGCGTACCCCAGCTCACCAATGAACGGGAGCCTTGGGAGGACGGGGATTCGTTGGTCGTTCGGTAGCTGATCGAGAAGCGTTGCCGGATCGCGGTACGAATCGACGAGGCGTTCCCCTCGCTTGCGACCGATCAGCACCAGCACAAAATCCCGCCGATCGTCGAACAGCCGTTCTTCGTCGTACCAGCCACACCGCCACAGCCCAACGCGGGCGTTGCGGATGAGCTGATCGGAGGGGAACCCATTCGAGCCGTTGTGGTGAGAGACCTTGGCGCCCAGCGAGCTGTGAAGCTTCATCTCCACGAACACGGTCGTCGGTGGGTTCTCCCACGTAATCACCGCGTCCACCTCGGTCTGCCCCTCGGACCAAGGGACCAGATAACGCGGGAACGCCGGTTGCCGGTCCCAGAGGCGGATCTCGAGCTGGCGGTAGATCTGGCGACGGAAGCGCTCTTCGCCAAGCGCCGCGTTCAAGAGGTCACTGATCCACCAGCGGGGATTGAGCGCTTCGAGCACCCCAAATATCTCCCCGGTGACAACGTCCTCGGAGGTAGGACGCACGATCAAGGGGCAGCGGATTTCTCCGGCCTTGGCTTGGCGACAGACGTCGCCCCCTTTGCCGCGAAGTTCGGCTAGCACGTGGCGACCTCCTTGTGGCCGTTGAGCTCATGGGACAACTGAACCAGTTCCCTCGCTGCGTTGTTTGTCGGCCGCCACTCCAGGCACTCGGCCCGGTAGGGGCAACTCGAACAGTTGAGCGGCGACTCGATCGGGTAGAAGATTCCTGCTTGGACCGCCCGCTCGATCGACTCGACGAGGTCACCGAGCCGGCCCACATCACTCCCGCCTCGGCACGTGGTGAGGAGCTGGACCCGCGGCGTTTTCGTCTTGGTCAGCACCCCATACTCGATCGTGGGCCATTGGCCCGTTGTCTGGTGGATCGCGTTGGCGTAGCAGGTCGCCTGGAGCGCCGCATCGACTTCCGATTGGCTATAAGCTCGCTTGGAGGTCTTGAGTTCGCGGATGGTGATGTGACCGTCTTCGCCGTAGACCAGATCGGCGACCGCGGCGAGGGGCTTTTCGAGGTAGTCGCCCGACGAGTTCACCAGCGGCACGAGCACCTGCTGCTCGATCTGCCGGATGTTGCTGGGAGGGTCGGTCTTGAGGTAGGCGTCTACCAGCGCCATCCCTTGTTCGATGAGGCCATCCCGATTCTCTCGGGCCCCGTAGAGGACGATCGCTTCGTTTTCTCGTCGTTCGAACTCGTCCAGAAAAGCCCAGCGGACTTCTTCCAGGTCGAGATCGTACTCGGCCGAGAACTCTCGGCGGTGGAGCTGGCGGTGATGCTCGGCGAGGGCGGCGTGGACCGCCCCGCCGAGCACCAGTCCGCTAGCGACGGTGTCGATCGGGAGCTTGAGGACCCGTTGGAAGTAGTACTGCAGCGGGCAGCGCTGGTACTGGCTGATCGCTGAGAACGAGACGTGGGGACGGCTGGCCATCGGGGCCTCCTTGCGAGATGGATAAGCGGACCGGAGAGCCGCTCGCTAGGAGCGAGCGGGCGCCTCGGCCGTCAACCGGTCCAGCACCAAACCGGCGTCACGTTTGGTGAGGTCGTAGATCCCGACCGATCGACCGAGGATCTCGGCGACGCGGCTCTCCAGCTGCGGCGTCGAGAGGCCGATCCGCTTGCCGATGGAGAGCAGGAACTGGACCTGCTTGTTGGTCGCTTGCTCTACGCTGGCCGCATTCGGAGCGGCGGCTTCGGCGGGGGCGGCGCTAGCGATCCGGTTGACCGGCTTGGAGCGAGCGGCCGGGCGGGGCGACGCAGGAGGGGCGTCGTGAGCGGCCAGCGCCGCGTCCGACTGGCAGCGCTCGATCTGATCACGGAGCGCTTCGTCCGCGAGGTCGTAGTACTCGCGGATTTTCTCGAGGAGGGCGTGAGGGTCGTCGATAGCGCCGCTCAGTTCGCCCTCGACGTTGATCGCGTAGCCGGTGGAGTTGTAGTCGTGGGTGAGCTTGCGGCTGAGGCCGACATTGACGCGGAGCATGGGGTGGGTCTCCCGAGTAGTGGATTGGACCCAATGAGTACCCGTCCGAGTGTGGGAGCACGCTGCCCTTGTGATCGGCAGCCGAAAAGTGCATTGCCCGGCGAGCCCCTGATGGCGCCCGAATTGTGCAGCTCGCAGCTGTGCCGAGTGAGCCGCCGGCAGGAATCGGATGAGGACAGTACTTACGAGCGCCCAGGGATAGCCAATAGCCGCACCACGCCCGATCGGCGACAATCCGATTCTCCTCAAAGGTGATGGAGATCGTCCGCTGGATGTTCACCCACGAAGCGCTAGAAGAGGTGGAGTCGCCCGGCCGATGATCCTCCTCCGCTGCACCGCCAAGCTCCGCAAAGAGATGGGCCTGCGACCGTCTGACCTGCACGGCGATTCTCCAGAGTCGCTGCTGGGCGACTGGTACGCCCACTTGTTCTTCGAGGAGCGGAAGAAGTGCGTGCTGTTTGTCAGTGATCGAACGCTGCTTTGCTTTCTGGCGACCGGTCTGAATCGCGAGCGCATCCGCCGGCTCGACGAGGTATTTCGGGACGGCTTCTTCCGCCTGCTGCTCGACGAGGGCTTCCAGCCCAACCAGGCGACGCCCGCGATTAATGATTGCCGCGAGGTCGCCTACGCCGCGACCGCCGACCGGAGCAAGGTCGGCACGGTCAACGAGCTGGTGAAGGAGACGCAGTTCCTGCTGCCACGCCACGGCGGGGTCGCGAGCCTCGACCTGCCGGCGATACACCACAAGCTCAACCGCACCCCGCTGAAGCGCAACGGGTACGACTACGCCATCGACCGGGCGACTCGTCTGCTGGGCGAACGGGTCGATTCTTGGTAGCGCCGTGAGCGGTGCCCCTCCGGCCTTCTTTGGCCGAAACTCAATGGCCCTCGTCGCCAGAAATAGATGACGGTCAAACGGGCAACGTTGTAGGGGAATCTCAGAATAACGACCGCAAGCGGTGTTCACTCAATAGGCTGTAGCCTGCTTCCCTGCGCCGCTACAGCCGGGGCGTGATCGGCCCCGAATTGATCGGCGTCCTCGTCGAGAAGCTTTTGGCGACGCTCGGCCCAGTCGCACGCACTCGCTTTCAGGCGCCAATGGCGTTCGCCCATCCCAAGGTCGAATAATGCACGGCAATGGGAGAGTGTTCAGGCGCCTCCATCAAGTCTCTCCTTTCCTTGCCAAGCGACCTCAGCAGAATTGCATCGTAGCCGTCGAGCCCTACGTTTCGATCCCAAGAAGAATCTCACTATTGCGTTGTCTCTAGCCGCTGCTTAACAATCGAGGAAGTCGTTCACCAGCTTCACCGCTTGCACGAAACCGGCGCCGAAGGGTCGAAGGAGGTTGTCGGTTGGAAGCCCGTCTCAGCGGGTAGCCGACAACGGAACCGAATTACGATCAGGAGACTTAGCCCATGACGGATGACGACAAGAAACAGGAAATTATGGCGTTCTTGCACGAGCATGTCTTTGACCCGGTTCTGGAGTCGCCTGTCGCGTCGAACCGACTGAAGCAGGGAGTCCGAAGCACAATCATGCGAATGAACCAGCGAGATTCCGCGGGTATGGTGCTGTATTTCTGGTCCGCAATTAGCGGCACCGAGCGGAGCCTCCCGTTTGCAGACGATATGGAAAGAGAGGGGTTCACCCGCTTCGAAGACAATCAAGTCGTCGAAGAGTTTCGCCGTCGGTTTGGAGATGCCTGGCATCGCGAGTGAATCCCCCTCACGCGGGCTGCTTTTGACCGGCGACGCTCGCGACTGGCCGGTTGTTGTCGATTGGGAGCCCGTCTCCGCTGTAGGCCGATAACAGAACCAAGAGACGTAAGGAACCGCGAAGGCGTCGATAAATCGCTACCAGATAACGGGGCTCGACTGCTCCCCATGGATGCAGAGATAAGTCCCTACATTAGAGCGCAGCTTGGCCGCTGAGCAACCACGACGCTGCTAAGCGACATCTTCCCACCCGATCGGCCGTAACGCCGATCCTGAGACCAAGACGATGGCCGGTTGCGCCGCGTTCCTCTTGCTAAAACTCGCTGGCTTCTCCCGTCCTGCTCTCGCTGATTTGACGCATTCTTTGTTCTGTTCGTCGACGGCCGTCTCCACATGCGCAGTTGGAGGCGCCGGCGGTTGTTCTCTGCGTCATTGCCAGGCGGCACGGGCGTGCTGCTTCGCGATCTGACGCGCCTCCTCCCAGTCCTCGCCTGGCAGATGGCCGTGGACCCAGGCCACCCGGGCCTGCTTCGCTTCGGCCGCGTCTAACATCCTCGCCCACATCGGGGCGTTCTTGACTTCGCCACGCCCCGACAGCCGGCGCCAGCTGTTTTCTCGCCACGTTTCGGCGTCGCCCGACTGCATCGCCTTGACCAGAAACTCCGAGTCGGTGCAGACGGCGACGGAAAGGCCGTGGGGAGAACGCGAGAGGCCTTCCACGATCGCCTTCATCGTCAAGTAAACGTTCGTCGCCTGTTCGACGGCGCCGGCGCAGTGGCCAACGCCCGTTGCCGATCGCCATACGGCGGCCCACCCGCCCGGCCCCGGGTTGGGTGTCGCCGAGCCAAACACGTGCAGGACAAGTTCACTTTTGAGGTCCGGGTGATCTGCCGGGAGGAGCATGGATGCTTTTCGGTGAGAGGAAGGAAGTTGCTTACTTCCTCTACCGCCTGCGCCCGACTATCTCTCTCTGCGTGAATCGAAAGCTCAAAACTCTCGGAGGTCCTGATCCCGCCTGAGAGAGAGGCAAGGAGAGCCCTCCAAGCGTTTGGCGAAATTTTGGTCGAGCAGGAAAGGCGGGAGCCTTAGAAGGCCTTACAGGGGCTTCGAGATTGGCCTTTCCGACGGACATCTCACTCGGCGCAGGTCACTTCGATGGCGCCGACGAGGTCTTGCAGCACCCTCAGATACGCCTCCAACTTGGCGGCGTCGGTCAGCGCCTCGTAGGGCGTCGCGGGGAGTCCTTCCAGTTCGCGATCGGAGATCGGGACTTGCGTGATCGCCGAGATCCGGTCGGCAATGTCTCGCCGCCGAGAGAAATTGTCGAAGGGGGGATGCTTCGCCAAGTCTTGGAACGGGATCACGACGCCGCGTTGCAGTGTGACGCGGTAGAGGAGGTACTTGCGATCGCCACGGAACATCCGGCCGACACACTTGCCATTCTTGGCGCCCGACCCCCACCAGAAGTCGTCGAGGTTCTGGGCGCCCCACTCGATGAGCTTTTGAGCGACCTGGGCCCCGTCGACGCCATGAGCTTCTTCGATGGCGCTCAACAGCCGGATCGCATCCCAGACTTGTCCACCGGTGGCGCGGGAACGAACCGCCTTCTCGCGGACCCGCACGCGGAACTCTTCGGCTTCGGGAAGGGGAATGACTTGCTGGACATCCACGAGCACACGCTCGCCATCGGCGTAGGGCTGGAGCCGCACGCAGCGGATTTCGAGACCCCGGTCGTTGAGCCAGAGCACGGCGGTGGTGAGTTCTTTCGAGAAGTCGGCCGACGCGAGCACGATCCGCACGTCCTGCGCGAAATCGTCCTCGTAGGGGAGGTCCCACTGCAGGAAGCTGAGGATTCGACTGCGGGCCTCGCCGGGGATCGCGCGCTTGTCGAGGTAGCGCTGATGGATGTTGACCGCCTGGTCGAACGTCATCGTCGACACCATCGCGGCGTAGCGCAGCGCCTGAAGTTCCATCGCGCCGCCGTCGAGGGTCCGTTTCAGCTCGCACACCACCAGATTGGCGTCGGCGTCGAGCAGGAGCAGATCGATGCGCCGCTGCGACTGATCCCACTCGCCGAACTCTTCGCTGAGGACCAGCGTGCCAGGGGCGATGTGATCGATGTGGTCGCGGAGCAGTCGCTGCAGGTCGTCGCGTTCCCGTAAGCCGGCCTCCGCAAACGTCGTGGGCGGGAGCGGATGGAAAGCGTCCTTGGTGATTTCGAAGAGGGGCATGGTGGGGACGTTCGGCGCCGGTGAGACAGACGCCCGATTCTATCACGAGCAACCAAGGTCGGCGGATCCCGTCGTGCTTGGGGCCAGCATGAGGGATGGCGGCTTCCGATGAAGTCGTAGGCGTCCATCGATATCCGATTCAAGTCGCCAGGATTGTCGTAGGACGCTCAGCATCTGCGACGCCTTGGCGGCAGGCTCACGAAGGCGATCGATGTCGTCTGCCGGGGAGGGTTTCGATTCGGGTCTTAACGATCCGAGGAACGTGCCGTTCTCTGTCACATGGGATTGCAGCGATTCCTCGGCGGCTCGGAAGCAGCGCGCCAGACAGGCGTCCTCCTGGAGGTTCCCGAGGCGGACCTGCACGTCGCGCTGGGTCATTTCCTCTAGGAGTTGTCGCCAGAGGTCGTTGTCTTTGACCGGCTTCTTGCCGACCCGTGCTTTCCAGTCTTCGTCACGCCATCGCCAGAGCGCTCCGCTGGTGACGGCGTCGCAGACACGCCGACAGGTCACGTGGAGCGTCACTGACTGGCCCGGCGGAGACTTTCGTAGTGCGAGGGTTCCGGCAAGGATCGACGCCCGGTCGAGGGAGGTGCTTTCGTAGGTCTCGACGTACTCGGTCGGATGGTTGGGCGTGGCGACGAGCGCAGCACCGGCGGCAACGAGGCGATCGGCGGACACCGACGCGACGGCATAGGCCGAGACGCCAGACAAGCCCGGGAGAGAGATCGGCATTTTTTTCGTTCGGGTGACTACCAAGGGTAGGGGGACTATCATCCGGCTCTTAACGGATCGCCCGTTCTGGCCGGCGCCGTGACGAGGCCCGGCCTTCGGCGCCTCGCGCTTTGTCTCTTCCCACCTTGGGCCGTTCGATCTGCATGCATCTCCGGGAATCCCAACTCGTCTTTTCGGCGACCGATCTGGCGAACTACCTCGGTTGCCGCCACCTCACCCAGTTGGAGTGTCGCGTCGCCAAGGGGGAGCGGAGTCGCCCCTTCCGAACGGACGAACGCCTCGACACACTCCGCCAACTCGGCCAAGAGCACGAGACGCGTTATGTGGAGCATCTGCGCGAGCAAGGGAAGTCGGTTGTCGACCTGACCGCCGACGGCAAGCGATCAACGGTGAGTGACGCCCGCGACGCGATGCGGTCCGGCGCCGACGTCATCGTCCAGGCCGAGCTTGGCAGAGCAGAATTCTGGGGGAGGGCCGACCTGCTTCTGAGGGTGGAGAGACCAAGCGAGTTGGGCGACTGGTCGTACGAAGTCGCGGACACCAAGCTCTCGGCGCAGACGCGAGGGGGGACGCTGCTCCAGCTCTGTCTCTACTCGGACCTGTTGCGCGATCTCCAAGGGGTCGAACCGACGACCGCCTACGTCGTTAAGCCCGGCGATCCTTTTGAGACGGAGCAGCATCCACTCTCCCAGTACTGGGCTTTCTTCCGCTGGGTCCGGCAGCGAATGGTCCAGTCGGTGGTGGAGGAAGAGCCGACTTATCCGCAGCCGGTGGCGCACTGCGATATCTGCTCGTGGTACGGCGAATGCCGCCAGCGGCTTCGAGACGACGACCATCTGAGCCTCGTCGCTGGCGTCAGTAAGCTTCAGATCGTCGAGCTGAACCAGCGATCGCTCACCACCCTGGAGGCGTTCGCCGAAGACACCGGCCTGGCGAGCGTCGCGCCGAGCCGCGGCTCGCTCGCGTCGTTGCTTACCGCTCAGCAGCAGGCCCAGATCCAGCTCCGTGGCCGGCGGAGCGGCAACCCCGAGCATGAGTTATTGCCGATCCGACCGGGGGAAGGTTTCTCGCGACTCCCCGCGCCCGACCCGGGCGACTTGTTTTTCGACTTGGAAGGGGAGCGTCTCTCGCCCGGCGGGGGTGCGGAGTACTTGTTCGGGTACGCGTTGGCGGATGGCGAGCAGGGCGCAACGATGGTGAGTGAGTGGGCCCTGGAGCCCCAAGCCGAGAAGAACGTCTTCGAGGCGTTCATGGATCGTGTCATGTCTCGGCGGGCCGACCACCCCGGCATGCACATCTACCACTACGCACCTTACGAAGAGACCGCCCTCAAACGGCTGTCAACGAAGTACGCAACCCGGGAAGACGAACTGGATCGACTGCTCCGGTCGAATCGCTTGATCGACTTGCACGCGGTGGTCAAACAGAGCCTCCGCGCGAGCGTTGAACAGTACTCGATCAAGGACCTCGAGGAGTTCTATGGCTTCCAGCGGACGACCGATCTGCGCGAAGCGAGTCGGGCCTTAGCGAGGGTCGAGGCGGCGTCGGCGCTAGGCCAACGCGATCGGATCGACCCCGACGACCTCCAGACGATCGAGGCGTACAACCGGGACGACTGCTTCTCGACACGCTATCTCCGCGACTGGCTCGAAGGGATTCGAGCGCAGCAGATCACGGCGGGGGAGACGATCGATCGACCGGAAGAACCTAGCGGCGACGCTTCCGACGGATTGCAGGCGCATCTGGAGGAGATGGAGCAGGTGGCCGCAAAGCTGCTCGCCGGTCTGCCGGTGGAAGAGGCTCAAGACGGCAGGCATCCCCATCGACTGTTGGCCAATCTGCTGCCGTACTACCGCCGCGAAGCCAAGTGTGCGTGGTGGGACTATTTCTTCCTGCAGGAACTTGAGCCCGAAGCCTTGCGGCAGCACCAAGACGCCCTGCAGGGGCTGACGTATGTCGGAGCGGCGTCAACCGATCCGAAGCTGCAAACCTTCCAGTTCGAGCTGCAGGAGTGCGCGATCGAAGCGGGCGACGAACTTCATGCTGTCGGGGGCGATAAGGTCGGCGCCTGCTATGAGATCGACCGACTGCGCGGGCAGCTCATCATCAAGAAAACCACGAACGGGATCGGCGTCCGGCCGGAGTCGTTGATCCGATTCAAGTACATTGATACGGCCGCTTTGAGCGGATCGCTCTTGGACTTCGGGAAGCTTGTCGCCGACACGCCCGGTGGGTTCTCGGATTGTCGCTACGATCTGCTTCGCGGCGACGCCCCGCGGCTCAGCAGCTTGCAGTTGCCGCTTGAGCGAGCACTCGACGGCGCGGCCGTCAGCGATCTTGTGACCGACCTTCGGGACGGAGTCCTCGCCGTCCAAGGGCCGCCCGGTGTCGGCAAGACCCATACCATCGCCGACGCGATCATCCAACTCTCCCGCGCCGGCAAACGGATCGGCGTGACGGCCGTCGGTCATCAGGTGATCCTCGGCGTGTTGGCGAAAGTAGCTGAGCTTTCGGAAGGGAGCGTACGGGTTAGTCATCTGAAGAGTGGTAACTACGACCCCCCTCTGGGAGTTCGCAAGCTCCGCGATGGGGACGCCGTCGCGAAGGCGCTCAACCAGGGAGAGGTCGTGGGCGGCACGGCGTGGCTGTGGTCGAGGCCCAACTTTGAAAAGTCGCTCGATGTGCTTTTCGTGGACGAGGCCGGTCAGGCTTCTCTGGCGATGACGCTCGCCGCGGCACGAGCGGCTACGAATCTTGTCCTGGTGGGTGACCCGCAGCAGCTCGACCAGCCGCAACGCGGGTCGCACCCCGAGGGGGCTGACGCTTCGGCGCTGAAACATCTCATTGGTGACCATGCGACCGTCCCCGCCGACCGTGGGCTGTTGCTTTCGGAGACAAGGCGACTGCATCCGACGATCTGTGCGTTCACCTCCGAGCTTTACTACGAGGGGAAGCTCAACAGTCGCGCCGGTCTTGAAGGGCAGGAGATCGTGGGTGATCTGCCGTATGCCGGCGCCGGACTCGTGTTTGTTCCGGTCGAGCATACGGGCAATCAGAATGAATCGTTGGAGGAAGTCACCGCGGTCACCGCGATTGTTGCTTCCCTGCTCGATGGCCAGCACTCCTGGAGACCCGCCAAGGGGGATCGACCACGCCCGCTGACGATCGAAGACGTGCTTGTCGTGGCGCCTTACAACCGTCAGGTGAATCGGCTGGAAGCCGCTTTGCCAACTGGGGCACGGGTCGGGACCGTCGATAAGTTCCAGGGCCAACAGGCGCCGATTGTCATTTATTCGATGACAACGTCTTCGGCTTCCGATGCGCCCCGTGGAATGGAGTTCCTCTACAGCCCCAACCGGATGAACGTCGCCACCAGCCGGGCCCAAGCGCTCGCCATTCTCGTGGCGTGCCCGGCCCTCCTGGAAGCGGAGTGCAAAACGCCGGATCAGATGCGGCTCGCTAACGGCGTGTGTCGGTTCGTCGAGCTTGCCCGAACGTGTGACGCACCCGGTTAGGTGGCGAGGGCGAGGGCCTGCTCCCAAGCCCGGAGCTTGACCTGGGCCCCCGAGCCGAACCACGCCGAGGCGAGGCGACGATCGACTCGCGTGCGTGCGTCTTGACCCCGGGTGGTGCGGTGGTGATCGACGTACTCGGTGGCGGCGTTGACGGCGGCCCACGCCGTGTGGCGGATGCCGGGCAGGTCTTGGCCGAGGCCGGACTCGTAGAGGTTCAAGAGTCGCTCACGGATGGCCCGCGACCGACCCCGTTTCTCGTCGGCGCCCTCGGGGTACAGGCTGAGGAAGAAGTCTTCGACTTCAGCGACCGTGAGCTGTCGCTTGGCCAGGACATTGATCTGCTCGCCGTAGCGATCGAAGGTGCGGTCGGCCAAGCCCAGGAGACGACGGGCCTCCTCCACCCGGCTACGAACGTCACCGCGGTGGACGATCGATATCCCTTGTCCGCGGCCCTGACGGTGGGCGAACGCCAGCGTGTTTTGGCACACGACTCGGATCGGCGTGAAGAGCACACGCAGGCTCGATGAGCCGTCGTGACTGTTCGACAGGAGCAGGAACTTCTTGCTGATGTCGTCGGTGCCGTGGACGCGCAGGTTGCCGGGCAACTTGGCCAGCATCCACACCCGCTCGCCTTGGCCGAGGGCCCCGGCGGTGTGGAATCGGACGTGGCCCTCGCCGGCGACTTCATCCAGGAAGTCGAACGCATCGACGTTTTGGATCGGCGTGTACCCGGAGCCGACTGTGCCCAAGACCGTTTCCGTGTCTCGACGGACCACGGCTCGTCGCTTGGCGACCGGCAGTCCGTCTTCCGTCATCAGGGGACGCAGGTCGACGGCGTAATCGAGTCCGCTCGCAATGATCGCTTCTTTGGCGGTGGCCGGTGCGGCCAATCGCCGCCCCAATCCGTGCCAAGGAGGGATTCCCCAATAAGCCATGGCCGTACGGCCGTTGGTGGTCGCGAGATCGTGGGACATGGTCGTATTCCGAAGGAAACAGGACAACGCCTTATGTACCCCTCGCTGCGATCAATCCCTCGCTCGTCCACTCCGTTGATGGATCAGGTAGTGAGCGCTGGCCGGCGGTTCTTCTTGCGTGGGCGGCGGGGCCGATAGCCCACTTCGCTGCGGGTGGGCCACGCGTGATAGGGCACCGGCCGGCCACGCAGGTAGATGCGACCGGTGAGACAGGCCTCGCGGTGATCCTTCAGGTGCGACCTGCCGGCGCCGGGATTCTGTGGGTCGTACCACTGCCGAGGCGAGTCCAGGGCCCGGCGACCGATGTGGTGACGCGCCTCGTAGGCCCAGGCCCCGTACTGCGCGTAGACGGCCCGCCAGAAGGCGACCGTCGGCAAGTCGCAAACGACGAGGCATCGTGGCCCGACGTAGACGGCCTCGTTGCGATATTCCTCCCAAGCGGCGTGGCAACGCTCTGCAAAGGCAGGAAGCGGTTCTTCGTAGTCGAAGAGAACGGAGCTGCGACGCACTCTTGGCGGCGGTCCGGGCGGCGACGCGAGCACGGGTTGAAGGAGAAACATGGTGTTGGGTAGGGGAGGGGAGAGATAATCATCAAAAGGGCGGCGGCACTTTCGTTCCGCCGCCCTCGCCACAATCCGTTGGGAAGGGTTTCGAGTGTTAGGGAGAATCCGTTCCCGGGTCACCTTAATACGGTTAAGTCTTTGTCTTTAGAGGGTTTTCTGTTGGACGTTCTTAGTCTGGATTCATTGCTTTTGTTACTTGTCTCGTCTTTCCTTTTCTTACTTTGTTTTCTGTAGTCTTCGCTTCTTCATGATGGGGTTCCGCTCGATGCTCCGTCTCGAACGACCGCGGCTCAACGGCGAGTCACGTTAGGAATCCGCAGGCGGAAAACGTCCGCCTGCGAATTCCTATACCGTCGGCGCCGCGTTGCTCTCTCTAGCGCGAGACAGCTGAGCCGCGCGGTCCAGATCAACGCGGACCGACTCCCCCGGTCATCTGATGGTCGATGAACTCTTGCTGATCTTGGATGAGCCGGATCGTGATCCGTCGGTCGGGTTGTCCCGCAGCCTGAGCCATCACACGGAGACAGCCGGCCACGTTCCGACGGCTAGCCTGCGCGAGCAAGGGCAGGACCTTGTCGGCCTCGACCTCGATCCGCCACTCCCTGCACTTCTGACGCAGCCAATCCGCAAGCTCGTCGACGGTTGGCGGCTCCGTTTCAATCTGCTCACCAAGCCTCGCGTACAGATTGATGGGGATCTTCTTCGGGTTAATGGTTGTCAAGACATAGATCGAGTGGGGGTCTTCCTGCAGGTTGTTGAGGATCTTCCCCATCAACTCTTGACCGATCCGATGCGCTTCATCGAGCCAGTAAATCCGCACGTCATCCGGACCTTCCTTGTCCCAATAGAAGAAAGAATGCTGGAGCGGCTTCGCGGATCCACAATCGTACGGAACCCACTTCACCCCGTTGCGGTAGAGCGGGTGATCGTCAAGGTGCTGCTCATACAGCGCCGCGAGATGTTCGCAGTTGACGCACCGGCCGCAGTGCCTCTTCTCCGCAAGATTCGGCGCCGTGCAGCACACCATTCTGCCAAACCAGCGCAGGGCGGCCGATTTACCGGTGTAGGTCGGGCCGTAGATCAGCAGCGGCGGATGATTGCCCTCGCAGTTCAGCCTCGCGGCAAGGGCTTTCTTGATCCGGTAGTTGCCGCAGATGTCGTCGAGGCTAGCCGGGACGAAGCGAGCGATTTGGCCCGCGGTGGGACCACAAGAAGGAGTTGAAACGGACATCGCAGGGAAGCTCCTTGGTAGGTGGAAAAAGACATCAGGCCTGAGATGGCAGCATGAAAACCTTGACGGATCGCTTGGCGCTGCACCGACCGAACGCGACGCCAACCCCCGCGTCGTTGAGGGCGGACTCCAGCCTGCCTAGCTCGCGAGAGAGCGTACTGGGGCTAGGTGGCAAGCTGTCCGCGACGATCTTGGTCGATGTTGACCCGACCATTCGGAGATGCGCGAGCAATTCCGTCGCCGTGTATTCCCGGGCAAACTCGGGACCCTGATGAGCGCTCGCGATCTCGACGATCATTTCGAGCCACGGCGCGGTTTCGTAAAGCGCGCTATGCCCCAGCCTGCGGTTAGCGCGGAAAGCCGAGGAGAAATCCTCCTCCGCTAACCCCAGCGACAGCGCCACGACTCGACCGAGCTGATCGAAATCCGCCATGCGATCGCTGCTAGAGGACATCACGGTGGGGAGCCTTTTCAGGACTTCGCTGAGGAGAGCGTAAAGCCCTCCACGAAGCTGACGGACCTGCTCGCGCTGTCGCTGCTCAAGATTACTGGTGGGCATAAAATCCTCCCGCCGCTGACGCTCGAGAATCACCATGCGGTCGAGGAGGTCAGGACGGTGCGAAGGCAGCTCGGTGGCGTTGAGGATCAACCACAGCTTCATTTCGAACAACACCGGCGACCGGTCGGTGAACAGGCCGCGCCGTTCTTCTTGCGCCCCCGTGACGCAGCGGCAGAGCTGGTCGGCGAGTTTGCGGCCAATATTGGCGAGGTTGTCGAACGAGGCGACGGCACGTGAGGACGCGATCTGGGTGAGGGTCTTCGATTCCAGAGTGAGCGCCGAAGTGCAGGAAGGATCGATCGTATCGACCAGCATCCGCGCCATCGTCGTCTTGCCGGAGCCGGGGTCACCGACGAGCATCAAGATCGGCTTGGTCGCCCAGGGGAGTTGGGCGGCCACCAGCAGAGCGATGAGCAGGATCGCGTGTCGTTGATCGAGATCGAACGCCTCCTGCGCGAGCTTGAGCAAGTCGTCACACTCGTCGATCCCATCGATCGGCTGGGAAGTGACGTGCTTCTTGAAACGCACCTCGTCGTAGGGCTCAATGCGGCACCCGCTCGGGGTGATGCGGACTTGGCGTCCCTCAAGCATGTCAACGATTAGTTCGCCAGCGCCAGCCATGACGTTTCCTTCGATCGTGAATCGCCGATGCAGGACGATCCGCTCGCCCAACCGCGCCACATGCTTCAGCTTCTTTGTGAAACGCGAGACGGTCTTGCCGTCGCACGGCTTGCCGCGACGATGGAGATCCTCAACGATGAGTTGAACCCCCTCGTTGAAGTCGATCGGAGCCCATATCAGTTCGTCGCCACGCCCTGAGACGATGTAGACTTCGCCGTCAGCCGACAGAAAAGGGACCAGGGTGGGACACCCGTTCATCAGCATGGCCGCCGGCTCGTTGAGCCGATCCCGCAGTTTGTCCAAGCACCGCAGCACGCGGGGCGTCAGCGCTATTGTCGCCGGAACGCCGGGAGTGACGCCGCTGACAGCCTCCTTTGTTGTTTCGAGCGTGAGTAGATCGGGGGAGATGCCGCCTGAGTCGCCGTTACTCGATAGTTGGCCGTTACTGGATAGTTGGCCGTTACTGGATGATTGGCCGTTACTCGATGGTTGGCCGTTACTCGCTTGCTGGCCGACACTCCCTTGCTGGCCGTTACTCGGCTGCTGATCGTTGTTGAATAATGCTTTCATTTTTGCGCGTGGTGAAACTGGAAACGGGCTTGGTGGGCGTCACAGCAACGGCCCCTACCATCTGCGGAGAAAGTCACGGGGCGGCTGCTGCACAGGCTCGAAGGCCTGGAAGTGAAGGCGTTACGCCTTCCGCCGTCGCGACAACTTGGGAAACGGGTTTGCACAAACACGGGGAACCCGACCTCCGCCCGCGGCCGCCATACGGGGCCGCGGGCGGTCGGATGGCGATCAGCCGCCGAGCCCCGGCTCGACGAAATCCTCGGGCGGGCTGGAGAGAGCCGCCCGCACCCCTAGCGAATCAAGTAGCGCCACGTCAAAGTCGTCGGCGCATAAGCCCATCGCTGCCGCAACCGCCCTGCCGTGGCTCACGAAGGGGTGGAGCGATTCTGGGAACTTCGTGTCGATGACGGGTACTCGATGGAGCATCGAGAAGGCCAAAACGTTGAAGAGCGATCCCATCAAGGCATCCCGGATCTCCTCGAAGGACGACTCCGTGCAGTATTCGGCTTCATGCCAGGGAAAGTTGGTTCGGTGAAGCCGGATGGGCAGGCAGCGCTCCAGCAAGTCCTTCGGATAATTTGCGTGCCTCTCGCCGGCGAGAATCGGTTGGACGGCTCGGTCGCGGCGATCCCGTTCGTCGGGGTTGAGAACGCCCTTGAGAAGCGTTGCAACCATTTCGGTGGACCACGAATCGACGTTGTCGAAGGCAGCGATCAGTTGGCCATCAAGCTGCTCTGTGAGCTCCTCGGAATTCAGCGGGCAGTGGTTCGGCGCCGTTGACGGGTCGAGGATTTGCTTGCTCCAAATGAGCGGCTGACTCCGCAATTGACGCTTATCGCCGAGGTACAGCAGCCAGGGCGATTGCGTCGAAGGATCCAAGGCGCCAGATAGCGCCGCCCAAACCACGAGGTTATCGGTGTAGGTATCACAACCGATGACCTGATCGCACTCCCTAACTCTGAAGTGCGCCGACCACGGCAGTGTCGATGGTCCTTGATTGCCATCGCGGTGGAAGAACGGGAATCGAGGTTTGACCGTTGTCCACTCACCCGGCGTGATGACGATTTGTTCGCCGCTTGCCCTTCCGGTGTCGTACACCACGAAGTCCTCTCCGGCGATAGCACGGGAAGCCATCGGGACCTCGACGGCCTCCGCGATCAACTGCTCCAGGTGCTCATCGCTCAGATTAACCCAGCCCCTGCGCACCATCACCAAACCCGAGATCCGCTCCAACAAAGCATGGCGGAGTTCGCCGAAGTCTGCGCAGTACCGCCAGTTGATGCCGGCGGAGTCCGCCGTGGCAAAGTAGATGTGGCCGAGCGGATTGCGGAGGATCGTCGCATCGCCGTTGGCCCAGTCCTCCCCGCACTTGGCATAGTAGTCGCCGCCCAAACGCCGCACGACACCCAGCGCGTCTTCGCCGAACATCCGCCACCAATCGAGCGAAGTGGGCTGCGTCCCCGAAATCGTCATCGTCATCTGCATCGTCATCATTCCTCTCCATTTGGAGGTCTTGGAAAAACGGACTTGCTTGTTCGCAAGCCCTCTACCAATGCAGAAATCCCGACGTCGATCCGGCCCGCACACGATTGCAGGGCCCTTTTCCTGCAGGAAAACGCCCCTCGTGTTCGAGGGCCTTTCCGCTAAGCGCCAACACGAGGTCGCACTCACACAAGGCGGGAGTCCGCGAGCGAGAATCCGTGCGAAGTAATGCGGCGCCACCCCATCGAAGTGGGCGATTGGCGCCGTCATGCCGTCATAACGGCCCTAAACCCAACAGGAGCAAGGTCTTACCTCGTGACGGCAACGGTGAGGGCGCCGTCACTCGTGAGAGCCTTTGGTGTCAGCAGAGATCCCGCGAAAGATGCGTCGAGCCCCGTTGCCGCGAATCGCTACGCGGCGGCCTGCAGGCATTTTTAGGAGCACGGCGGGTGCGTAGAGGCGACACGCTAGTTGCCAACAAGTCCTTCCACGGTTGCCCATCGCTCCGCCAACAATCGCCGCGCCGACTCGCCATCGCTTGAGGTTCCCATCGATTTTCAGCCTGCCCTCCAACGCAAGAGACTGTGGCCTCAGCGATCGCCGACTCACCGGGGGCGTTCTGACTTGAATCGGCGCTGTTGTCCTCTCGATTGGATATTACCGTCACCCACCCCAACACCAGCCCTAGAGCCATCACCACGATGACTTGACCGGCTTCGTGAATCGCTACGGCTGTGAGTGCGATTAGTCCGCTTGGGGTTGACTAGTGAATTGCGGAGGAGGGTCGACCGTTCCGCCTCACAGCGGCGCAGAAGACATGGCACATGGGCACGCAGGCGCCGGCCAAAAAAACTCCCAGACTCCCGCGACCCAAGTGCCGCGGAAGTCCGGGAAGGGACCCTTACGAAGAGTAGTTCTCATCCTGCACTGGGTTGCCGAGCGACTCCCGTAACGCCAGTGATTCGCTCAGTGCCGTGTCAAACTCGTCGGCGGATAAGTCCATCGCTATCGCGACGGCCCTACCGTGACTCACGAAGGGGTGGAGCGATTCGGGGAACTTCGTGTCGACGACGGGCTTTCGATGGACCATCGAGTAGGCCAGGACGTTGAAGAGGGACCCCATCAACGCACCCCGGAGCCCCTGAAAGGACGACTCGGAACAGTATTCGTCCCCGCCCCAACAAAAGTTGGTCCGTAGAAGCCGAATGGGCAGGCAACGCGTCAGCAAATCCTTCGGGTACTGCGCGTGCCTCTCGCCGGCGAGAATCGGTTGGACGACGCTGTCGCGGCGGCCCCGTTTGCCGTCGTTGGGACCGACGCTCAGAAGTGCTCCAAACATCTCGGCCGACCACGCATGCACGTTGTCGAAGGCGGCGATCAATTGCCCATCGAGCTGCTCTTTGACCTCCTCCGTATTCATCGGGCAGTAGTTCGGCGCCGTTGATGGGTCGAGGAGTTGCTTGCTCCAAGCGAGCGGCTGACTCCGTAATTGACGCTTATCGCCCAAGTACAGCAGCCAGGGCGATTTCGTCGAAGGATCCAAGACGCCAGAAAGAGCCGCCCAAACCACGAGGTTGTCGGTGTAACAATCACAACCGATGACCCGATCGCAGTCCTCAACGCGGAGGCGGGTCGACAACGGCAGCGTCGACGGCCCTTGCTTGCCATTGCGGTGGAAGAACGGGTAGCGCGCTGTCGTCGTCGTCCACCAGTTGGGTCCGATAAGGACCTGCTCGCCACAAAGACGGCCGGTGTCGTAAATCACGAAATCCTTACCGACCCAGGTTCGGTAGCTCATGTCGAGCTCAACCGCATGGGCCTTCAGCCGTTCAAGGCGAGCGTCGCTCAAGTCGATCGAGAGTTCTTGCCCGCTGGAACTCCGAACGATGAGATTCTGTAGCGACCGCCTGATTTGGTCGTTGTTCTTGCAACGCCGCCACTTGAGAAGCGATCCATCGCTAGCAGTGACCGTATAGAACTCTCCTGTCGGGCTCTTGGCGATTCGTGCGCACCCTGGGATGGCCCACACGTCGTCGCTGTGGTTGTATTGCTCGTCCCCCAGGCCTTCCAGCACCTCTTGCGGGCTTCTGTTCATCCATTCCAGGTAGTCCGGGGTGGGAAGGTTCTGCTTGTAGAGCGGCTTTTCTTTGAGCATCATCGGTCTCCAATGGTAGTGGTGGTTGCCCGGGGGCAGTGGAAGAGAGCGATAGCCCTCCACCTAAGGAGCCGTTCTTGGAAGCCGAGTCGCTGCACAAACGGGGAGGGGCCTATTCCCGCGGGAAAACGGGCAAGAAAGAAATTTCCCGAGCAAGGAGTTCCCCGCACACGTCTGAACGCACACAAACAAGGACGCAAGACGTCCTAGCTAAGCGCCCAGGCGCCATTGGTTCCGTGCGTTAATGCCGTCATGGCGTCACGGGTGACTGCTGAATTGGGGAGGAGGGTCGACGTTCCGCCTCACAGCGGCGCAGAAGACATGGGATAGGGGCACGCAGGCGCCGGCAAAAAAACTCCCAGACTCCCGCGACCGCGAGGGCCGCGGGAATCCGGGAAGGGATCCCTAGACGTAATAGTTCTCGTCCTGCACGGGGTTGCCGAGCGACTCACGCAACGCCAGTGAATCGCTCAGGGCCTGGTCAAACTCGTCCGGCGTCGAGCCCATCGCCTTAGCGACGGCCCTACCGTGGCCGACAAAATCGGAAAGCGATGCCGGGAACTTTTCATCGACGACGATCTGACGATGGCGCATCGAATAGGCGAGAGCGTTGAACAGCGACCCCATCAGCGCTCCACGCTCCTTTTGGAACGTCGCCTCGGAGCAATACTCGGTCTCTCCTCGACCGTAGCCGGGGCGGACGAGCTTGATCGGCAGACAGTGCGCAAGCATCTCCTTCGGGTACTGCGCCTGCTCCTCACCGGCGAGGATCGGCCGAACGGCGTGGTCGATGCGACCTTTGGCGTCCGCTGGGGGCGCGACGCCGAGCAGCGCGTCGAACATCTTGGCCGACCACGCATGCACGTTGTCGAAGGCGGCGATCAACTGGCCGTCGAGCTGCTCCGCGACCTCCGCCGCATTCGCGGGGTCGTAGTTGGGAGACGTCGATGGGTCAAGAAGTTCTTTGCTCCAGACCAACGGCTGCTCGCGACGGTTGTAGTGGCCGCCCACGTAGAAGAGCCAGGGCGCCCGGGTCGTTGGATCCATAATTCCCGTCAGCAGGGCCCACACCAAGGTGTGGTCGTAGTAGTAGTTGCATCCGATGAACCGATCACAGTCCTCGACGGTAAGGCTTGCGGAGCACGGTAGTGCGGAAGGCGCTTGGCGCCCGTCGCGGTAAACGAAGGGAAAACGAGCCGTCGTCGTTCCCCAGCACCCTTTCCGGATCACCGCCTGTTCGCCACTTCGTCGACACGTATCGAAGATCACAAGATCTTTGATGACCCAGCAGCGGTGACTCATCTGGACTTCGTCCGCCTCCGCCTTCAGTTGCTCAAGACGGGCGTCGCTTAGGTCCATCTTCGTGTTGCTGATCTCGGGAATGTGCGTGAGGGACTTCGAGAGAGCGTCGCGTAGTTGGTCGTTGCTTTCGCAGAGTCGCCACCGAATGCCCTCACGCGTCGCCGTGATGACATAGATGTGCCCCTTTTGATTCTTGACTATTGTCGCGTCGCCCGTGCTGGCCCAGAGCTCCCCGCGAAGGCGATAATCTTCGCCACCGAACATTCCAACCAACTCGTGCGGACTCATGTCGATCCATTTCAGCCGATCGACGGCGGGCAGGTTCTGTGGGTAGAGCGGCTTTTCTTTTGGCATCGTGATTCTCCCTGTGGAAGTAGAAGGTTCCCCTGCCGGCGGCAGATCGAGAGGACAGCGCCCTCTATAAGGGGAGGAAAATCGAATGCCGATTCACCCGCACAGGCGACAAACGCCGTTTTTCCGCGGGAGAACGCGTGGAGAGGGTCCACTCCGACAAGCGAAGTCGGCGAACGCCGCTGCACACGCACGAGTGGTTACGCGGCGCGTGTCCGCTGGAACACCACCGAAGGGAGGCCTCACGCACCTCGGCGTCACCTGCCGATCACCCCCGCGAAATCAGCACGCGTGTGTGACACTTGCCGTCGGGTGTCGTGGCTTCCTCCTTGGTGAGCGTCTTCTGAAAGTCGCGCCGCTTGAGTTCTATGAAGTACCCGGCGATCGAGATGGCCTCTTCGTCCGTCTCGTCGACCAGAGGACAAGCTAGCAACCGGTTCGCCCCTTCCTTGCCGTGGCTCTCGCTCCCTCCAGGCGCCAAGGGCAGAGAGGCTTAGCCCTCCGACCCGGCTAGGAAATCGCCAAGGGTCCCGGATGCGGCGATTTCTCGACATCGCCGTTGAACACCATGCCGCCCTTAGCCACCTACGGCAAGCACCATCTCCTCTCAAGGCTGCCGCACGGGTCGGCTGGGCAGTTCAGCCGCCCGGCTCTAGGCTCTAGCGTTCCTTCATCCTCTCTTTGCTGAGACAAGTCGTCGCCTTCGCCGCGGAGCCAAGATGTCGATTCCGGCACTCGTTCGATCCTGCCTTACCCTCGGGCTGCTTGTCGCGACATCGGCCCTGTATGCCGCCGAGTCCGACGACTGGCCGCAGTGGCGGGGACCGACGCGGGACGGGGTGGCCCCCGGGGCACAATGGCCCGAATCGCTCGGCGAAGACGCGCTCACGCTCGGCTGGCGGGTCGAGCTGGGCCCGAGTTACTCAGGCCCGATCGTTGTCGGCGAGCGGGTCTTCACCACTGAGACCCGAGACGAGCAGACGGAGGTCGCCTCGGCTTACAACCGACGGACCGGTGAGCGGCTCTGGGAGGTCGAGTGGCCCGGGTCGTTGACCGTGCCGTTCTTCGCCGCAGCGAACGGCAGCTGGATCCGCGCCACACCGGTTGCCGATGAAGACACCCTCTACGTCGCCGGCATCCGTGACGTGCTTGTCGCGCTGGACACTGAGACCGGCGCCCAGCGGTGGCGGCTCGATTTTCCCGCCGAGGTGGGGACCGAGGCGCCGAAGTTCGGCTGTGCCTCGTCGCCGCTATTAGACGGCGACGACCTCTATGCGCAGATGGGCGGCGGCTTTGTGAAGGTGAACAAGCGGACGGGCGAGGTTTTGTGGCGCGTCGCCCGCGACGCAGGCGGCATGTCGGGCGGCGCCTTTAGCTCGCCTTATCTGACCGAGGAGAACGGCCGGCGCGTTGCTGTCGTCCAGACGCGTCAGGACCTCAAAGGGATCGATGCCCAGACCGGCGAGGAAATCTGGACGCAGCCCATCGAGGCTTTCCAGGGCATGAACATCCTCACGCCGGTCGTGTATGACGGCAAGCTCTTCACCAGCGCGCACACGGGCCGCTCTCAGCTCTGGAGACGTGACGCGGCGGACCCTGGTCGACTCGAGGAGGTTTGGTCCAACAAGTCGCAGGCCTACATGTCCTCGCCGGTGGTGGTTGGCGACCACCTCTACCTGCACCTCCGCAACCAGCGTATCCAGTGCCTCGATTTGGCGACCGGCGAGGAGACGTGGCGCACCACGCCTTATGGCAAGTATCAGAGCATGGTGGTGCTGGGCGATCGGATCCTCGCGCTCGACCAGCGCGGCGAGCTGATCCTCTTCCGGGCGACACCTGACAAGTTCGACGTGACCGACACTCGCAAGATCAGCGAGGCAGAAACCTGGGCGCACGTCGCGGTGTGCGGAAGTCAAGTCTTCGTCCGCGAGCTGAACGCATTAGCGGCGTACGACTGGGCGGCGGGGTAACGCGTTCCTACCAAGGCGTCAGAAGTCGTAGTGGATCTAGTCGAGCGTTCGCAAGTCAGCCCCAATCGCTCGGTAGGGCGTGCAAAAACTGGCAAAACGACGGTTCGCCGAGATTCCCGAAGCTGCTGAGAACGATGAAGCTAATGGCACGTAGTTATTCGTAAACCGTTGCTGTGAATTGACCTACGAAGAAGGGCCTCACTCGCCTAGATGAGAGTTGTCACACTCCCCATCCAAGGCAAGGAGGCCCTCGCGATGCGAAGTCTTACCGACGGACGCTGTCGAAGCCAGATCAGCTTTCTGCGAAGGCAGTTCTTGCAGGAGGGTGAGCTACCGTTCGCCAACGTGCTCTCCAACGAGGTTGTTGCGCAGGCGCTCGCGACATCGGGCGTCGTTTGGAAGGAGCGAATCTATTCGCCCCTGGTGACGCTCGGGGTATTTCTGGGCCAAGTCCTCAGCGCCGATCACTCGTGCCGATCGGCTGTCGCTCGTTTGCTAGCGTATCGATTGGCCCACGGCGAGTGCGCGTGTTCGGCTGAGACCGGAGCCTACTGCCAAGCCAGGAAGCGGCTTCCCGAGGTGTTCTTCTCAGCCGTAGCAGTTCTCGTGGGGCGTCAGTTAGACGCCCAATCTCCCTCCGATTGGCTCTGGAAAGGCCGCCGTGTTTATCTGTGCGATGGTTCGACCGTTTCGATGCCGGACACGGCCGCGAATCAGGACGCCTACCCACAGCACCACGCCCAGAGAGCCGGAGTGGGCTTCCCGATGGCCCGCATCATGGCCATCTTCTCCCTCTCATGCGGAGCGATTATCGATCTGGGCGTCTGCCGTTTCGCCGGCAAGGGACAGGGAGAGCTGAGCGTGTTCCGCCAGCTGATGGGCTTCTTCCGCTCGGGCGACGTGGTGCTCGCCGACAGCATGTACTGCTCTTGGCGTGACATTTTTACGCTCAAGGAACGTGGCGTCGATTCGGTGACGCAGCTCCAAGTGATGCGTAAGGCCGACTTTCGCAAGGGCGTTCGCCTCGGCAAGGGGGACCACGTCGTCGAGTGGACCAAGCCGACCTCAATGCGACTGATCGATTGGCAAGCTTACCGCGCGTTGCCCGACTCGATCACCGTGCGTGAGTGTCGTGTGACGATCGGTCACAGTGGCTTCCGGAGCAAGACGATCATCATCGTGACGACGATGCTGGACGCTGATGAGTTCACGAAGGATGACCTAGCGGCCCTCTACCGGGCGCGGTGGAACGCCGAGCTGGATCTGCGGTCGGTCAAGACCACCATGCAGATGGAAACGCTGCGGTGCAAGACGCCCGAGCTTGTCCGCAAGGAGATCTGGACCCACGTGCTCGCCTACAATCTCATCCGCACCATCATGGCGCAGGCGGCGAGTGAGCACGCACTTCAGCCACGGTCGATCAGCTTCAAAGGGGCGATGCAAACTCTGGAAGCCTTCCAACCTCTGATCACCTATCAGGGTCGCGGCAACCCCCGCCTTCGCGAACAAGCCTACGAGCGAGTCTTGGCTTCCGTCGCGACCCACACCGTCGCCGATCGGCCCGGCCGATTCGAACCACGGCAGGTCAAGCGACGGCCCAAACGCTTCCAGTGGATGATGGTCCCCCGGCAAGAAGCCAAACGCCTACTCCTCCAAGGGATTACGTAAATCTACGTGCCATTA
>JBGSJY010000163.1:0-7016 GCA_041741515.1 Pirellulales bacterium | reverse complement strand
GCCGATTAGCGGTGGCGCCATCACCTCGCCGCCCGTCACCGGCGGGACGACGCCGTCGCCCCCCGCGCCCTTCGAGCCGCCACCGTCACTCAACGAAGGGGGCACGCTGGGGCCGGCGACGCCAAAGATCGGGCCGCGGATCGAACTGACCCTCCGCCGCGCCTCGACCGCCCCAGTGCGAGTCGGTGACCCCATTCCCGTCGTCATTGAACTCATCAATACGGGGGACTCGCCGACGCAGAACCTGCAGCTCGCGGTGGACTACGACCGCGGCCTGTCGAGCCCGCAGGACACGCTAGGCCGTTATCACCTGGAGTACCCGGCGAGCCGCCTGCCCAGCCTGGGCCCGGGCGACTCGAGCACCGTCGACCTCGACTTTACGGCCGTCCAGCCGGGCGAGCAGTGCTACCGAATCACGGTGAAGGCCGACGGCATGGCCTCGGCCGCGGACCGGCAGTGCGTCACGGTTGAACGCGAAGCGCCCCCGGCGCGGCCGCAGCTCCGCATCCAGACGGCGCTAGACGCCGTGCGGGAAGTGGGCGAGAAGCTCAACTACATCGTCACGGTCTACAACGACGGTTCGGCGCCCGCGGAGGGGATCAGCGTCGAGATCCTCGCTAAGTCGCAGCTCCAAGCGCTGCGCGCCACCGAGAACTCGCAACCCGTTCCTCAGGGCCTGCGCTGGGAATCGCAGACGATCCCGGCGCGGGGGAGCCTGCAATTTGACGTCGAGTACAGCTGCGTCGCGCCGTACGCCCCGGGTCTCGACGCCCTGCTCACCGTTTACGTGCTGAAAGATAACGAAGAGCTGGCGACCAAGTCAGACATCGTCGAGATCCGCCCCGCCCGCCAAGCGGCGCCAACGCCAACGCCCGGCGGGCCGCGGACCGATTTGGAAGGCGTCCTCAGCTCGACGGCCAACCCGGCCCAGGTCGGCCAGCCGGCCGTCCTCAACGTGGCGATCACCAACCGCTCCGCCGCGGCGATCGCCGACGTGCAGTACCGCCTGCGATTCGACGCGAAGGTCCGCCCAACGATCCCCGCCGGGGCGACCCAGGTCCAGACCGCGCTGGAGTTCCCGCCGATCCCGTCGCTCGCGGCCGGAGAGACCTTCCGTTTCGCCGTGCCCTACACGCCGGTCGAGCAGGGCATCTCGACGGTGTGGCTCGACCTGCGAGTCGGCGCGACGGGGGCTACCTCTTCGGCTCAGGAGTCGATCTCGATCCGGCCTAGGTGACAGTACTGAGCGTCTTTCTGTGAGTCTGGAGGAACACTAATCAACGCTAATCACCACTAATCCGATTAGCGGAGATTAGCGAAGATTAGTGTTCCTCGTTTAAGCAGTTGTCTCACGCAAAGGCGCGAAGGAGTTGATGCTTCGATGTCCCTCACGCCAATGCTCCATTGGGTACTGCTGTGGCACGAGTGCCCGCCGGACTACCGCGACGGCTCGCACTGGGACTTGATGCTCGAGCGCGAACGCGTCGCCGATGAGCGGCGGTTGGCGACATGGTCGCTTAGTGAGTTACCGGCGGGGTGGCCTGGCGCGGCGGCCGATGGATCGACAGAAGTCGACGCCGTATCGCTCGCGGATCACCGCGCGGCGTATCTCAAATATGAGGGTCCCATTAGCGGGGGCCGTGGCGTTGTCAGCCGGGTTGCGCTCGGTGAGCTCACGTGGAGCCAGGTGACCGAGCGGCGTATCGTTTGCCAACTGGGCGGCGACCTCGGTGGAGAGCTCGTCCTCACCTCGCGCGGGGCCGGCCAGTGGCGGTTGGCGTGGCGTGGCGTTGGTTCCTGATTGGCCGTAACCGTTTTTCTGGAGAAGGCGTCGCCGACGCCGTTAGCGCGCGACAGGCCGCAACGGCCTCGGCGCGGCAATCGGCGTCGGAGACGCCTCCCACACCCGTACCTCTTGCGTAGCGAAACTGCTCCAGAAAAGTGGTTGCAAAGGGCGTTGGGACCCGTATACTCTGCCAGTCGGCCACTTATTTGGGCTTCAAACCCACCAAAAGGGCCGGCAATCGGCCAGGGTGGGCCGCTGTCTCTGATAGCAGCCCTGAGCAACCCTGTCCGTGGTAACTGGCGAAGCGATCCGCGCGCTCGACGAGCGTTACCGACTCACCCTGCCGGCTGAACTCGCCGAGGCGGTTGGTAGCGCAGAGGGTGAGGGCCTGATCGCGAAGGAGTGTTTAATCGCGAAGGAGAGGCCGGGCTGCCTCAGCCTGTGGCGGCGTGATGCGTGGGAGGAGAAGCAACGGCAGGCCGAAGCGATCGTTAGCTCGAAGCTCGCCACGGGCCGCCTCGACGGCCGGCTGGGCGACGTGCAGCGGCTCGGCAGGTTGCTCTCTACCCGACAACGAACCATCCCGATCGCCGGCCGCGGCCGGATCGTCATCCCGGAGGGATTTCGCGAACTGCTGGGCGTCGAACCCGGAGGGATCGTCGCGGTCGTCGGCGCCGCGGTGTGCGTCGAGCTGTGGCGCCCCGAGGCGTGGGCCGAATGGATCGGCCGCGAGATGCCAGGGTTCCGAGAGTTGTTTGAAGAGCTGGCCCGCTAAGCCGCGAGCGGCTGGCCTTACGCCCGAGCGAACCGCTTCCTTACGAGCCTTTGCTACGGCCTACCCACCTACCGTCCTACCCACCTCCGCAGCTTTCTCCGCCACGCCCGAACGGGGCGAACCCGCGTAAATTCCACGGCCGCCCGTCAGCGGTTGGGGTGCAAGTCACGACGGATCGACGAGGGGCATCGGATGCCCACCGTTACCGCCCCGTCGGGCGTGGCGTTTTTTGAAGTGGGCAGTGGGCAGACGGCAGTGGGCAGGAAGATTGTGAGGTTATCGCGAGATTGGTTCACCGACACTCTTCGTGATCATCTTCTTAAGCAACGCCGCGTCGATGTCGAAGGTCTCAAACTTCGCGGAGCCATCATAGCGCCCCGTTACAAAGCCCTCCCGCTTGTCTGTACGCAGCTTCGCTAGCGGGTCCTTGAGATCGACCTCCGAATCCTCGGGCTTGGTCCAGAAGACGGCGTGCTCCGGAGCGACTTCGGCGACCATGATCGTTAACGCCGTGCCGTCGGTGATGTCTTTAAACTTCTCGCCCGGTTGTAGATAGCACTGTCGGCCCGAGAAACTCTTTTCGATTGGTTGCATCTCTCCCCGCATGAAGGCAATGTCTGAGCCTACGTACATCGGCCGCAAATAGGTCGTCATCCACGGGCGATCTTCTCGGCAATAGAGCTCGGGCGCAGACCGCGTGGCGACCTCCATGTTGTGCTTGCTATCCCAAGGCTCGTCGAGGTGCAATTCTTCGAAGAGGGCGCCGTGCTCCAAGAAGGGGAGCAGTAATACTCGCCATGACATGAGCGGCTTCCCTTCCTTGTCGACGATGTTCCCAGGAAAGAAGCCATTGATGTCATGGAAGTTATGCATCGCCAAGCCGATCTGCTTCATGTCATTCATCTTGCTCACCCGCTTCGCTCTCTCTTGCGACGCCACGATAATCGGTGCAAGAACGTTGACAGCGAGTTGCTTGACGGCGGGGTCGGTGGCGTCGAGACGTACCGTCACCGCAGCGTCGGTAATCTTCGGCGAGAGCAATTCGGCGGCGGCTTTGGCGCCGGTGCCGTAGGGCGGTTGATTGGCTTCGACCCACGCGACGCCCGATTGCAAACCCGCCTCAGCGGCTTTTGCGACCGCTTCGCAGGCGGAGGGATCGGGCGAATGGACCGACAGCGCGGCATTCGGCGCCGCGCCGAGTTGCACGGTCGCCGTCACAGTCTGAATGTCGTCGGCGACCAGCGACCCCGTCAGCTTGTCGTAGGGCGGCGGCAGCATCGGCCACAGCTCACGCAGCACGCGCCGCGCATCGGCGCCGGGAGAGAGGACCGCGGCGAGTGTGGCGCCATCTTCGGTGGCGGGATCGACGAGGTCTGGGCGTGGCGCCGGCGTCAGCTTCTCGTAGCGATCGAGTGTGGCCGTCGTAGCGACCAGCAGCATCGAACCCGACAGCCTCGCTTTGACGCCTGGCGTCATCTGCAATCGCGGTTGCAACCAGTCGCGGGCCTTCGCCGCCGCCGCTTCGTCGGGAAGCTTGGTGACGAGCAGCGGGCCGTGATTCATCGTCAGGTCTTCGATTGCAAGGACGAGGCCAATGTCTTTGGCGCCGAAGTCGCGCAGCTCACGCAGTTGGCTGATCGCTTGCCGCGTGATCATCAAGGGCATCGTCGCGTCGCCCGACCCGAGCACCGGCGCCGCGGCTTCGATCGTCGCGATCAGCCACTGCGCGGACTCGGCTGAGGTGGCGTCATCAAGATCGAGCGACGCGACGAGGAACGTTCCGTCATCGAGATAGTTTTGGAGCGGCGGCGCCGCGTGAGTAGCAGCGGTGATGAAAAGCAGAGCGAAGCAGCGAAGGAAGTGGCGCATGTTATGTTTCCGTTGTGACGGCGAGCCGGCGACGTTAGTCGTCGGAGTGAAGCGGAAGAGAGTTGGGTGGCGGGGGCGCTCCGTCTTTACGGAAGCCCCCGTGTAGTGGAGACCGGGTCACCACTTCTCGGGGGCTTCCCTGACGGGAGCGCCCCCGCCACCCCAACTAAGGTTTCGCGATCGTGATCTCGTAACGCCGCGAGTAACCCGGAAAGCCCTCCGAATCGGGCAGTTCGAGCACCGCCGTCTCGCCGTCGCGGTGGTAGAGAAATGGCTTGTCGGTCGCGGGGTTCAGCGGCACGGGGACGCACGTCACGTCGTCGAGCGCGTCGGGCCAGCGGCCCCGCTCGCGAGCCGCGTGCATCCGCAGGGCTTCGATGACCCGCAGCGCAGCGAGATTGCGCGTGACTCGCATCTCGGCGGAGTGGGCAACTTGAACAGCGGGAAGCCACTTTGTCGTGATTGGCAATAGCTCGCGATTGGGGCCGTCAGACAGAGGGCGGTTCTGTCGCTCGAATTCCTGAGCCGCTTGTTGCAAGGGCGCCCTCTGCGAATAGGGAGCAAGGAACACCTTCCATTGCAAGTCGCGCGCAAGTTGATAGACGCGCGCGGAGTACAGCGATAGGACCTGCCCAACTGGCATCGCCTCAACCGCGTCGGATGGGAAGCCCCAATCGACTAGCCGGCGCTTAGCGTGCGTGTAACCGAGGAGCCCCGAGACGACTGGTAAGGCAGCATCTAGTTCGGCCTCAAATCCTTTAGGCATTCGCGCATGACGCTTCCAGTTGGTGTTCCATTCCTCGGGAGTCATGTCGTCATCCTCATGCGCCGAAAGAAAGGGGTAAAGCTTATTGCCGGTTTCAAGTTCATTGCGGACAGCGTTCCCCAGCGGCACGACGGTGTTCGGAAGTTCTGACAATGCCCAGTAAAGGTTCGGTGAGTCGGGCGCGGCGATAAGGTCTGCCACGCCTGCGTTTGCAATGTCCGCAATCGCAACGCCGACTAGCCCGCAGATGATGAGCGGCTCTTGGCCGGTATCAGCGCCGAGCTGGTACTCGGTGCGCAGGTATTTGACCGCGTCGTCGTAACGACGTTCGTGAATGGCTAGTCGAATTTGAAGCATCAGCAATCGCGCTAATGACCGCGACGATTGCATCTCTGGCAAGAAGAGATCGAATAAATCTGCGCCGGCGAGTTCCTCGGATTCAATTCCCCAATCGCAATTGCGCCGCATCGCTCCAGGGACAACGTAGGGCTCCAGAATCTCACTCGCTGCTCTTTTGACATCGGGATCGAGCTTGCCCCAATCCATCTCATCGACAGGGATTCCTGACGAATAATACGAGTCATCGTCGAACCTGTTCCAGGTAGACCATGCGAAGCGATTGTCGAGGTACGATCGTGTGTACCACTGTGGTCGATTGCCGGGGACGCGTTCCTGGACGCCATACGTTAAGCGGTGCTGGAACGCCGGCGACGGTCCATCGGCGGGGGTCACCTCCATCTGGATGGTGGTGTTTTTGGTGTCGTAAACGATATGTCGGACGCCGGCCGATGTGATCGACGCCACCATCAGTGCAAGGAGCAACGACACGCGCCGTAGGTCAGGCTGTGCCTGACGCCTCTCCGTGCGGGTTGGCTTCGTGGTGGGGCCGTCAGGCACAGCCTGACCTAAGGTGTTGGCAGGCGGGGCCTGCCATACGTTGTGGCGGTTCATACAAACTCCTTCGTGCGACGAGACGATTGATCGGCTTGGGGGTCGTCGGTCTTCGTGGTCGCGGACTTCTCGACGGGGAGGTACATCCGCAAGAGCCGGGCGGCGGTGGGGGGCGGTTCGATCGGCAGCGACGCGTTGTAAACGCCCTCGACGCGCGGCGGCTCGGGGAGGGCGTCGATCCCTTCACGCAGCACGAGGTCGCGGCGGCCCAGATAAGAGTCGGGGTCGGGCGTCGCAGCGACGAACCACAGCGCCCAAGCCGGCGGCGTTGGGGTGTTTGGTGCGGTAATGGTCTCAGCGATTCGTTCTGGCTCTGGGGTGACGACTGGTTCCGTCATCACGATCGTTGGCGCCGCCGGAGCCGAGTCAGCGAGCGGCGCCGTTTGGTTCTGTTGCACGACCACGAACGCGAGCACCGCCGCCGCGACCGTTGAGACGAGCGAGTACGCTTGCCAACCACGGGCGCTACGCTCGGCGCGCGCCGCAGCGCGGCCCGCTTCGAACCAGAGCGTGGGCGCGTCGAGTTCGACCGGCGTTGGCGTTAACGCCGCGCGGTAGCGTTCTGTGATCGGGTCGGAGTGAGGTCGCATGTCGCCTCCAAACGGGTGCGGAGTTGCGAAAGGGCGTTCTCGGTGCGGCGGTGGACGGCGCTCTTCGACGAGCCGACCGCCGCGGCGATCTCGTCGTAGGTGAGGTCGCTGTAAAAGCGGAGCGTCACGAGCTCGCGGTCGTCGGGCGACAGCTCGGCGAGCGCCGACACAAGGTCCATCGCTTCGCTGGGATCGCTTGTGGTGGCGATGAGCCGATCACGCCACGCTGCCGACTCGTGCCCCGTGCGGCGACGCTCGGCGCGGGCCGCGTTCAGCGCC
>JBGSJY010000162.1:0-6338 GCA_041741515.1 Pirellulales bacterium | reverse complement strand
GGTGGTCGCGATGCCGGTCGCGGCGGGCGAGCACACGCTGAGCGTCCAGAGCGAAGCCCGCGACGGGCTCGAGGCTGAGAAGTCGCACGTCGTGCGTGTCGAGGGCGTCGCGTCGCTGTCCTTCGAGGTCCGGGACCTGGCCGACCCGATCGAGATCGGCGGCGAGACCACCTACGAAATCCGCGTCCTCAACGAGGGCACCAAGGCGGCGACCAACGTGAAGGTCCGCGTCGAGGCGCCGACCGGGCTACGCGTCGTCGCAGCGCAAGGCGACGCCGCCAGTCGTATCGATGCGGGCCGGGCCGAGTTCGCCGCGCTGCCGCGACTCGAACCGGGCCAAAAAGCCGCGTTCCGCGTTCGTGTCACCGGCGCCGAAGCTGGCGACCAACGCGTCACGGTCTTGGTCGAGTCCGACGACCTCTCGCGCCCAATCCGCCGTGAAGAGAGCACCCGGGTGTTCGCGGACGATTGAAAAATGCCGGCGAGCCGGGAGCGTCAGCGACCGGAGTGCAGCGCGTACCCGGTTCCCTCCGGTCGCTGACGCTCCCGGCTCGCCGTTGTTCTATTCCAGCCGCACCTTGATGACGGCACGCTTCGATGTCGCGCCGTTTGCACCGATCGGCGCCACGCACGGCGCGTGGGTGTCTTCGGGGAAGAAAATAATCGCCCCGCCGGGGCGGAAGTCGAGCCACTCGCCGTTGACGCCGAGCGGGTCGAAGAAAATCTTGTCGCCCGCCGCGTCGTAAGGCGTGCGGACCGGCAGGTCTTCGGTGCGCGGGGCCCATCCCATCCGCTCGACGCCTTCGAGCAACAGCTGGATATCGGCATAACGGTTGTGGGCTTCCCACACCGTCTCGGGACCAAAGGGTTTGGGCGTCACGCGCTCGCAGATCACAAAGAGCCGCTCGCCGTCGATAACGTGCCGGCCCTCGGTGACGTCGTCCCAGTCAACACCCCGCGCCCACTCGATGGCGTCGGCGAAGTTTTTGCCGAGGCCCGCGTAGCGCGCCAGGTTGTCGCGGGGAGTGAGGATCATGCGTTCGGGTAAGAGGGAGAAAGTGCGACGCGTCGTTGGAGATAATCCCCCGTAAACGCCCTTGCCGGCCTGGCTCGAAGCCACCTTCAAGACAACATTTTTAAGGGCAATGCGTGCAATCGCTTCAACGACTGCGACACGGGATCGACGACGATCCCTAAGCTCTCAAGGGCGAGTACACCAAGGATCGGTCCGGCTTTGCTGGGCCCCAGAATGATTTGCACGACGGTCTCCTGACCAAGCATCGCCAGACGCGCAAACCCAACTTCGTATTCAACCAATTCACCGTTGGCGAGCTCGTACGTCCGCTTACTCTCGGCCGTAATGCCAGCCGCTTCGAGGGCTTCTCGTGGGGCCAAGCAGTCGAGCGCTCCGGTATCCACCAGGAACTCCGCTTCGTACGGAGTTCCCTCCGTAGAGAGGCTGCGGATCGTCGTCGTCACGTGCGTGATGCCCATGCCATCAGTATAGCATGAGAGTCGATTGGGTGGCGCCATCACCCGTCTCACCCAGCCAACCCCTCGAACAGCGGCGTCGACAAGTACCGCTCGCCGAGCGAGCACATGATCGTCACGATCCGCTTACCCTTCATCTCGGGGCGGGCGGCGACCTTCGCGGCGGCGCACATGTTGGCGCCGCTGGAGATGCCCGCCATGATCCCCTCTTCCTTCGCCAGCCGCCGCGCCCATTGGAACGCCTCTTCGTTGCTCACTTGGATGACTTCGTCAACGAGGCTCGTGTCGAGGTTCTTGGGGATGAAGCCGGCGCCGATCCCTTGGATCTTGTGTGGGCCCGGGGCGCCGCCCGAGATCACCGGCGAGTCGGTCGGCTCGACGGCGATCGCCAGGAACTTCGGGTTCTTTTTCTTCAGGTAACGGCTGGCGCCGGTGATGGTGCCGCCCGTCCCGACGCCGGCGACGATGGCGTCGATGTCGTGGCCGGAGTCTTCCCAGATCTCGGGGCCGGTGGTCGCCTCGTGGATCGCCGGATTGGCGGGGTTCTCGAACTGCTGCGGCATGTAGCAGCCGGGCTCGGCAACCATCTCGGACGCCTTGGCGATGGCGCCCTTCATCCCCTCCGACGCGGGCGTCAGCACGAGGTGCGCGCCGAGCGCCTTGAGCAGCGTGCGTCGTTCGACCGACATGCTCTCGGGCATCGTGAGCGTGAGCTTGTAGCCCTTCGCCGCGCAGACGAACGCCAGAGCGATGCCCGTGTTGCCGCTGGTCGGTTCGACAATGTGGGTGTCGGGCTTGATGTGGCCGTCACGCTCGCCGGCCTCGATCATCGCGGCGCCGATGCGGTCCTTCACGCTGTTAAGCGGCTGGAAGAACTCGCACTTGGCGAACACCGTCGCGTGCCCCTCGGGCACGAGGCGGTTGATGCGGATCATCGGCGTGTCGCCGATCGCCATGGCGGCGTTGTCGTAAGTGCGATTGCGGGGCATGGATGAAAAGGGGAAGGCGGAAAGGCGAAAGGGGAATAGCCAGCGGCGTCGGTCGGAGCCGTGGGCGCGAGACCTCGTTGGCAAACCGGGAGAATCAAGGACTAAACCGCCGGTTTATCCGATGGCGCCCCCAACGAACAACCCCGCCGCCGGCTCGTCTGCCAGCGGCGGGGTAAGAGTGAGATCTTTTTCACAGCCCCTCAGGCGACTTGCGTCGCCGGGCGCCCGGGCCTGCCATTCGACTAGCGGCACACCTGCGCGACCAGTTGCCGCGTCATCAGACGGAGGTTGTCGGTCGCGGCGCAGAGGGCGTCGCCGGCGGGGTCGCCGTGGCCGTGACGGCCGAAGGCAACCGGCCGGGCCACCCCATACCGGGTCGGCTGCGAACTGCCGATATTGACTCCCACCCTGCCGCCGCCAATCACCAGGCGGAAGCCGCTTTGGCCAAAGTTAGTGGTGGTAATGCCGGGGTTGCTGGTGGTAATACCGGGGTAGTAAGTGGGCCGCGTCACGGGCAGATAACCGGGCCCGCCAAACCGCCGCGGGTCGGCCAGGGCCGAGCGCACGGCTTCTTCGACTTCATGCGCCTGGTCGTCCAAACGCTCGACGGCCCGCTCTAGCCGGCGGAAATCCCCCTTCGATAGGACCGGCCGAGCCGTCAGTTCTTCGACCCGATCGAGTTCGCGGCAGAGGTCGTCGAGCTCACGGTAGATGTCGCCGCTCACCAGACGGCTGGAGCGGCTTCGCTCGAAGGTGGCGTCCGCCTGAGCCCGGACCAGGGCCATCTGCGAGCGGACCTGGGCCGTGTACCGCTGGAGCTGACCGCCCGAGTAGTCGTGATCGTGGTGGTGGTCGGCCAGCGCCGAGAGGGGCAGCAGCGAGACAGCGACGATAGCGAGCGTCGTACGGAACATCGTTAGAATCCCCATTTGCGAGTGGCTTTCGCCCCGTGTGGGGCTTGCTCGCCTAGGGATGCAACGGCCGCGCCAACTAGCTAAAAGACCCTCCGCAAGTCATTTACGAGAAACGACTTGCGATCAGACCAACCGCCGCTTCTGCCGCTGGTGGGACCACGGAAAGAAGTCGTTTTGATGACACCCCCACGGGGCATTGACGTCAATTTGGCCTCCAACCCCCTACCTCAGCGATGGCTGCGGCTCGAACGCCCCGCACTGCGGCTGCCACCGAAGAGTAGGTTGAACGGGTTGTTCGACTTCGGCTTGTCGGCGTCGTGGATGTGCGTGATCGGGAACGACTCGACCCGCTGGCCCTTCTTCCGCGGCAGGCTGGCGATCGACTGGCCGGCCGGCGGGATCACAAACACCTTCGGGTCGTCGATCACCCACGGCGTGCTCCACGACTGCCCGTTGTCCCAGTTCGCGACGTTGAAGAAGAAGTTGTCGAAGGCCAGGCAGCGGTAGTTGTACGGGAAGCTCGACGCCAGGAAGTCGTCCTCGGTGAGGTCCTCGACGCCGGCGTGGCCGTAGTAGTGGATCTGCCCGTCGGGTGTGAACGACATGCCGAGCGTCCACCAGCCGGGCTCGGTGATCTTGGTGCTCCGCATGTCCTGGCCGTTGCCGTTAGAGCGGACGGTGAGCTGCGCGTAGTCGGCGCCGCCGTTCTTGGCGTTGCCCTTCTGGAAGAGGATGAACATGCCAGGCCAGTAAGCGGCGGTCTCTCCCTCGGGGATGCGGCCACGGCAGTCGGCGCGCATGCCGAAGCTCGCGCCGCTGCGCTGCTCCCACTGCTCGAACGGCGGCAGATAGACCCGCACCGTGCAGCTCGGCTGCCAGGTGACGGGGATCGAGCGGCCGATCATCCGATTGACTTTCATCAAGAGGTCGTCCTGCTGCTGCTCGTTGGTGATACGGCCGGGAATGCCCGTGTTCTTCGACTGGAAGAGCAGAGCGCCCTCGCTGCCGGGGATGCCGCCGGGCGGCGTAGCGACGCGCTTCACGACGTCGGGCGTGCCGCGCTTGGCGCCCTCGTGCCAGAGCTTGTTGGCCGAGACGCCGCCCGGCGCGCGCTGGTTCTCGTCTTGCTCGAAGCTGCTCTTGGGCAGGTTGAGCTTGTAGGACCAGTTGGAGTCCTCGAAGTCATCGAACGCTTGGTAGATGTGATCGCCCGTCCCGGGGACGAACGGCTTGTCGGCGAGCGACCTAGCCGGAGCAAACAGTGCGGGGACGAAGCAGAAGGCGGCGACAGCGAGGCGGCGGGTGAGCATCCTTGCTCCTCCGATTGGTGGTGCTATCAGTGCGGGCGCGGACGCGCGCATCCTTGCGCGCGGCATTGCCTGGGATCGACCGTTTGGGTTGCGATGGTCGAGCCAAATGTCACGCGACTGGTGCGCAACTCTTTGCGCACGCCGGACGCTGACCAGGATTATGCAAGGACTAGCAGTTGAACTTGGGCAGTTAAAAGAAGCGTTAGCGCCTGATGTCCCCCTCCTTCTTCAGAGGGAGGGACTAGGGGAGGGTGTTGAAGTGGGTGCCCGGGTTCCACCCCCTCCCCTAGCCCCTCCCCCGAAAGCGGTGGAGGGGGACTCAGGGCGCTAACGCTTCTTCTATCCACCAACGTCAAAATGCTAGCCGTTGCATAGTCCTGTTACGCTGACGGCTCGCCGCCCTCTTGCATCACACACCCGCCCGAAGGGCGGCAAAGGTCGCACGCCTCGCCGTCACTGAGCGATCGCTGCAAGCACTGCACGATGCGCTGGCCCATTACCTCGGCCATCAACTCGTGGAGGCCCAAGGGAGAGGTCACTTGGTAGCGGACGCCTGGGTGATTCCTGGCGGCTGACGCGGCCAGCTGAGGGATGTCTTGCGACCAGTGGCGACCGGGGGATAAGAAATAGGGGAAGACGACGACCGTCTCCGCGCCGCGCTCGACGCACCGCGCGAACGCCGTGGCGATCGATGGCTCGGCCAACTCCATGTGCGCCGGCTCGACGATCGGCATCCCCGAGACGCGCTCGAACGTCGCGGCGACGTCGAGCAGCAACTCGTTGCTCTCGGCGCGCCGCGAGCCATGATCGACAACGACAACGCCGACCTTCGTCGGTTCGAGCCGCAGTTCGTCGCTAAGCCTTTCGCGCAACATTATCTAGCCGCAGAGGGACACGGATGAACGCGGATGCTTGCCTTTACTGCAAACTACCTTCCATCCCCAAACTCGATAGCCAAGAGTATTCAAGTCCGTCGTGCCGTTGAAACATCCGCGTCTATCTGCGCCCATCTGCGGCTAGCTCATAAAGCGATGTCGTCGCGGGGGCCGACGGTGACGACTGCGTTGCGGTCGAGGGGGTGCTCCTCGGCGATGCGCATCAGGTCGTCGATGGTCACCGCGTCGAGGCGCGCCAGGTCCTCTTCGATCGGGCGGTAATCGCCCCGCATCTGCCAGCCGCCGCCCACGTTGAACAGCCGGCTCCGCGGGCGCTCGCTGCCTAGAACGACGCGGGATTTGATCTTGCTCTTGGCTTGGGACAGTTCGCCGGCGGTCGGGGGCTGCGTGCGGATCGATGCGAGCGTCTCTTCAACCGCGGCCAAGTTCTCCTCGAAGTCGTCGGGCTCACCGGCGAGCCACGTGTAGAACATGCCGATGCCCTGGTAGTCGTAGTGGCCGAGGCTCGCCGACTCCGCCAAGCCCGGGTCGATCAGGCGCCAGTAGAGCCGGCTCCCCGAGTCGTCGCCAATGATCGTCGCCAGCAGCTTGGCGGCGTAGCGATCGGCCGACCGCCCGTCGGGGGCGTCGCCCAGCAGCAACGCGTACTGCTGCATCGCCGACGCGTGCACGACCGCCTCGCGCTTCGGGGCCACGGTCGCCCGCGGGAGGGCGCGCGGCGCCTCAATGGGCTTCCAT
>JBGSJY010000161.1:0-2321 GCA_041741515.1 Pirellulales bacterium | reverse complement strand
TCGCCAAGGCGGAGAAGGAAGTCCTCAAGCGGAACAAGCTCTACCAACGCGGCATCATCACCGAGGGCGAGCGCTACAACGGCGTCCTCGACGCCTGGACGCACGCCCGTGAAGAGATCACGGCCGAGATGATGACGGCGCTCGAGAACGACTACCGCGGCAACCAGTACGTCAATCCGATCTTCCTGATGGCGCACTCGGGCGCACGTGGTGGCGTCGAGCAGATGCGTCAGCTCGGCGGCATGCGTGGCCTCATGGCGAAGCCGTCCGGCAAGATCATCGAGACGCCGATCAAGGCGAACTTCCGCGAAGGCCTCACGGTGCTCGAGTACTTCAGCTCGACGCACGGCGCCCGCAAGGGCCTGGCCGACACGGCGCTGAAGACGGCCGACTCGGGTTACCTGACGCGTAAGCTGGCGGACGTCGCGCAGAACGTCGTCGTGACGACCGAGGACTGCGGCACCACGCAGGCGATCACCAAGGGAGTGCTCTACCGCGGTGAGAAGGTCGAAGTCGGTCTGGCCGACATCATCAAGGGCCGTGTCAGCCGGCAGAACATCGTCAACCCGATCACGGACGAGGTCATCGTCACCGAGAACGGGATGATCACCGCCGAGATCGCCCGCAAGATCGAGGCCCTGGGCCTCGAGAAGCTCCAGGTCCGCAGCCCGATGACCTGCCAGGCGGCGCTGGGCGTCTGCCGCAAGTGCTATGGCATGGACATGTCGACCGGCTCGATGGTCGAAGAGGGCATGGCCGTCGGCATCATCGCCGCCCAGAGCATCGGCGAACCCGGCACGCAGCTCACGATGCGGACCTTCCACATCGGCGGCGTGGGAAACCGCGACATCGAGCAGTCCGACATCAAGGCCGCCAAGGGCGGCGTCGTCCGCTTCGCCAAGCTCAACGCGGTCAAGAACGAGGAGAACAACCTGGTTGTTCTCGGCCGTAACGGCGAGCTCGCCCTCGTGGACGACCGCGGCCGTGAGATCGAGAAGTACGAGATCCCCACGGGCGCCGTGATCTCGCTGGAAGAGGGTCAGACCGTCGCGGCGGGCGAAGTGCTCTGCGAGTGGGACCCGCACTCCATCCCGATCCTCGCCGAGGTCGGCGGCAAGCTCCGCTACGAAGACCTCATCGAGGGCCAGACGATCCGCGCCGAGAAGGACCCCTCCGGTCAGATGCGGTACATCGTCATGGAGCACAAGGGCGACCTGCACCCGCAGCTGGTGATCGAAGACCCGAAGGACGGCAAGGTCCTCGACTTCTATTACATGCCGGAGAAGGCGCACCTCGTGGCCCGCGCCGGCGACACGATCCGCGCCGGCGCCGTCATCGCCAAGACGCCGCGTGAAGCGGGCGGCACGCAGGACATCACCGGCGGTCTGCCCCGCGTCACCGAGATCTTCGAGGCCCGCAAGCCCAAGGACCCGGCCGTCATCGCCGAGATCGACGGCGTCGTCGAGATCCTCGCCGAGAAGAAGCGCGGCAAGCGTTCGATCATCGTCCGCAACGAGGCCGGCATCGAGCGCGAGCACCTGGTGTCGCACAACAAGCACCTCCGCGTGCATAGCGGCGACATCGTCAAGGCGGGCGACTCGCTGGTCGATGGCCCTCTGGTGCCGCACGACATCCTGATGGTCTCTGGCGAAGAGGCCGTGCAGCAGTACCTCTCGCGGGAGATCCAAAACGTCTACCGCAGCCAACGCGTCGAGATCAACGACAAGCACATCGAGATCATCGTCTCGCAGATGCTGCGGAAGGTGAAGATCGACTCGCCGGGCGACACCGACCTGCTGCCGGGTTCGGTGCTCGACAAGTACGACTTCCGCCGGGCGAACGACCGGATCGGCGACTGCCTGAAGGTCACCGAGAAGGGGGACAGCGAGTTCGAGGTCGGCGCCATTGTCCCCAAGGCGGTGCTCGAGCAGGCGAACGCTCAGATCGAGGCCCTCGGCGGCGAGCTCGCCAAGGGAACTAAGCCGAAGAAGGCGACCTCCTCGACGCAGCTGTTGGGCATCACCAAGGCGTCGGTGCAGAGCTCGTCGTTCATATCGGCGGCAAGCTTCCAGGAGACGACCAAGGTGCTGACCGAGGCGGCCCTCGCCGGGCGCACCGACCACCTGGTCGGCCTCAAGGAGAACGTGATCCTGGGTCACCTGATCCCGGCGGGCACGGGCTTCCGGGCCACCAACGAGTCGGAAGTCCGCATCCGCCCCGAGGCCCTCGAGGCCCTGTCGGTCGAGACGTCCGGCGTGCTGGACCGCTCGTTCCCGCTGCTGGACGGCGGCTCGCAGCCCCGCCCGGCCCAGGACCCCGGC
>JBGSJY010000160.1:0-3263 GCA_041741515.1 Pirellulales bacterium | reverse complement strand
CTTCCACGAATGCCGAGCGGATCCTTGGGCCGACGGCAGTAACGATCGCTCTTCCGCGCTCGGCGGGCCCGTCGCAGGTCGTCTGGGGCTGCGAAGCGCGGGCGTCGTCAGCACCGCAGCCACCAGTGTCGCGAGGAGGGTTGCCGGCTCGGGGACTCGTCTGGCGCCGAAGACGATCGTCGCCCGGCCGCTGCGGCCCGTCTCGAAGTCGCGGAAATCCGGGGCGCCTATGATGAAATCATCGATCCCGTCGGCGTTGACGTCTCCCGCCCCGCCGGCCGTGATCCCCAGGCTCCCAATCGACACGCCCCCCTCGACGACAAACCCGTTGAAGCCGTCGAGGGTCGAGACGACTTCGCCCAGCGCTTCGTCGTAGCGCGACGCCTCGAAGAAGCCGTCGTGGAAGTTCTCTTGGGCGCTGGCGGTTGGTGGGAAGCCCCCCCACCAGCCGCACGCCAACGCGGCCACCACGATCGGAACACGGTTCACGATACTTATCATCCGATTCGCCCTCAGGAGTGAATAAACAACCAACGCGACCGCGGGAGGGCGCCCCCGGGAGGGCGAGGCTCCTGCCGAGCCCAAACCTGGTACCCGCTACAGGGGCGGCAGGAGCCTCGCCCTGCCGGGGAACGCGAAGCGCGATCAAGACGGTCGCACTGGGTCGAGAATGACGCAGGTTGTGATTGTCTCCGGCATCCCCGCCAGGCCGGCGGGGCCGATCAGCGTCGTGCATGCTTCAACCTCGGAACCGCCGAGGAGCTCCTCCGTCGTCACGTCGAAATCGACGACCGCCATCCCGCCGGGGCCGCCGTTAAGCGACACCAATGTCCCTTGGGCGAGAAGGAACGTCCGCGTGGTCAGGTGACCCGTTTCGCCATCAAGGAAGTGCTCCGTCAGCGTGACCTCCAGCGTCACCGACGCTGCGATCGAGCCGGCCCACAGCTCCGGCGACACGATGACCCGCATCCAGTCGATGCTCGAATCGTTAACCGCAAGGACCAGCCCCAGCGCTTCGCTCGCCAGCAAGCTCGCCGGGATCGGCGGGTGGGTGACTTCGACGACTTCGGGGGGCGACACAAGGTCGGGAAGGACGTCGTTGTTGCTGGGCGTGCCGACCGTGGCGTAGTAGAGGTCGTCCCCCCCCTCGCCGAAGACGGTGTCGACCGCCTCGTCGTCGACGACATTGACGTTGCGCACGAGGGTCTGTTTCACCGCCGCGACGCGGGCGGCGTAGGCGCCGGGGCCGGCCCAGGTGGCGAGCACGGCCTCGAGCGCGGATAGATCAACCGGAGCGACCACCGCGCCGGTGATGACGAGGTCCTCGGCCGGCGCGTGCACGGCGCTGGCGAAGTCGGCGGAGATGAAATCATCGCCCGGGCCGCCGACGATCAGGTCGCGGCCGCCGTGGCCGAATAGCCCGTCCCCCAGCGGGCTCCCCAGCAGCAGGTCGTCCCCCTCGCCCCCGTCGATGGAGCCGAACCGGCCCACCAGACCCGAGGCGTCGACGACGTCGTCCCCGCCACGGGCCTCGACGGTCACCCCGCCTGAGGTGAAGCCGAGCTGCGTCGCGTTGTACGACTGGACGAACTCGGCGCTCCCCTCGCGCTGGTAGCGGAGCGTGACGGTCTCCCCCAAGTTGGTGAGGGTGTACCGCTCGGGGGCGTCGGTCCCGCGGATGGTGAGTTGCGAAGGGCTAAACGAGAAATCGACAAAGACCTCCGGGGCGGGGGCGGCGGTGCGGCCGTAGTTAGCGCGCCACACGGCGTAGTCATCCTGATCGACCTGGAGGTCGCCATCGCCGTCGGCGCCGTCGTACGCGTTGGCGACCGACTGGCCCAGCGCGTCGCGCCAGACAGTGTAGTCGGCGCCGTCGACCGCGCCGTCGAGGTTGTAGTCGCCGAAGAGGTTGGGGAGCACAACCGGGGGTCGGAACTCGAACGCCCCCACGTCGACGCGGCCCCCCACCACGCGCGGGAAGCCCACGCCGCGCTGGTCGTACAAGAACGGGGCGCCGGTGAACGCCGGGTCTCCCGCGTTGATGGCGGGGCTGCCGGTCAGCAGCGCGTGCGTCTGCGTCGGGCCGCCGTTGTCGGCCAGAGGAGCTAACAACGCATCCCTTGGCGAGCTTGGTGTGCCGATCTGGTTCCCGCCGCTGTTGGTGATTAATGAGTCCGTGTCGACGCTGATCACGCTGAATCGGGCGACAACCGGTCCGAGGATGTCTTCGCGTTCGTCTGGAAGACGACCGTTATCAATAAAGTTCCGCGAGATGATGGTGTGATCGAGTGAAACTTGAGAGTTGAGAGGGTCGGCGTAGATTCCGCCGCCATCGCCACCTTGATTGATCGCCGTGTTGGCGAAATTCAGCGTGATCGTGCTATGTCGCACAGTCAGCGTCGAAATCGAGTAAATGCCGCCGCCATGCCGAGCGGCCGTATTCTGACTGACGGTGCTGTTGAGAATCGTCGCAGATCCTGAGCTGAGAAAGAGTCCGCCGCCATTCCCGCCCACGTCGAGACCAAGCTCTGCACTGTTTTCAATAAGTGCGCTGTTCTCAATCCGCAACTGCGACGAAGTGGCGTGTATGCCGCCGCCAAACGTGGCGCGGTTATTGATCACGCTGGTGGCGAGGAGTGAGAGGCTGCCTCCGACCTGTGATATTGCGCCGCCGGAGGCGCTATCCGCCCGATTGTCGGACAGGATGCTGTTGGCAATCGTCAGGTTTTCAAGACTCCGGATGGCGCCGCCGCTCGAAGAAGAATCGCCCCCGACAAGTCGCACCCCAGAGATCGCCACTGTGGCGAAAGTAATAGAGGCGTCGTCGATGTTGAAGATCCGAGCGCCGTCGCCGAGCGAAGCTGTCCCGCCAAAGGCCTGTAGCGTCAAGAGGCTCTCACCCGGCCCCTCAATCGACACATTGCTCGTAATCTCGATCTGGCCAAGGTTTAGAACGACTGTCTGCGACGCACCAAACACGGTGGGGTTAAACTGGACGGTTTGTGCGCCCGGCGAAAGATTGGCGATGGCGACCGCCTCGCGAAGCGACAAGTCTCCCGCCGCGAAGTCGCCGTCGATCTCGTCCGTCACAATGTCGACGACGAGCGTGGCGCCGGGCGGTGCGACGTTGAACGGCAGCTCAAAGGCGCCCATGTCAATCCGCCCGCCGGCGACGCGGACGAACGGCACGCCGCGCTGGTCGTTCAGCGGGACGCCGGCCGTGCCGGCGACGCTTGCCGGATTGCCGGCGTTGATGGCGGCGC
>JBGSJY010000159.1:0-4258 GCA_041741515.1 Pirellulales bacterium | reverse complement strand
GCTGATGACCGTCCTCCGCACCCTCAAACGCCGAGGCCACAACCCGCTGGCCACGCTCACCCAGGCCGTCTCCCACTACGCCGCAACCGGCTCGCTCCCACCAATCCCAGCCACCATCGCTTCAGGTGGGTGAGGGGTTACTGGAACTCATTAGCCCTCTGTCCTGGACTCACCCCTCCAAAAACGAGCACACATAATCCGTCACCTCGCTCGGCCGGACCTTGAACTTCGAGTCCCCCGGCACGTTGAACGACTGGCCCGCCGCGTACTCGGTCCAGTCGCTCTCGCCCGCCAGCAGCACGCCGAGCTTGCCCGAGGTGATCTCCATCAGCTCGGCCTTCGCCGTGCCGAATTCGTACTCGCCCGGCAGCAGTATGCCGAGGGTCTTCGTCGAGCCGTCGGCGAACTTGATCGTGCGGCTGGTGACCTGCCCGCCGAAGTAGACGTTGGCGGGGACGACGACGGTGACGCCGGAAAACTCTTGGGGCATTTGATAGAGAGGCTAGAGGCTGGGGGGAATCTGTAGGAGGCGTCTCCGACGCCGATTACGCGCACCCTACCGATTGATGATGGTGCGCGTAATCGGCGTCGGAGACGCCTCCCACAGGAACTGACTGTTCAGCCCGCGTTTTCCGCCGGCTTCTCGCCTTCGATCGGCGCGACTTCTTCGACGAGCGTCGCTTCGCCGTAGCCGGCGTCCTCGATGGCGGCGATGACCGTTGCGGGCTCGAACGACTCTTCCTCGACGGCGACCGTGACGATCTTCGAGACGGGGTCCGCCTTCGCGTCGACAACGCCGGGTTTACGGCGGAGGGTGTCGACGATGGTCGCCGCACACGCCTCGCATTCCATGTCGGGCGCTTCGAACTCGACGACCGGAGCGCCGTCGGCGTTGAAGACAACGCTCGAGGTCATCTCCGACGTGCCCGACGTCGTGACGCTCGAAGTCGGCGCGCCGCCGCAACCGATCGCCGCCAGCAAGAGCCAAGCGAATTGGCGTTTCATGATCGACTCACTCGGTTTGGGAAGGGGATTCACTCCGCCGTGGCGGGTTCGCCGAGCTGCACCAGCTCGCCCGCGGCAGCCATTTTTTGGATGTCCTGCGTAATTTTCATCGAGCAGTACTTCGGCCCGCACATGCTGCAGAAGTGGGCGCTCTTGAAGGTGTCTTGCGGAAGGGTCTGGTCGTGGTACGCGCGGGCCGTTTCCGGGTCGAGCGCCAGGCGGAACTGTTCGTTCCAGTCGAACGCGAAGCGGGCCCGTGACAATGCGTCGTCGCGATCCTGGGCGCCGGGGCGCTTGCGGGCGACGTCGGCGGCGTGGGCGGCGATCTTGTAAGCGATCATGCCCTGCTTGACGTCTTCTTTCTCGGGGAGGCCGAGGTGCTCCTTCGGCGTCACGTAGCAAAGCATCGCCGCGCCATGCCAGCCGGCGAGCGCCGCGCCGATGCCACTGGTGATATGGTCGTAGCCCGGAGCGATGTCGGTCACGAGTGGGCCGAGCACGTAGAACGGCGCGCCGTCGCAGACCTCGGCCTGCCGCTCCATGTTCATCTGGATCTGGTCCAGCGGGATGTGGCCCGGGCCCTCGACCATGACCTGCGTGCCACGCTCGCGGCCGCGCTTGGTGAGCTCACCCAGCACATCGAGTTCAGCGAACTGCGCGGCGTCGCTGGCGTCGGCGATCGAGCCGGGCCGCAGGCCGTCGCCAAGGCTCCAGGTCACGTCGTACTGACGCATGATGTCGCAGAGGTCGTCGAACGCCTCGTAGAGCGGGTTCTGTTGGCGGTGGGCCATCATCCACTTGGCGATCAGCGAGCCGCCGCGGCTGACGATGCCCGTCACGCGGTTCATCGCCAGGTGGAGGTGCTCGAGCATCACGCCGCAGTGGATCGTCATGTAATCGACGCCCTGCTTGGCCTGGTGCTCGACCATGTCGAGAAAGTGCTGGGCGGTCATGTCCTCAATGTCGCCGCCGAGCTCTTCGAGCATCTGGTAGATCGGCACCGTCCCGATCGGCACGGGAGACGCGCCGATGATGGCCTTGCGGATGCCGTCGATGTTCTTGCCGGTCGAGAGGTCCATCACCGTGTCGGCGCCGAAGTGGACCGCCGTGTGGAGCTTCTCGAGCTCGCCCTCGATGTCGCTGGTGACGGCCGAGTTGCCGATGTTGGCGTTCACCTTGCACTTGGCGGCGACGCCGATCGCCATCGGCTCCAGCGCGCCGGCGAGGTGGACCGTGTTGGCGGGGATCACCATCCGGCCGCGGGCGACCTCGTCGCGGATTGTCTCGGCGGCGAGCCGCTCACGCTTCGCCACGTACTCCATGGCGGGGGTGATCTCACCAGCGCGGGCCAACTCGTACTGCGTAATCGGGGCGGGCATCGGTTTCCTGAAACGTTATGACGGCCTGAGTTGGCTCGCTTCCGCGGCCGGGCGAGGGAATCGCGAGGCCCGCGGCGGGCGAATCAACTGGCGGCCGGAGTCGTTGGGATTTGGTCGTTGGGACGTGTTGGATGGCGGGTGGCCTCACTTTCCGCAAACCGTTGCAGCGGCAGAGGTTTCACCGTCATCGTAGCGGGGCAGGGGGGGGTGTCAACGCGTCGCCCTGGCGTCGAGGCCGGCGGACGGACGGCCCAACTCGTGCCGGCTCGGCACGATTCTATCGACCTTAGCGATTGCGCCCCGACCGCAGCAGCCGCACCGATTCATTGTCGCGTGCCCTCCCACTGCTTAGGCTTAAACTAGCTTCAGCGTCGATATCCCGGTTCCGTCATCCCCTACCCATTGCGGAGCCCGGGCCATCACGGGCGCCGACGCAACGCTCCGACCCCGCGAAGGCCTCGACTTGAACGCCGCTCGACCCACCGCCAACTGCGCCCGTCTCGCCCTGCGCCTCTTGGCGATGCTGGCGGTCGGGCTGCTGGGCGGGAGCGCCGGCGCCGGGAACATCGAGTTCATCGTCGATCGTGCGGACGGCAGAGTCTTCATTAAGAACTCCGGCGTGACGCCGTCGGTGATCGATGGGTACACGGTCTTCTCTCCCTCCAGTGCCCTGATCGTAAGCGGCTGGACGCCGATCGCCGGCGACTATGACGCCTCCGGAGATCAGTCGGTCGATTCGATCTCCAACTGGTTCATCATCGACCCGCCCAGCACCACCACAGCGACCGAAGCCTCGCTGACCAAGAATAGTGGCTCGCTGGCGCCGGGGCAGATCGTGTCGCTCGGCCTCTTCTTCGACGTGTCGAAGCTCGAAGGCCTCGCCGTGACGGTCAGCGCCGGCAGCCAGACCATTCTCGTGGCCGGTGACTTCCGCAACCTCAACGCTGACTACGACAGCGACCTCGACGTCGATCTCGCCGACTACAACGTCTTCAAATCGACGTACGGATCGGTCGGCGTCGGCCTCGCCGCCGATGGCAACGGCGACGGCGTCGTCGATGCGGCCGACTACACGGTCTGGCGCGACTCGCCCGAGTTGTCGCTGGCCACCTTTGCGAGGTTAACGGCGGCAACGTCAACGGCGCCGCTGCTCACCTTGCCGGGCTTCGCCGAAGAGGCGCCGAATATGGTGGTGACGATCCCCGAACCAACTGCGGCGCTACTTCTGGCGGCGTCTCTGGCGCCGGGCCTCGCAAGACGCCGCGCCAGTTAGCGGCTACTCGGGCTGTGGGACAGCGGGCCTCGGAGCAATTGGCGCCGGAGCCACGGCGCCTGGAGCAAAGGCCCCCGGAGCAAGAGGCCCCGGCGCGTCGGGCGCCGCCAGCGGAGCGACGACCGTCGTCAGCGGCTTGGTGAACTTCAGGTTCACGTTGTCGGCGGCGCCGCGGACGGCGTCGTAGAACTCTTCGGGGGAACGGACTCGTTTGCCGCCGACGTGGCTGATGAAGGCGTAAGGTCGAACGCCCCGCTCCCACGAAACGCTCCCTTCTTCGACGTCGCTGATGACGACACACCCCTGCTCGTCGATCGCCCCTTCCCGGGCCTTTTCACGGAGGACCTCGCCGGGGACCGCGGTGGCGTAGTCGACCCGCAGCCCCCGCCACGACGGCAGTTCGGCGCTGACGATCTGGTCGCCCCCGTCGAGGTACGCCTTACCCAACACGACGCTGGTCTTGTGGAGCTCGCCGCGGCGTTCGTAGACCACTTCGGCTGCGGCGCCGGGGGGCATGCTACCGACAGCCAGTTGCAGGGCGTCGGGGCTCCGGATCGCTTTGCCGGCGACCTCCACGAGCAGGTCGCCCGGCTCGAGGCCC
>JBGSJY010000158.1:0-2913 GCA_041741515.1 Pirellulales bacterium | reverse complement strand
GGCGGCGCCCGCCATCGGTTGCTCGTTGGGCCCGCGCAGGCCGTGCTCGAGGGCGTCCATCGCCCCCTTGTAGTCGGTGTTGTAGCCCACGACCTGCCCGTCGCGGAGCACGACCGTGTTCACCGCGGCGATCCCCTTCGCGGCGGGATCGACCTTCGTCAGGTGGGCGGCGATCGCTTCCTTGTGAGGAATCGTTACCGACAGCCCACGAAGCCCTAACCGCGGCGCGTCTTCCATGAACTCGGCCAGCGAGTCGGGCGGCACACGGAACGGCACGTACACCGCGTCAAGGTCGTGAGCGCGGAACGCGGCGTTGTGGATGTGCGGGCTGAGGCTGTGCGCTACAGGGTCGGCCACGACGCCGTAAACGGCCGTCTCGGGGCCGATCTTCTCGTAATTGTAGACCTCGCTCATCTGTTGGAACGAGAGCTGCCCCGGCGCGAGCGTGCGCTCGTGGTGGAACGTCGCGTAGGTGAAAGGCGTGCCGAACCGCGCGCCGAGGATCCGCGACGGCGTGCCGATGTCCCCCATGCACATGCCAACGGTGGGCACCTTCGCGTTCTTCACGAGCTCGAGCATCCGCACGTTGTCGCGCGGCCGCTGGGCCATCGTGGCGATCTTCACCACGTCGGCGTCCATCGCCGCCATCCGCGCGTGCAGTTCGTCGAGATCGTCGGGGGTGTGGCGGAAGTTGTGGTAGCTGACGATCCGCTTGGTCTTGCCATAGCGCGGGATCTTGCTTGCGATGTCCTCTTCGAGATCGACGTAGTCGGCGCCGAGGACGATGGCCTCGCGGATGGACTTCATACGATCCTCTTCAGAGCCCGCGTACTTGCCGCCGTCCTCTTCACGCCGATAGGTGACGATCACCGGGGTGGGTCGGTCGGACAGCAGTCGGCCGAGGTTCACGCGCGAGCTGATGTAGTCCAAGCGCAGCTCGACCAGCTTCGCCCCTTGCTCGGCGAGGTGCTTGTGCTCCGCCAGCATGTGCTTGTGCCGGCTGCGGCCGACCGAGACGCAGATCATTGGGGAGGGGATAGGGGTTGGGGGCCAGGGATTAGGGACGGGAGGCGAGGGAAGAAAGATTGCAGATTGCGGAATTCGGATCGCGGAATGAACGAGAAGGTTCGCCACTCCGATACGTCTGAGCCTCGGGCGCTAGCCCGGGGTGGGCGCCACAACCCAGCCCCCCATTCTGTCTGCCGCACAGCCCCATCGCCACCCGCCAGTAAAACTCCCTTATCCCCTCAGCCCCTAACCCCTATCCCCGGGCGTCAGCCCCCCTCAGATCCTCTGAAAACGTCGGTCCAAATCCTCGCGGGTAAAAATCAGCGACGTGGGCCGGCCGTGGGGGCAGTGGTGGTGGTTTTCGGTCGCGGGGCGGGCGGCGAGGAGGGCGGCGATCTCTTCGTCGCTGAGCGGGTCGCCGTACTTGACCGCCGCCTTGCAGCTCATGGTGTGCAAGAGCTCGTCCAGCACATCGCGAGCGTCGGGCGCCTTGCCGGCTTCGGAGGAGAGCTGGGCAGCCAAGTCCCGCAGCGTCTCGCCCGGCGTCAGCCGCCGCAGCATGGCCGGGAACGAATGAACCAGCACCGTGTCGCCACCGAATGCTCGCACGTCGAGGCCGACCGACGCCAGCAGCTCGCGCGCGTCGAGCACCGCGGCCGCCTCAGCGGGCGAGAGGTCCACGGGCTCCGGCACCAGCAGCTTCTGGGTTTCTAATGGTCCCGCAAGCACGCGTGTGCGGAGTTGCTCGTAGAGCACCCGTTCGTGCAGCGCGTGCTGGTCGATGACCTCCATCCCGGCGTCGGTCTCGACGATGAGATAGCGGTTGTGGAGTTGCAGAGCACGGACGGGAGCGGCGCCCACGTCGTACGCCTCACCTTCCGAATACGCGTGAGCAGCGTCGTCCGCGACCGCGGCCGCAGCGCTATCGTCATACTCACTGCGCGCCGCGGTCGAGGACGACGCGGCTCTCGGTCCCACGAACCGATGCATCGACAACGCGTCGCCCCCCGAAGGGAAGGGCCTGAACGCCGCCACACCGCCACTCGTATGCGGCGCGTACGACATCGGCGCTGAGTCGTCGAATCGCCGCTGGCGCTCGCCGAGCTCATTCTTCGCCCAATCCACTAGCCCGCCCGTCGCGTCGCCGATAGCGTCGTCTTCGTCGCTGCCGATATGGTTGCTCGCGCCGACACGCAGGTCCGACGACAAGAACCGCGCCCGTAGCGTCCCCAGCAGTTGGCTGTAAAGTGGCCCCGAATCGGCGAACCGCACCTCGAGCTTCTGCGGATGCACGTTTACGTCCACCAGCGCCGGCGGCATTTCGAGTCGCAAGAAGCAGATCGGCTTGCGGCCCGTAAGAATCAGCCCGCGGTACGCCTCGCCCAGCGCGTGTTGCAGCGAGCGGTCGCGGATCGCCCTACCGTTCACCAGCAGGTACTGCATCCTCGTGTGCGTACGGGTCTCTTTCGGATCGGCGACAAACCCCGACAGCCGCACCAACCCCTCGGGCCGCTCGTCCCGGCTCTCCACAGCGATGAGCGACGCCGATAAGTCTTCGCCAAACAGCGCCGCGATCCGATCCCGCCACGCCCGGTCCTCGCCTTCAATCGGCGGGGCAGGGCAGGGGGGCAAGTCGTGCAGCAGCCGGCCGTTGTGGCTCAGCGTGAAGTGCCGCGACGGGTGCGACAACGCCACACGCGCGAACGCCTCGCTAACGTGCCCCGCTTCGGTTTGGGCGGTCCGCAAGAACTTGCGCCTCACCGGGGTGTTGAAGAACAGGTCACGGACTTCGACGGTTGTCCCCACCGGGCAACCCGCCGGCGAAACGTCGGCCGTCGCGGAGCCCGACATCGCCAACTCCGCCCCGTCGCAACCTTCCTGTCGGCTGCGGATCACCAGGCGGCT
>JBGSJY010000157.1:0-1872 GCA_041741515.1 Pirellulales bacterium | reverse complement strand
GCGAGGATCGGCAGGTCGGGCCCGTCGCTCGAGCCGACGCCGGGCTGGCCGATCACGATCTGGTCGGCCAGTGTCACCAGATAACCGCCGACGCCATCGACCCAGAGCATCTGTTGGTCGCGGCGGCCCGATCCAGAGAGTTGGCCGGACGGCTGGTGGGTCACGGTCTTATCCTCCGGGGCGCCACCGGCGCGGGTCGTGTCACGTAGTCGCAAGGAGATCGCCGCCACGCTGCTGGACGGCCGAGCGGGCTTGCCGGCGTACCACTGAGTCGGCGTTTGGTCGGGCGCCAGGCGCATGGTACGCGGAGCGGTGAGGTGATGGGGCGGGGAAGCAGCAGAAGAGCGGCTATCAGAAGTTCCCCTCCTCCGTTTTCGGGGGAGGGGCTAGGGGAGGGGGCGGTAGCTGGTACCCGCCTCGCCTCCTCCCCTAACCCCTCCTCCTGAAGGAGGAGGGGGGTTTGGTTCGACACCACTGGCTAGACTGCTCAGTCCAATTGAATCGTCGCCGAGATCGCGGCCACCTTGCCGTCCTTCGTGGCGGAAACCGTCGCGGCAGCCGGCTCGAGGTCGAAGTAGGCGGCGACTTGCTGTTGCACGTCCTTCGAATCGGCCGGGTCGAGCTGGATCTCGCCGGGGAACGAGGTGTCGGCGTTGGCGAGCTTCGAGGCCACGTCGAGACGCGAGCGGATGTCGGCGATGAGGCCCTTGGCACGCGACAGCTGGCTCTCGTCGAGGGCCACGACGTCGCTCGACGCCTGGGCGACCTCGACCAGCTGGCGCTTGGCTTCGAGGTTCATGATGTCGGTTTCGAGCTCCTTCTGGGCGGCGATCATCGCCGTGAGCTTTTGCCGGGCCGCTTCGAGATTGGCCTGGCGGGCCTGCCGCATGTCACGCAGGTGCTCGAGCGTTTCGTCGGCGACCTTGTGGCGGGTGAACCGCCGCGACAGGTCCTCGGTGACTTCGCTGCGGTCGTACGAGTGGCCCGCATAGCGGAACATGTCACGGTCAGTCGAGAGGTCCGACTGGAGCTGCATGATTTCACGCTTGCTCTTTTCGGCCTTCTCGTCGGCGCCGTCGATCTGCTCGGCGAGGCGTTCCAGCTCGATCTCCTCCTTGGCGATCACTTCCATCGAGTGGCGGACTTCCGGCGCCAGGTCGCGGACCATCTGGCAGGCGCGGTCGAGCTGGAACTCGACGGGGACGGCCCGTTCGACGCTGGCGGTCGTGCGGTGCAGGGCGGTGCTGAGGTAGCTCAGGGCGTTGGAGCCGAAGGTAAGTCCCCCCAGCAGGCCGAAGAGCAGGGTAGAAACGACGACTTTCTTGATCACGGCTAGGTTCCCCCGGCAAGGCGGAAGTGGAAGGGCGGGCCCCGGAGAGGGGCTCGGGACGGGCGATTAGGGCCGGCCCCGGTGTCGATTGGGGCGGCTCACAAAAGGGACTTCGCGGCTTGTCAGCGGATATTGGGGCCGGGGCGCAGAAAATTCTGTATCTCGCGCGGAATGGCCCTAAGCCGGACGGCGGCAGCCCCCGGTTGAATCTCGATGTTGGCCCTGTACCCACCGCCAACCCCGGCTTCCGCCGTGGGCTGGGGGGACCCAAATCGATAGAATGGGCCGATAGAATGGAAAGTGTCACTCCGGACGGATTCCGACCTCTCAACGCGCGCCCGATGACCCGAACCACGCTGCTGCCGCTGCTAGCTCTTCCGCTGCTGCTGATGCCGGGCTGCGCGGATGGGCCTGTGAAGCCGGACCCGGAGGTGGTGAAGTCGCTACGCGAGCGGTATCTGCTAACGGCTGAGCCCGCCGACGCGGTGACCCCGCTCGACTGGCGTGAGGCTCGCGACGCGCAGGCGGCCGAGGACGGCGCC
>JBGSJY010000156.1:0-2417 GCA_041741515.1 Pirellulales bacterium | reverse complement strand
GACGACTTCCGCAGCGAACTCGTCGACCGCTTCGGCGCGCCGCCGCCACCCGCCGAGCGGCTGGTGGAGCTAGCACGCTTGCGCGTGGCCGCGCACGCCTGGGGCGTGCAGTCGATCCGCCGCGAGGGGAAGTACCTAGTCTTCGGCTACACGCGACGGCCGGCGATCCGGCGGCTGGTGGAGTCGTCGCAGGGACGGCTGCGGATCGCCGACGACAGCGAGGCGTACCTGCCGATCCCTAGCGATTCGGATACGCCGGACGGACTGTTGGTGCTAGCGGAATCGCTCTTGCGGACGGAAACGGCGGCCGCCTAGACTCCGCCGCTATTTGGTTTTTCGGGCCGCAGAAATCGACGCGCCACTCACGGAAGAAGGGCCGGCATTTGTCCACGCAACCCTCTCGCAAGGCCCCATTCGCTCGGCTGCTGGCAGCCGTGTTGGCGTGCGCGCCGTCCGCCTGCGGCGCTCAGGAGCTTGTCTCGATGAGCGGGGCGACGTCCTCCCCGCGCCTCTCGGAGGCGCCCTCCACCGAGATCCAGCCGTTGCAAGAGTGCGAGGTAATTGCCCGCGTCAACAGCGAGGTGATCCTGGCGTGTGAGCTCGAGTGGCAGGTGCGACTGCTGTTCGAGCAGAAGCTCGGCCCCGTCGCGAGCCAGCAGATGCTGAACTCGCCGATGTACGCCGAGGCGCGCGAAGGGCTTCTCAAGAGTCTGATCCTCGGCCGGATCGAGATGGCGCTGTTGTACGCCGACTTCCGCAGCAAGGCGCCGCAGGCGGACATGAGCGCGATCAAGAAGCAACTCGAAACGCCATTCGAAGAGACCGAAGTGCCGCGGCTCGTCGAGAGTATTGGCGTCAAGGATCGGGCCGAACTCGAGGCGAAACTCCTTTCACTCGGTACGTCCCTGAGCGAACGCCGAGAAGACTTCTTCCGGACCATCATCGCGCGGCAGTGGCTGCAGCAGGCGGTGAAGATCAACAAAGAGGTCACGCACGAGCAACTCGTCGAATTCTACCAGAGCCACGAAGCCGACTATGCCCAGCCCGTACGGGTGCGGTGGGAAGAGCTTATGGTCCGTTTTGAGAATCACCCCTCCAAGAGCGAGGCCTACGCGGCGCTCGCCCAACTAGGCAACCAGGCGTACGCCGCCGCCACGGCCGCTCCGGCCGGTGAGGCCGCGTTCGGAGAACTCGCGCGCCAGCACTCCGAAGGGTACACCGCTGCGGACGGCGGCGTCTACGATTGGACCGCCCAAGGATCGTTGGCCTCGGCGACGATCGAAGCGGCCTTGTTCGACTCGCCCGTGGCCCAGATGAGCCCGATCATCGAAGGCCCGACCGGCTTCCATATCGTGAGGGTTTTTGAGCGGAATGAGGCCGGGCCCACGCCGTTCAGCGAGGTCCAGGCCAAGATCCGCGAGGACCTCTACAAGGAACGTTTCGACCGCGCGATCAACGAAAAGGTCACCGAGCTGAAGCGTTCCGCACGGATCTGGACCAAGTTCACCGGCGACTTGACGTTCGATCAGCTCGCCGAGTTGAACGAGAACATGCGGCATTAGCCGGCGGCCTCCCGGGGAATGGCGGCCCGTTAAGTTGGCCCTTGCCGGGCGGTTAGTTAAGTTGGGAAGCATTCTTCCGCCCCGCCTACCGCTCCTCCACCGTCATGCGTCGGCCGCCGCTGAGCCCGCTCCAACGCGTCTTGCTAGTCTTGCTAGGCGTCGGCTGGCTGGGGACCGCGTTGGGGGGCCTCTTCGTCTTCCAGCCGCTGGTGGAGGCCGCGTACGAGGGCGACTCGTCCGCTTGGCTCAACCACAAGATCGCCGCGCACCGGGCGGCCCGCGAGGGCGCCGGACTCGACGCCAGCCGCGACTGGTATGCCCAGCGAGTGCGGCGTTACGCGTGGAACGTCACGGCCTTGGCGACGCTTTACGCGGCGGGCGCTGCGGTGTTTGTCGCGCTGCCGGCCGCACGAAGGCGGCTCCAAAGATTCTTCTTTGCGTCGTCGGCGCCGCTTAACTTGGCCGTGTTGCGGGTCGCGGTGTTCGGCATGCTGCTGTACTTGTTGCGTAGCGAGCTGATCCTTACCTACGCCGCCTGGCCACGGGACCTCTACGAGTTCCCGGTCCTCGCTAACTGGCTCTATCGCTTCTTGCCGATCTCGGTCGAGGTCGCCGCGCCGCTGCTGGTGATCGCGACGGTGACGACGGTGATGGCGATCCTCGGCCTCTTTACTCGTCTAACAACCGTTGCGAGCGTGCTCCTGGGGGTCTACCTGATCGGCATCCCCCAACTCTCGGGCAAAGTGAACCACGTGCACCACGTGCTGATGATCGGCGCGGTGCTCGCCTGTTCGCGGTGCGGCGACGCGCTGTCGATCGACGCGATCGTCCGCGCGGTGCGGGGCGCCGACCGCG
>JBGSJY010000155.1:0-8919 GCA_041741515.1 Pirellulales bacterium | reverse complement strand
GGGTTCCTGTCGGGCATGCCCATCGTCTTTCAGGCAGGCCGGTCCAAGGGGCTCGATGCGGTCTATCACTTCACGTTCTACGGCGCCGAAGTGGCGGAGGCGACGGTCACGATCCGTGAACAGACGCTGCGGGTCGTGCCCGGCATCGTGGGACAAGCCGACTGCACGATCAAAGCCGACGCCGCGACTTGGCTCGGCTTTCTCCGCAAGGAGAAGAGCATTGTCTGGGGGATTCTATGCCGGAAGGTGCGGGTCAGCGGTCGATTCAAATTACTGCCAGCGTTCGGTCGCTGCTTTCCTTCGTGAAGCATGCACGACGGCAACACACTTCAGTTTCCGCTAAGGCCTGACCATCTTCTTCGGGTCTAAGTAAAGCTAATTTCACTGCTAGAAGTTAAACCATTGGCGCGAACCTCCGCCGTCCTGGGTTGTCCGTTGCGACAATCGACGGGCCAATACCCGCCCGTCCCCACCGAAGGAGACCAATCATGCTTGCGCACCGCACCTCTGCTGATTATCTCGCGGCGGGTCTCGCCTTCTAGTTCTGCGCCTTCGCCCCACTAAGGGGCGAGGAACGGACCGGGCCGAGACTCGCAGTCGCCGCCGCTTACGTCGCGGCGCGAGTCTCTCTGTGCCGACGCGCTCCGCGTCGCCGCCCCTCCGTTCCCCATCAGGCAGGTTATGGCGCTCAGCCGAAAGCAGCGCGACGCGATGCGCGCGCTCTGTGGAGAAATCCACGAAGAAGACGGGGTCGATCCCCGTGATTTTTTCCAAGCGGGCGGCTCCGACCGCCACAAGCACGATTACGCCACGCTGCGCCTCTGCGCGCAGGTGCGGCAGACGCTCGAACTCTCGCTCCCCGGCGCGCTGGGCGACGTGGGACTGACGCTCCGCGTCGAATCGGTGACGCCGGCCCCCGACGCCTCACGGCTTTTGGTGTCGATCGCCACCGAGGTATTGATGACCGAAGAAGACCGGCGGTTGATGACGAGACGACTCGTCGAGCTAACGCCGTGGATCCGTAGCGAGGTCGCATCCGCCATCACCCGCCGCAAGGCGCCGGGCTTGGTGTATGCTCTTGCCGCCCGCCACGAGAACTTAGCGCCGGGGGAGGAAACGCATGCCGACGCCTGACCCTGCGCCGCTCTACGAATGGCTCGCCGAGCCATTACCGGACGATTGCCGACGGTCAATCGAACGGCTCCGCCACGCCGACGATGTGGTGCATGTCGCCGTGATGCCCGACGCCCACCTGTCGCACGGCGTTTCGGTCGGCACGGTCTTCGCCACCAGCCACCTCGTCTCGCCCGACGGGGTAGGAGGCGACATTGGCTTCGGCATGGCGGCGGTCGCCTTCGGCGCTCGGGCGTCGCTGGTGGACAACGAACGCGCCGCGGCGCGGGTGCTAGCGGGACTCTACGAACGCGTGCCCACCAACCGGCATCGCGCGAAGCAAGAGTTCGCCGATACTCTCGACCCCTCCGCGCTTAGCGACCCCAAGCTAACTCGGCTCGCGTCGCGCGAAGGGGCGGTACAGTTCGGGACGCTGGGCAGCGGCAATCACTTCCTCGAGCTGCAATCCGACGACGAGGGCCGCTTGTGGGCGATGGTCCACAGCGGCTCGCGAGGCATGGGACAGCATGTCTCGTCGCTGCACCGCGCGCGGGCGGAACGCGGCGGCGAGGGGCTTTACTGGCTCGATTCCGAGACCGACACGGGCCGCGCCTACCTGGCCGACCTCGAATGGTGCCGGCGCTACGCGGCCCAGAGCCGGCTGGCGATGCTCGGGGCGGTCGAAGAATTGCTCGCAGAACTTTTCGGCGTTGCGGCCGACTGTGGCTCACTCGTGCACGCCGACCACAACCACATCCGCCGCGAGTCACACGGCGGTCGCGACCTTTGGGTCCACCGCAAAGGCGCCCAGCCGGCAGCCGAAGCAGAGCAGGGGATTGTCCCCGGTTCGATGGGGACCTTTAGTGTCCTTACATCGGGCCGCGGCTGCGCCGAATCGCTCTGTTCGTCGTCACACGGCTCGGGCCGGCGACTCAGCCGCGGCGACGACCGCCGTGCGGTATCAGCCAAGGCGCTCGCGCATCAAGTCGGCCGGCTGTGGTACGACCATCGCCGCGCCGATGGCCTCCGTGAAGAAGCCCCCTCGGCTTACAAGGACCTGCGGCAGGTGATGCAGGCGCAGCGCGAGCTGACAAAGACCGTCCACGAGCTGCGGCCGGTCCTCAACTACAAGGGGGTGTGATGGCAGGCGATTCTTCAACAACGCTCAGGCCAACAACGCTCTGGCTCGTCGTCACGGCAGGGCAGGGCCCCGCCGAATGCGAGCTCTTCGCCTTCCACCTCGTGGGCGCTATCCAAGCCGACGCGGCGGCGGCTGGAGTCGCGTGTGATCTGGCAGAGACTCAGCCCGGCGCCGTGGATCGCGCTATCGCGTCGGCGCTCATCTGCGTGGAAGGAAAGGGGTCCCAAGAGCTGGCCGACCGTTGGCGGGGGACTCACAAGTGGATCTGCCCCAGCCCGCTGCGGCCCGACTGCCGCCGGAAGAACTGGTTCGCCGGGGTCGGCGTGCTGACGGCGCCCGAGTCGCCTACGTGGCGTGAATCCGACCTCCGCGTCGAGGCGTTCCGCAGCTCGGGGCCCGGCGGACAACATGCCAACAAAACGAGCTCCGCGGTGCGCGTGACGCACACGCCAACCGGCTTGGTGGCTGTAGCGCAGGAGGAGCGATCGCAGCACCGGAACCGCGCGCTCGCCCTTGCCAGGCTCGACGCTCTAATGGTGTCGGCGGCTGAAGCGGGTCGGCAGGCCGCGTCGGCAGCGCGATGGCGTGAGCACGCGGCGCTGGTGCGTGGTGAAGAGGTTGCAATTTACCGGGGGACGGAGTTTCGGCGAGAGACCTAGCGCCGGGCGGCGCCCAAAGAAAATTAACTGGCGAGGCGGCGAAAGAGGGGGTGATGGTTTACCCACGACCGGCTCCGTCGCTTTGGTGACGATCCCACACTCCCTCGTGGCTGCTTTCTAACCTAACCATTTTATCGTCTACTGCGGCTTGTTAAACGTTCAGAGATTGGAACGAGACACGAAACGATGAGCGACCCTCAGCCAACGGCGACGCTCCTATGCGAGTGCGGCCGCACGATCGAAATACCCTTTCAATCGGCAGGCAAGCTGATTCCGTGCGAATGTGGCCGCGAGATTGAAGCGCCATCGCTATCGTCCTTGCAAACGGCCGTGGCAGAAGGGAACGCGATTGCTGCCGCCAAACCGGTCCGACGCGTCGCAACCCGAGTAGCTCAGGGGCCGCAACGATTTTGTACGTTCGTCTACGGGGTGGGTTCGTTGTCGGGGCGCGTCTGCCAGGTAGGCCTGCGGAGCTACTTGACGGCGGTCCTCGAGTCGCTCGAAACGTTGCGGGGTGGTGAAGATTGGGAGGTGAATCTGCAGGTGGACATCGTCCTCCTCACATCGGGCGAGACGCTGATCGAGCTCCAACCGGCAGATAGCGACCCCAGCGTCGGCGCTGCGATCGGTGGAGCGGTCCAGTCGCTGGCGAGTCCACGCGTGGCCACATCGGTGGCGTTCTCGGTGCGTCGGATGAATCCTAATTCCTACCATGCCCCCGGCGCATGGGCGCCGCCTTTCCCAGCGGCGCGTCGAGGACCACACGCCGTCGCAATCGAAGCCGCCCTCGCCGATCACGGCCCGGGGGAAGCCGACGGCCTTCGAGCCGCGTCGGATCGTTCTTTCGTCGCTCTCTGGAAGAGGCTCCGGGGCGCCTTCGTGCGCGGCCGCCACGAGTGCGAAGTCGCCGCAGCGTTCGACCAGGCCTACGACGGTTCCGACCCGGAGCACTGGATGACGATTCTCGACGGCCATCTGCAAGAACGCCCCGACTGCGCGGCGGCTCTTGAGCGGCGCGGGGGGCTCTGGGTAAACCTCGGGCAGTACGACGCCGCCCTGAAGGACCTTGCCGATGCGGCACGCCTTGACCCCAAGTTATCGTCGGAGATGCGATTCCGTAGCGGCGTTATTCACTGGCGGCGGAATCAGTACGAAAAGGCGCGAGTTGAATTCGACGCGGCTTTGGCGGACCGATCGAACCACACCGACGCCCTCGTGTACCGAAGCAAGCTCCACGCCGAGATGCGTTCCTGGGAAGCGGCCAAATCCGACATTTCCAGGGCCATCACCGCCGACCCAATGAGCTCGCCCATCCGACTCGAGGCGGCGCGGGTCTTCCATCATTCTGGTGACAACGCGTCGGCGTTCGTGCACCTGAACGAGGCCGCCGCGCTGAATCCTCGCGAGGTGGAGGCGTTCGTGATGCGAGGATTTCTCTGGTCCATGGGTGACGCCGAGGACCAATCCCTCGCCTTCGACGATTTCAACGTCGCGATCGGGCTCAACGGCGCGCTCCCCTTCGGCTACTACCACCGCGCACGCCTCCACCGACACCGCGGCGAACTCTTGGACGCTCTCCAAGACTGCGACCGGGCCGTGGCCGCCGACCCCGACATAACCGACGCGTACACCCTTCGGTCCGAGATTCGCTGCCGGCTAGGCGACCACCAGGGGGCCTATCGCGACGCCGACCGAGCCCTGAAGCAACAGCCCTCGGCGAACGCCCTCGCTTGCCGCGGGACGATCTCCTACTACCTGGGTGAGCTCGACGCCGCGATGGAAGATTTCGCGGCGGCGCTCGAAGAAAGCCCTTCGAACCCCGTCGCGTTTCGGGGGAGGGGGATGGCCCACGCGCAGAGGGGCGAACACGACGACGCTCTTGCCGACTTCTCGCGAGCGATCCGGCACGCCCCCGGATGGTCGAGCCCCTACCTGGATCGCGCGAACATCTACCGCGCGATCAAGGAGCACGACAACGCCTTGGCGGACTACTCACGGGCGATCAAGCTCGAACCGGACGACGCTGAACCCTATTGCTTGCGAGGATCACTGCACGCCGAAATCGGCGATAGCCTCGCGGCGATGCGCGACCTGACGGCGGCGATCACTCTCGACGCGAGCCACGCGGCGCCCTTCCACCAACGTGGCCGGTGCGCGTTGGCGTCGGGCGACTGGGAGTCGGCGCTGGGCGACCTGGACAGGGCGATTGCGTTAGGCGCCCCACTCGACGCCCATCTCCTCCGAGCTCAGGCGCGTCTGCAGGCGAAAGACCCGCGCGGCGCCGCTGCCGACTATACGATCTGCCTGCGGGATTACCCGGACTTAGCCACCGCCCGGTTGGGGCGGGCGATGGCATGGATCGCACTGGGCCATCGGACCGACGCGGAAGGTGACTTGCAAGAGGCCATTCGCCTCGGGCCCGAACACGCAGCCGAGTTCGAAACACAGCTGCTCGCCTTCGCATCGCATCAAGCCGTGCTTGGTGAGAGGTTCGAAGAGGGTTTGAGGCTCGCCAACGAGGCGTTGGACCTCCTGCCGAACAGCTACTCGGGCCTCGGCGCCCGCGCCTACGCCAAGTGGATGCAGTGGGAGCTCGTCGATGCATTGGCGGACTACTCTCGGCTGGTGGAGCTTGACGAAGACTCCGTGGCGACGCTCCAGAACCGCGGTCAAGTCTACGCAGAGATCGGGGAAGCCGACGCCGCGCTCGCGGACCTGCAACGAGCCTACCAACTGATACTTTCTAAGCATCACGCGCCGCAAGCACTGGCCTACATTCTCAGCGGTCGGGGATTGGCGTACACCCTCCTCGGGCGTTTCGACGAGGCGTCGGAGGATTTTGGGCGTTCGATCGAACTTTGCCCCGACAACCCATGGGTCCACTATCGTTTGGGGCTCCTTCACAACCAGTTAGGCGATCGCCGCGCTGCGGCCCTCTGCCTTCGCTTGTCACTCCATCTCGAAGAACCACAAGTCCCGCCGGTGTACCGACGCCGCGCCGCGGCCTACCTCAAGGAATGGGGGCATATCATCGAGCCCTGACGCGGTTGCTCTGGCGCCGGCCGCTTCGGCAACAGGGATGGCCGGAAGGTTGGGGGCGTGAACCACGCTGTGCGGCTCATTGTCGGTGCATAACCACGCCACAAATGAACACATTCGGCTGCCTCCGAACGGCCCTCCCTTGGCAACTTTAAGCCCACCGATGCCCAAACAGAAACGGAAGCAGAACCAACAAAGCTGTCGACGGATTGCCGCCGACATGAAGCTGAATCTACGCGTGGTCCCTACGCGCTGGGGGGAGTACCGTGTCCTCTCCCTCCGGTCCGGAACCGATGTGCGTTACAGCACCAACTACTACCACGAGTGCTGGCACCTCGTCAGCGACACGCGCGGCTCGCAGATGCTCGGTCGACTGCTGTGGGGCCTTTCTTACCAGCGCGCGCCCGGAACCGTCGTGCTCCTTTCCGGCGAGCAGTTGGCGCCAACTCCCTTCAATGGCGAGCGGTCAGACCCGATCCTGCTGGCAGTCGAGGGGACGGCGCCGATCAAGGCGGAAGCCCTGAAGGAGCTCCGGCGCAAGATCGAGGGTCGGCGTTCCGACACCACCGTCCGTTGGCGGACGCATGGCCTGGACGAGTCGCTGAAGATCGACGCAGCCGAGGAGAGCCGTAACGAAGACGCACGTGTCCGCAGGCATAACGAAGAGTACTACTCCGAGCGCGGGGGCGAACGCAGCAAAGCAGCCCTTCGCGCGCGGGAGCGGACGCGGCGGATCGGCGGGGTGATCTGCTACACGGCCCCGCCCGCGATTCTCCGCAGGCGGGCCAGGGAGGTGTATTATCTCAAGACCTACCCGTTCACGACGGATGGGATGGAATGGTGCTACCTCAACGGCAACCTCTGGATGAAGGCCTCTGAAGGCGAGGTCCAGCTTTTTGGCGCTTACGATGTCCGAGTCTGGGCCGCGCAGATGGCCCGACGAGATGTCTTGGCGTCGGCTGAGCGTCCCGCATCGCCTGAGGAGCTCGAAATGGCGATCGCGGCCCGTCGCGACGAGCTGCTGGAAAGGGTCGAGTACGGCCAGCGCTTCCGCAATCCTGCACGGAAGTTGCACGCGGAGAAGGATGTCGCCCAATCGCAGCGAGAGGCGGACAGCTTCATGCGGGCAAGTTCCGGCAGGAGCTGGTTAGCCACCCGCCATCGCAACGCCGCCAAGTCGCTCGGAATTCAGCAGTCCCGCGGTCGCCGAAAACGCCTTGATGACGATGAGGAATGACCTGCGCGTCGTGTTTAGTCTACCGAATCCTCACGGCTCATCGGCGATCAGAAGGGACCGGGAGCTGGGCGGCCGACAAGCCTTTGGTGAATCGCTGTCGAGATCTTCGCGGGTGGGGCTTGGTGGCCCTGGTGACGCTAATTGAGGCCGACGCCGCCATGACCCGATCGGTAGCGGCGGGCGACCGTGGGTGATGACAACGTCCGGAGATTGATCGGCGGAATCCCACAAATCATGGGTCTACGAATCGGCCTTCAGCAACTGCAAGCGTGTGTCGGCGGAGAGCTCGGTGAGGCGACGAGAATTCAACTGCCAACCCGCGACAGAGCAAGAGGATGCGCACGAGACCTGCACGTAAGCCGCGGCAATTGCATCCGTCAGGTAGATTGACACGTTCAGAACAAAAAATTGGATGGCAACAAAGATCCGTGGAGAGCGTTATCGAGCCAATCACCTCCGGCTCGAAGGGCGACCAACGCAAGCGGGGCCGCTCCAAGGCGCAGCTCGCATCGTTGGTCGCCGACACGGCCTCCGACTGCGAGACCTGCGGGCCGTCCTCAAGTGGTTGCGCGTCGATTCGCAGATCCCCAAGCCGCGCGACGACTGCCGGGGCCTGGGGCCATCCGCTGGGAGGTCGAACGAACCATCGTTTGGCTGCACCAACTCAAATGCCTCCGCCCCCGCTACGACCGACGTGCCCACCGGTGCGAGCGGCTCGGGGGCCGAGCTTCCCCCGAAGTCTGGGGTGGTCGCAGTGCCTCGTTCGGGGCGCGGGTTAGCGGGACGTTCAGTCTGCTCCATCGTGCCTGAACGGGGGGGACGCTTGGACGGCGCAGGGAACGCGGCTCGACCTGTCCGAGGACGAATCGACTGATGCGACGGCCACCTGTCAGATAAGGAAGCGACACGACGCGTGCCCGGGCTACACGTGCCCTGCAGAGGTAAATTCCATCCGCTAGATTCCGTCTTTCCGATTCACCTGATACGATCCCAATGTCTGCGGCTGCAGCCGACCGTCGCGCCTGTTGGCAGCGTTACCACTCTCACTGAGTAAGGAAGTTCGCAATGGACCCTAAACCTCAGCCGATATCGCGCCCTTCTCTTTCTGCAGACGAGGCAGGCTCGCGGCTTCAAGGTCCAAAGATGGCGCCTCCTCTGCCACCTTCGCATGGTGCGGCGCCGGCCGGTGGTGCGTCAGGCACGGGCAACGGTCCGCCGAGTCTGCCGAAGACCACTCGAGTTAAGGAGGGAGCCAAGTCTTTAAGGTCCTGGGCGACTTGGGGTCTCTTGGCGGCGGCGTCTATTTCCTCGGCGGTATTCCTTTTCCAAAGGAACTCCGTAGTAGAGGAGAATCATCCGAATTGGAGTTATGTCGAGCAGGCGGCGTTGGCGTCGAAGGATGCCGGTGAGCCTCGTTTGGTCCACGTTAAAGATGGCGGCCAGGGACTTCCGACGCAGGGGATCGCATTCGGCGAGCGCGACCTCGATCGGGAGACAACCGAAGCCGTGTACGACGCGATCGACAACGGAGCCACTGCGGCGGCGGCAGACTTAGTGAATGACGCCCAGGAAATCGCGCAGGTAAGCGTGTGGAGCGGCTATGGCGTGAGCAGGGGATGCAGGTGGCGAAGAAACGCCACAAGCGGCAGCGTTTATCGCTGGGCGGGAGCGAGAACAGCTGCGTCCGCAAGGCGCCTGAGTATCCCAATCACATCTGGAGCTACGACTTC
>JBGSJY010000154.1:0-5647 GCA_041741515.1 Pirellulales bacterium | reverse complement strand
CTCCCAGGGCCGAAGCGGCGGCGGCGCGGACGTCGGCGCGGGGACTGCCGCCGGCTGCGCGAACCGAATCGAGCGAGGCTCCCTCGACCTTCGTTGTGAGCACCGCCAGCACGCGGGCCTGGCGATCCGGCGAAATCGCCGGAAGGGCGTCGGACAACTCCTTTGCAAAGCGCGAACCACCCGCCTGGACGGCGGCTTGCAACCCGGCGACGAACCGCCACTCCTCGTTGCTGGCAAGCAGGTCGGCCAGCATTGCGCCCCCCTGGTCCGACGCCGCCATCCTGAGCAGCGCGAGTGTGGCGGCCTGCTTGACGTGAGCCGGGGTCTGCGCTTTGATCGTTCGCTCAAGGAGTGCGGCCGCACGCCCGAGTTCGCCCCGCCGCTCGCGTACCAGAGCCGCTTGCAGCAAGGGGTCGGCGAACGCGACGGTATCTTCCTGCGGAGCGGCTTCAAGGAGGGCGAGCGTCGCCTCCGATCCGATCGTCGCCAGGGCGTCTGCCGCCGCGACTGCCACCGCTTGGTCCTCCGACTTGAGCAACTTGGCAAGAGCGGGGGCGGCCACGGCGTCGCGGCGGGAAGCGACTGAATTGATGACGCCGATCAGGAGATCGCCATGGACCCGATCGAGCGCGCTGCGTAGCGCCGCACCGGCCTCGGGCGCCGGGTTCGACTGGAGGGCGTATCGAGCGTCGTGCGACAGTTGCGGGTTGTCAAGCAACTCGGCCAGCGCGTTCGCCGACTCGGGGCCGCCCCGCAGGGCCAGCTCCTCCAGCGCGGTTACTTTGTCGTGCAGCGGGGCGTCGGGCGAATGGACCCGCGCCAAGAGAGCGGCTTCCTCGGCCGATTCTCCCCGAGCGGCGGGGCACGCCAAGTAGAGCGTGATCAAGGTCGCCGTCAGCCGAGGTCGGCGATCTCGCTTGAAGGTCACGAACACGGTATTGTCCTCAGTGAGCTAAATGCCCCAGGGCTCGCGGACGGCGCGGGCGAGGTAGCGGTTGGCGTTGGCGTTGTCTGGAAACTCGTTCTTATCGGGATCGAAGCGGAGCGTCGTGCCGAGCCTCCAGGCAACGGTGGCGGCGTGGGACGCGATGTGCGACTGCGCGGCGACGTTCTCGTTGGCGGAGCATGGCTTGCGCGACCGAACGCAGTCCAAGAACTCGCGGATGTGGTTCTTGGGGTCGGTGCCCGCCATTTCGACGACCGCGATCTCCGATCGCAACGATTCGGGGTAGACGGCGATCTGGCCGCTGTCGCCAGTCTCGACCCACCCCTCGTCCCCCTCGAACCGCACCGGACAGGTGCCCAGGCCGAGCCAACCGGTGTCGCGGTCGCGCATCACCAGCTTCACGCCGTTGGCGTAAGTCGCCGTGACGTTGCCGTCCCACGGCTGGTATTCGACCGGCGCGGTGTGCTCCATCTGCGTCGCCCACTGGCAGAGGTCCACGGTGTGGGCGCCCCACTCCAAGATGCCGCCGCTGTGGAGGTCGTAGTGGTCGCGCCACCCCCCCTCGGCGTATGTCGGGTTGTAGGGGCGCCAGGGGACTGGGCCGAGCCACAGGTCCCAGTCCATCACCTCTTTGCCGCCGGGAAGCGGGGCTTCGGGAAGCCACTCGCGGGTGAAGGCGGGGCTGAGAGTGTGGGCGTGGACCGTGTGCAGCTTGCCCAATTTTCCGCTGTGGGCCAGATCGACGGCGAACTGGAAGTTGGGGATCGTCCGCCGCTGGGTCCCCGCCTGGTAGATGCGGCCGTAGCGGCCGATCGTGCTCTTGAGCCGGAGACTCTCCTCGATCGTCATCGAGCAGGGCTTTTCGCAGTAAATGTCCTTGCCGGCTCGCGCGGCCATGATCGACGCGAGCGTGTGCCAGCGGTCGCCCGTGGTGATGAGCACGGCGTCGATGTCGTCGCGCCCGAAGAGCTCGTCGGGATGGCGCAGCAGCTCACAGTCTTGCGATTGGTAGTGGCCATCGACCATCTGCTTGACCAGCGCGCGGCGACTCTGCTGCGCGTCACACGCGGCGATGAACTGGGCGTCCGGCTCCGTCAACAAGCAGGCCAAGTCCGTGCGTCCGCGGTTCCCGACGCCCAGGCCCCCGATCACGATGCGCTCGCTGGGGGGGGTGGCGCCGTTGCGTCCGAGGACTGACGCGGGGATGAACATCGGCGCGACCGCGGCCCCCGCCTTCGCTGCAGTTTTGAGAAACCCGCGACGGTTGATCGCTTTGCTTGAAGAGGACATCGTACGACCCATTCGGTGGAAGTGGCTGCGGTGAGAGCCAGAATGCTTACGGCTGCGGCTTGTCGGTCGATAGGTTTTTGATGCGGATGTTCCGGAACTCGATTTGCATCTCCGGTCCCTGATGCAACTGGAGGGCGACGATCCCTTCGGCGGCTGAATGGGCGTCGTCTCTGTCGGTCGCGCGGACCATGGTCCTGCCGTTCAGCTTGTGCTCCAAGCGGTTGCCTAGGGCGATCACTTCGAGCGCCTGCCACTCCCCAGGCGTGACCCCTTCGACAAGGTCGGCGGGATCGCCCACGGAGCCGATGACCTGCTTGTCCAACTGCTCGGGCGAGGCCTTCAGGACCACTTCCTCTCCCCGCATCGCCAGGATGCCGCGGCCTCGCTCCTCGTAGAGGATGCCCATGTATTGGTTGGTGCGTTCGATGTCGGCCTGATACCCGCCGACGGTCCACCGCCCAGCGTCGGGGAAACGCTTGGAGCGGTACTGGACGCCCGAGTTGCCGACGCCCCGGTCCGACATGCGAAACTCTAGCCGCAGCACGAAATCGGCGGCACGACCGTTCCAGATGAGAAACTCGTTTTGCTCGATGGGGCTGGCGTCGGACGTCTTCCCCAGAATTATGCCGTCCTTCACGCTCCACAGCTTGGGGTCGCCGTCCCAACCATCGAGGGACTTGCCGTCGAACAAGGCCGAGAAGCCGGCTTCGGACTCCTCGGCCACTGCCTCGCGGCCCGCCCCGGGGGCCCCGAGCAGCAGCGCAGCGGCAATCAGCCGGCTGATGAGGGTCGCGTCGCGTGGAATCATAATCGGCCTCTTGTCGCGAAAATGGTTCATGTCGATGCGGACGTCCAGCTGCCACTCGCGGCGCTCTTGAGCACCGCCTCACACACGCGCTGCGTTCGGAGCGCATCGCGGAACGTCGGCGCAGCAGGCTCTCCCGTCGCCAGCCCCTCGATGAAATCCGCGACCTGATGGACGAACGTGTGTTCGTAGCCGATCTGCAATCCCGGCACCCACCACTTGTCCATGTAGGGCTGGCCGCCGTCGTGATCGGAGACATGGATGGACCGCCAACCGCGCAGGCGTCCTTCGTCGCCATGGCTGAAATACTCTAGACGATGTAGGTCGTGGAGGTCCCAGCGGAGCGATGCATGCTCGCCGTTGATTTCTAGCGTGTACAACGCCTTGTGTCCGCGTGCGTACCGCGTCGACTCGAACACGCCGAGCGAACCGTTCTCAAACCGGCACATGAAAGCGCAGGCGTCGTCGATCGCCACCGGGGTCATCTCGCCGGTGGCTTGATGGATCCGCTGCTTGACGAAGGTTTCCGTCATCGCCGTCACTTCCCGCATCGGGCCGTTGAGCCACAACGCGGCGTCAATGCAGTGGGCGAGCAGGTCGCCGGTGACGCCGGAGCCCGCTGCGGCCGCATCGAGCCTCCACAAGGCCTGCCCCCCCTGGGGGAGGTCGGCCGCGATCGTCCAATCTTGGAGGAAGTTGGCGCGGTAGTGGTAGATTTTACCGAGTTTTCCCTCCTGAACGAGGCGCTGGGCGAGCGTCACGGCGGGGACGCGTCGGTAGTTGTACCACACCATGTTCGCCACGCCGGCGTCCTCGACCCCCCGGCACATCCGCTCCCCCTCGGCGACGCTCATCGCGAGAGGCTTCTCGCAAAGCACCATCTTTCCGGCGGCCGCGGCCGCAATGGCGATTTCGCAATGGAGGTTATTCGGCACGCAGATGTCGATCGCATCGACATCGTCACGGGCGACTAGGGCGCGCCAATTGGTCTCGATCGACTCGTAGCCCCAGGTGGTCGCAAAGGAGCGGGTCTGCTCCGCGTTGCGCGAACAGACTGCTGCGAGTTGAGGGACGCACGGAAGTTCAAAAAAGTTGGCGACGCGGTTGTAAGCGTTGGAGTGCGCGCGCCCCATGAAGCCGCACCCGACGAGGCCGATCCGCAGTCGCTTCTTGCCAGCACTAGTTCCAGCCATGTGCGTCTCTCACTTGAGTCATCACGGCAAGGACCGCATCCCACGTACCGGGGTCTTCCAACAAGCTGTTGGGGAACATGCAGCCGTCCCAGCAGATGTGCCGCATCCCGCGCTCGGTGGCGCCCTCCAGCCAGTACGAAGAGCAGCGGACAATGTCGAGCTTCCCCCGGGGGTCGTCCGGGGGGCAGTGCTTGCCGGTCTTGTCGTGACTGCCGGCGCCTTTAACCTGGCCGTCGTTCTGCGCGACGTGAAAGTCGAAGGTCCAGGGCCGAAGCTTCGAGACCATCTCGCCGTAAGCTTCGTAGAACTCCGCCTCGCCATACTCCGGCGGCAAGAGGGCGTGCTGCGGCGCGTTGCAGCCCAAAAGGTACAAGTAGGTGTGCGCCAAATCGGCCTGAAAACCGACCGAGCTGGGCATGTCGGTCTCTTCCAGCAGATCGAGGACGTCTTTCCAACTGTGCATCCCCGCCCAGCAGATCTCCCCCTCGGCGGCGAGTCGTTGCCCCGCGTCGGCGGCGATACGGCCGGCCTCGCGGAAGGTCGAAGCGATTTTTCGCGTGCTCGCCTCCGGGGCTGCGCGCCACTTATCGACGCCGAACTCGGCGGAGTCGATCCGGATCACGCCAGAGGTTCTGACGCCGGCTGCGTCGAACACTCCCGCGGCTCGACAGGCCAGTTCTATCGCTGTTAGAAATCGCCGCCGCGCCTCATCGTCCCCCATCGCCGAATCCCCCACGGTCCCGGGCCAGACGGGGGCGACGAGCGATCCGATCGAGAGCCCACGCTCCTGGATCCTAATCGCCAGTTCGTGGAGTGCCGCGTCGCTTGCGCGGGGGTCGAGGTGCGGCACATAGAGAAAGAGGTCGACACCATCGAACGAAGCGTCGCCGCATCTCGCGGCTTTCGTCAGGTCGAGCATCCGCGCCAAGCCGACGGGGGGCTCCTCACCGGGGCCGTCCCCCTTGCCGACGATACCGGGCCACATCGAATTGTGCAGCTTGGGATAGGCGTTCGTCATGCTCTGCTTGGCCAGGAGCGATCGGGATCGGACGACGCTCATTTCCGGGCGTCGCCAACGTTGGGGACGCGGTCGAACGTGTCGGGGCCGAAATACCGAAGGCTCTCCAGCGGCTCACTCCCCGTATTCTCGACGTCGACTCCCCGCATTGCGGCTTCGTAGGTGATGAAGACTTCGTCTTCGGTCTCCTCGCCGAATCGAATCATGGTCGGGGTCTGCAGCGGCAGCGCGCCGATGCGTCCCTTCCCCTGCACGGTGATCCAACCGCTGGCGCCCGGATCCCGCAGCGTGCATTTGGCCCCGGGGGCGAGGGTGAGCCGTTTGGCGCTGAAGAGTTGTCGGCCGTCGACCAGACCGTAGACGATCCAATCGTCGCGCCACCCGTCGCCCGACTC
>JBGSJY010000153.1:0-2956 GCA_041741515.1 Pirellulales bacterium | reverse complement strand
CTGGCGCTCTCGATCCTCAAGCTGGACACCACCCTCCGTGAGACTCTCCGCGGGAAACGGCTCCGCGCCGGGTGGAACAACAACACCCTTCAAGCCATTCTTACCGGGATCGCTGCGTGATTAGATGCGATTGCCCTGTCGCTCCGGCGGAAAGCAATCCGAGCATTGTCGGCTCTACGTACGTTGGGCCGCTCGCCGATCCTCAGAGGTAGCCATCGTGAAGCCGTTGGAGTCGGTCGTGGTAAACCCCGCGGCCTCGCGGAATGATTGCCCCGCTGCGGACGAGCCTGGTAAAGTGGACGGACCACACGGAAGTTCTTCGGGGGAGTGGAACTCAATGTCACTTCTTGTAACGCATCAGGTCGTTGTGGACGACAATTGTGTCGTCGTTGGGCCGGAGGCGTGGCGTGTGGCGGTTGAATTTGATGAGCAGTGGCGTCATGCCTTGCCCATCGAGTTTTCCAGTGAGCGGGATGCCAACCGAGCGAAGAGAGCGTTGGAGCAGGCAGGGCTGACGAGCGAGTCCGCCTTGCGGCACGCTGGCCGAGAGGCTGTCGTCCGGATTCTTATCGAATCGCTGGCGTGGTAGCAGACGAGGATGGACTTACGCCTTGAGGGAAGACCGAACTTCGCTCGGAGTCGATAAAACTAGCTCGAGGCGAGTGGCGTCTTCTCGCGTTGGGACCGGCTCTTGGCAGGTAGGGGAGGCCGTTCGTGAGGACTCCATCGACGCCCTCAGCGACGTTCCCTGGGTAGGGCGTTGCCTATCGAGGGATGCCATGCTCGCTGCGGCAATTGAGTAACCGTCGCGGGAGACGCTTTCACCCCAGCCCCAAAGCTATTCTCTCTCTCGTTAGCGGCTCACTGGGCATAGCTGACCGCTTCACAATTCGGTCGCCCCAAGGAGCCCGTCGGGTGCTGCACTTTCGAGCTTTTCGACTGCCGATCACATGGTAATATTTCACGGCGTGCAGTCGAGAGTTGCAAACACCTGCCACCCGGAGCAGAAGCCATGCGAAGGCGCTCTGATATTGGCGCCAAGCACATGACGCCGCGCTCTAACGGGGTCGCATCGTGGTTGGCTGCTATCGAACTGGTCTTATTGTTTGGATACGCAGCTTCGGCCCAGGGCGCGGAGGCGGATGCGGCCAAGATTTACGAGGAGCAAGTCCGTCCGATACTCGCGCGCCGGTGCTACGAATGCCATTCGGCCGAGGCGGGCGATCCGGAAGGGGGCCTCGCCCTAGACGATCCATCGGGATGGTCTCGCCCCGGTCAGTACGGCCCGGCGATCGTGCCGGGCGAGGCCGAGAAATCGGGCGTCCTAAGGGCGATCAGTTACGACGACCACGAGCTGCAGATGCCGCCGGAGCGGCGACTCCCGCAGCGTGAGATCGACATTCTCACGGCGTGGATTCGTATGGGAGCGAAAGGAGCCGACGCTGCTAAGTCGGCGGTCGTGCCTCCCCATGATTTCGCGTTAGAGCTCACGCGTCGACGCGGGTCTCACTGGTGCTGGAAGGCCCCTATGCGGCGCCCCCCAGGGGAGATCGCTGACTCGGCGTGGCCGACCGGCCAGGTGGATCAGTTCATCCTGGCTAAGCTCGAAGCGCAGGGCCTGCGGCCGGCGGCGGACGCGGATGCGGCGACTTGGTTGCGCCGCGTCACGTTCGATCTCACGGGCCTGCCACCGTCGCGATACCATGTCGAACGATTCCTTGTCGACACGTCGCCCGTTTCACGCGAGGAGATCGTCGATCGGCTGCTCGCCTCGCGGCAATTCGCCGAGTGTTGGGCCCAGCATTGGCTCGATTTGGTCCGCTTCGCCGAAACGAAGGGACACGAAGGGGACTACGAGATCGCGGACGCGTGGCGGTATCGCGATTACGTGATCCGGGCACTCGCGGCTAACGTCCCCTACAACGTGTTCGTCCGGGAGCACGTCGCCGGCGATTTAGTGAGTCCGCCGCGGGTAGACCCGGAGACCCGATGCAACGAATCGATTCAGGGGACCGCCTTCTGGCACCTGGGAGAGGCGACCCATAGCCCGGTTGATATCCGCGCCGACGAAGGTGACCGGATCGCCAACTCGCTGGATGTGTTTGGAAAAACCTTCCTTGGTCTCACCATCGGCTGCGCACGCTGTCATGACCACAAGTTCGACGCGATCTCGACGGAGGATTATTACGCCCTGTGCGGGTTTGTAGAGAGCAGCTGTTTCCAGCGGGCGAACATCGCCGACCCGGACGCGACGGAGCGGGTCGCCGTTCAACTGCGGGAGCTTAGGGACGACGCCTCCTCAAAGATTCTCGATGCCTATCGGACCTCCCTGACGATGAGGCTGGCGGAGTTCGCCGACGATTTGGCCAGGGCCGCCAAAGAACTTCCAACGGAAGCTTCCGATAGAGCTTCCGCTGCGGAAGGTCGCTCGGCCCGCCTTCGTGCGGAGCTCTGCCTTGCACAAAGCTCACCGGAACACCCCCTCTATCGGCTCGCTACCGCGGCCGGCGCCGCAGAAGCCGTGGCCGAATCGACCTCGCGCGATACGCCTGCGCGGTCACGCACCCCGATCGCCTTCTTTAAGGACGAGGAAGGGGCCCCCAAACACAACGAGTGGATTACCAGCGGCTACGCGTTTGGAGATCGCCCCGCGCCGATCGGCGCCGTATGGATCTCAACCGTCGGCGATAGTGCGGCGTATCCCTTGTTCAGACTGGTGACCCAACCGATCGCAGCGAACTGGCTCGCCAGCCCGAAGCTGACCGGTCTTTTCCGGACCCGAACCTTTGAGATGCCCGATCAACCCCTTTGGTATCGCTACCGTGGCGTCGCCGAGGTGTTTGTCGATGTCGACTCGCATCGCACGATCACGGGGCCGCTTCATGGAGCTCTGAAGCAAAGACTTGACTCGGCAGAAAGCGAGGCGTGGTTCTGCCACGACTTACGGACCTACGGC
>JBGSJY010000152.1:0-20025 GCA_041741515.1 Pirellulales bacterium | reverse complement strand
GAGCTGCGTCGGGCCGGCTACGCCCTCGAGCGGCGACTCGAGACTTGGCGCGCCGAGCAGGCGTTGACGATCGCCGCGAGTGTCCACCCAGAACGCAACGACCGGCTGGCCGGCGCCAGATGGGCGATGTCGTCTAGCGGTCTCGGGTCGGCGCCAGGTGCGATGCTGCAGGACGCCGAGCGCTACCCAGCGGCGCCCACGCGGCTTGTGGTCGCGAGACGCATCGAAGACTACGAGAGCCAACCGACGGCGCGCATGGCGCAACTGCTCGCTGCGGACGCCTCGCGCCTGGTCGCCGAAGCCGACGTCGAAAGCCGCGATGTCGGCCAGGCGATCGAATCGTCCTACCGCAACGCCAACCTACGCGTCGCGATTGCCGCCGAGTTCCTCCAGCGGATGCTGCCGGCGCCCGAGCCGGTCACCTCGGCCATCCGGGATCGCATCGCGGGCAACCCGGTGTCGGGCCGCTCGACGACTCGGACCGACCTCGCCATCCGGCTGTTCGAGGACTCCAGCGCGTGGCGCGTTGGGCTCGAGGCACGCGGCGCCGTGATGACCCAGACCTACTCGCGCGGCGGACCGGCGGTCGTCGGCGCACGGGGAGAGACGACCTTCGTCGCGAAAAAGCTTGTCGTGCTTACGCCCGAGGGCCTGCTAGCCGCGCCATCGGTCGCCGAGGCCCAGTCGCAGTCGCAGCGGCTGGTGAGCCTCTCCACGAACTACGACCGGGTGCCGCTAGTGGGTTCCTACGTCCGCAACGAGGCTCGGAAAGAATACAGCCGCGTCAGCTCGCGCGCTAAGTCGGAGACGCTCGCCAAGGTCGAGCGCCAGGTCACCCGCACGTTGGACGAGCGCGTGGCGCCGCAGCTGGCCGACGCCGAGCTGCGTTTCGCTGGCGAGGTGCTCAGCCGCGCCGCGGCGCTCGGGCTCGAGGTCGAGCCGATCGAGCTCCGCACGACCGACCAGCGACTGATCACACGGGTCCGCGTGGCCAATGGCGGCCAGCTGGCGGCGCACACACCGCGGATGCGCGCCCCGTCGGACAGCCTGATCAGCGTCCAGGTGCATGAATCGACATTCAACAACGCTCTGGACGGACTTGGCCTCGCCGGCGCCACGATGACGCCGGTTCAGTTGCGTGAGCGCATCGACGCAAAGCTCCGACTTCCCAGCCGGGACGAGGCGCCCGCCGAGGAAGCCGTCTTCCGTTTCGCCGCCGAAGACCCGGTGCGGTTTGAGCTGGCCGAAGGCCGCGCTCATCTGACCCTGTCGCTGGCCGACATCGTCGTCCGCGGCCGTCGCCACAGCGACTTTAAGGTTCACGTCTTCTACAAGCCCGTGGTGACCGGCCTCACCGCCGAGCTAGTGCAGGACGGCGCCCCGGCGATCGAGGGTCGGATGCGGAACGCGTCCCGCCTGCACCTGCACGGCGTGATGGGCAAGGTCCTCGGCGAGAACCGCCGTCTGGCGCTGGTGCGAATCAACGACGAAACGCCCGAGCGGTTCAGCAACGCGATGATCGGCCTGGCCACCAACCAGCTGGTGATCGAGGACGGTTGGCTCGGCCTAGCGATCGGACCACAGCGCGAGGCGTCGCGCGTAGCGATTCAGGTCGGAGGCTACGTCCGCTAAAACAAATCATTGACGAGGTACCGCGAGGTTCCCCTCCCCTTGATGGGGAGGGGCTAGGGGAGGGGTGTGACCAAGGTACTTGCCTCCCATCGCCGGACAATCGACTAGAAAGAAGCCGGGGGCAAAGGCCCCGCGGCTGATACTCCAACCGACTACCGTGCGGAGGACTAACTAAGCCACATCCGCTGTGAGCACGATCCGCGTCTCGTATGCCTGGCCCGGCTCGAGGACGATCAGCCCGGTCTTCACTCCCTTGGACGCCATGTTGAACGGGTCGGTGGTGCAGGTGTACGGCTCGAGGCAGATCGCTTCGCGGTGGCCGGGGGTGTAGATCACACAGCAGGTCATCGAGTCGTCGAACGTCTGCAGAACGCGCCGGCCGGTCGAGGGGTCGATCAGCTCAGTCGTCGACGCCCCGGGGCTGAATCGATAAGCCGTATCGAACTCGCGGCCGGCGAGCGCCGCGCCAACGTTGAGCGGATCGCTGCCGGGGAGCGACTCCAGCGCGCCGGTCGGGATCATGTCGGCGGCCTCCCAGCGGCCATCGACGGGAGCGCGGACGACGGTCGCTTCGGGATCGGCGCCCTCGGCAAGGGGCAGGCGGAAGTAGGCGTGCGTGCCGAAGCCGAAGGGGACCGGCTCGTCGCCCGGGTTCACGACTCGGAGATCAAAAACCAGCCGGCTTCCCGCAATCGAATAGGTCGCCGTCATCACGTAATTGCCCGGCCACTGGGCGACGGCGGCCGGCGCATCGATCGTCGGTCGGAACTCGGCGGTGACGTGATCGACGGACCGATCGACCAAACGCCACGCGTTGCGCGGCGCGAAGCCGTGGATCGCGTGGCCCTGGCCGCTCGTGTCGTCGAGTTGGTAGCGCTTACCCTCCCACTCGACGACGCCGTGGGCGATACGGCCGGGGAAAGGAGCGAGCAGCGGGATCCCGCTACGCGAAGGGCGTCCCTCACCGAGCTCAAAGTCGGGCTCGGCCCACAGTAGCTCGCGCCGCGAAGCGTCGGCGTCCCCCGCGAACGGCGCCTTCCAGCTGTAGCAGTTGAACCCCAGTCCCACGGCGACCTCAGCGGTGGCGCCCGAGTCGTCGGCGCGGATCGAGACGATATTGGCGGACATAAGGGGCGGCTCCCGAGGGTCAATCGTATGGACGGCGGAGAGCCGGAAGCGTAAACGCCCGGAGCCGAAGCGGGTACCCGGGTTGCCCAGCACGCCCCCGCTGCAACTCTCGGCGCCCACTCTCAAGGCTTCCAGAACTCATTGCTGATCCCGATCCTTTCCCGCCGCACACCGCCCCCATTGGAAGGCGTGCCGCGGCGGTCTACGCTAGGCACTGCGAACGATTCGCGGGCGATTAGCTCAGTCGGCTAGAGCGCCTCGTTTACACCGAGGATGTCGGGGGTTCGAGTCCCTCATCGCCCACTTGGGGCCTGCGGCCCCTGGGAGTCAGGGGTCAGGAAACCCGTAGGCCGCAACAAGCGCCAGCGCTGTTACGGCAGGCATTGGGTAAACCGCCACAATGCCGTAACTGCGCTAGGGCTTGTTTCGGCCTACTTTCCCCGACGGTCCCGACGGGCCGCGGTGCCAACCCGATCGGTTCGTTGCAGCGGTGACGCCCGTCGGGGCGTGGCGACACGGGCAAGATTTAGCGTGCGCCACGCGCCGTACGATGGGCCGAAGGCCCTTCGCTCGCTAGGGAAGATCCTTGTCGGAGGAATCGAAGCCATGGAACAGGCGTCTCGATTACCCTTGGGGGCGGATCCTTTCCAAGCTCAGCTGCCAGATCGCAGGGCCCAGCGATGGAATGGAGTCAACCGACAAGCCGAGCTTCTGTCGTCCCGGATGCATTTCGAGGGAACCCATTGAGATTGGCCGAAAATGTTTGACGGGTCCTTCTTGTCGTTGGACACGGTCCTGCGCCGGTCCGAGGGTCTGGTAGTCGGTCGCTGCGGCGAGGACAACTCGGCACTCGGCTCCGTCGGCCCGAAGGCAAACCTCCGAGCCCACGGCGTCGGCGGGTACGGCCGCGAACAGCGTCACCGCGTAGGCGCCGGGTGTGACGACTTCGACGTCCCATACGACAGCGTCGCTGGGGCGCGTCCAGTCGCTGAAGAAACTGCAGTTCGGGTAGTGGTTGGAACGCTTGACCCCCCCCTGGGCGGTGGCGTCACGGACGGGGAGATGCGACACCGGATGACACCGATGCCCGATGGTGAAGGGCTTCGCGTCGGGAACGCTAACCTCTTGAATTCGCTTTTCACGCCGCACCATTTCGGCAGCCAGTTCGTCGGCGATGTCCGGCCGCTCCGCGGCCAAATCGCGGTGCTGGCCCGGATCGGCTAGCAGGTCGTAAAGCCGTCCCTCGTGATCCAGAAGAAGTGACCCGCGGCGCGCGGACGTCTGTCCCGACCAGTGCGAGATAATGACCCGCCGATCAGCGACCTCAGCGACCCGGCCCTGCAGCAAGGAGGAGAGGTCCAAGCCGTCCAGCCTGTTGGGATCAGCGAGTGCGACGGAGCAGAGATGGCCGAGTGTGGGCGGTAAGTCGAGCACGCAGGCGGGCGTCGTGATCCGGGTCGCCGAGGGTATCTGCGCCGGCCACCGCACAAAGAGCGGCGACCGAACGCCCCCCTCGTCGGTCGATCCTTTGATCCCTCGCAGGCCGCCATTCCAGCGGTGACCGTTGGGGCCATTGTCCGAAAAGAAGACCACGATCGTTTCCTGAGCGATCCCCATCGTCTCGAGCTGCTTGAGCAGTCGACCCACGTTCCAGTCGAGATTCTCAACCATCGCCAGAGCCGCGCGTGTGTGGGGAATATCCTCGCTGTCGGGCTCCGTCGCGCGGAGCTGGATCTCTTGCTCAGCATGCCGCGTCCACCACGTGTCGGGGACTTGCATGGGTGAGTGCGGCGTGTTGAAAGCGACAACTGCGAAAAACGGCTGTTGACGATGCGTCTGAATGAATTGTTTCGCGTGTTCCGTGAAGTCGTTAGCGGCGTAGCCTCGACCGGTGACCATCTGATTGTTTTGATCGAGCCAAAAGTCGAAGTAGTGACCCCAATGGCCCGAGGTGAAACCGTAAAACTCCTCGAAGCCCCGGCAGATCGGGTGGTAGGGGGGCTGGGTTCCGTTGTGCCATTTCCCGAAGAGTCCCGTCGCATAGCCGGCTGCGCGGAACGAATCGGCGATTGTCGTTACCTCTGCGTTCAGGCGTTCCGAGCCTTCGGAAACGCCCGTCACGCCAACGCTCCGATGATCGCGGCCGGTTAGAAACTCGGCGCGCGTCGGCGCGCAGACGGGCTGGACATAGAAGCGACGAAAGGACGCTCCATCCGCGGCTAGGCCGTCAAGGTGAGGCGTTTTGACAGCGGTATTGCCGTGCAAACTCAGGTCCCCCCAGCCCATGTCGTCGGCGATGATGACCAGGACGTTGGGGCGTGGAGCCGTCGCGGACGCTGCGCAGTGGGCTGCGATTGCGAGCAGCGTGGCCGCGATCCCGCCGCTGGTGACGGGGCGGAAAAAAGCCAAGAGCAAGGAGACGGACCGGCGCCAGGTCTGCTGGCAATCGCGGTCGCAGTCGTCCTCAAAGCATCTATGCACGACGATCTCCTGAGTGCGAGTGGCTGATTCGCTGCCACGGAGCGATCACACGGTCCGAAAGTCGGTACCGATTAGTATCCCATAGCATGCTGCACAACTCGTTGATCGAGTCCCCGTTCCACGGAGTGCAAAAGCGTTATCTGCGCCGCCCCGGTGATCGGACACGACCCCCAGCCTACCGGCAGCTCGACGCCAACGGCGAGGCGCCGCCGCGGAGCGTCACGCGCCGCGACGTCTGACAGCGGACTTGGTGACAGGGGCCTTGGAGAAGGGGCCTTACCGACCCCGACCCCCGTCCCCAGCGCAGCAGACCCTCGCATCTGCGCGATTCTGCCGGCCTGTCGCGGGTTTGCGTCGCGTGTTCGTTGCCGAATTGGCCGTTGCACCTTATAGGTTGAGTGTGGTGATCCATCTGTCCGGACCGGGTGGATCGCGTTCTTCTACCGACCGAGAAGCGAGGCGGACTCCCGATGCCGAGTGCTGGAAACCGATTTATTCTCGTCGTGCCCGCTCTGATCGGGCTGATTGCCCTGCCCGGCGACGTCGCTTGGGCGCAGCGGTCGTTGGGCATTGATGTTTCTGCCTGGCAGGGGAACATCACGCCGTCGAACTGGAACACCCTGCGCAACACCAACAACCGCGAGTTCGTGTTCATCCGCTCGAGCCGCGGCGGGACCACGGGCTTCTACAACCAGAACGACGCCGCCAACAACCAGGGCAACAACACGCTCTCGCAGCGGTACGATGACCCGTACTTCGTCCAGAACATCACCAACGCGACCAACGCCGGCATGCTGGCCGGGCCGTACCACTTCTCGCGCCCCGACATAGTGGCGTCGACGTTGAACTCGGGCGGGATCGCGAACACGGGCGCCGACGAGGCGAATCACTTCCTGCAGATGGCCGGCGCCTGGATGCGGCCCGGCTATTTGCTTCCGGTCTTCGACCTCGAGGCGGGCGATGGCATCCGCAGCGACGCGGAGATCACTCAGTTCTCGATCGACTTCTCCAACCGCATCTACGAGGTCGCGGGCGTCCGCCCCATCATGTACATCAATGGCAACTACGCGGCATACGTCGTGCAGTCGCCGATCCAAGACTACTTCCCCGTCCTTTGGACCGCACGCTACGCGAATCAAGCCAACCCGGACTCCATCGACGTCCAAAACGGTAACCCCAAAGACACCTTCAGTGGCTTCTACGGTCCCTGGGACGACCCCCCGAATACCGACCCCCACCCCTGGGATTTCTGGCAGTACGCCAGTACGGCCCGACTCTCCGGCTATAAGAATGGCACGGCCAACATCGACGTGAACGTCGCCAATGGCGGTCCCGAGTTCCTCCGCGACAATCTGGTCCCGGCCCTGTGGGTCAGCGGCGCCGACGGCAACTGGAGTTCGCTCGCCAACTGGAACAGCGGCCAAACGCCCGTCGCCCCGGTGCAAGGCCCGGGTCAGGCCGCGCGGGTCGGGGCGCTGACGCTCCCTGCCGTGCGGCTTCCCGGTTCGCTCGACACCGTGGTCCTCGATCGTGCGGCGGGAAACGTCACCGTGACGCTCGACTCCGGCAGTCACAACATCCGCAAGTTGGTCACGCGCGAAGCGCTGAACATTAGCGGCGGCTCGCTGACGGTGAATTACACGCCCGTCGTGGAATCGACGCCGTACTCAGTGCTGATTTCGTCGGCCGTTTCGCTGACCGGTGGCTCACTGACCGCGCACACGCTCCAAGTCGAGCCGACCCATACCTTCTCGCTGGGCGGCGGGACCTTGACGTTCGACACGCTTAATTTGGCCCCCGGAACTTCGGTCGGAACCGGCCTGGCGATCGCGGGCGACGTGACGCTCGCACCGCGAAACGGAGTCACCGCCAAGGTGCAGCGAGGCGCCGGCTTTGGGTTCTCGGGCGTTGTCTCACTCGGCGGTGGAACCAGGGCGCTGAACGTCATGGACGGCGCCGCCGACGTGGACGTTTCGATCGATGCGGCGATCATCTCCGGAAGCCTCGAGAAGACGGGCCCCGGCACGCTTCGGCTCTCGCAGTCCAACAGCCAGAGCGGCACGGTCGTCAGCGAAGGGAGGTTGCTCGTGACCAACACGACGGGCTCAGCGACCGCGGGAGCGCCCGTCGCGGTGGGCCCGAATGGAATACTCGGCGGCACGGGGACAATGTCGGGCGCAGTCTCAGTGGCGGGCGAACTAGCGCCGGGTGTCTCGATCGGCACAATCAACGTAGGAATGCTGGCGATGCTCGAGAGCTCGACTCTTCATATCGAGATTGGGTCCGCGGCCAGCTACGACCGCGTCGCTGTTGGCGGAACGGTGACGATTGATGCGGGGGCGGCGATCGGTGTGGAGTTCGCCGGTGGATTCACGCCGACCTTTGGTCAGAGCTTTAGCATCCTCACCGCTGGCGGCGGTGTCGTGGGCGGCTTTGGCGAGGTCACCACCAATGGCCCCGCGATGGCGGCCCGGAACGTTGCCGGCGGGGTCGTTCTCGAAGTCCTTTCGGGGCTGGCGGGCGACTTCAATAATGACGGCGCCGTCAACGCCGCCGACTACACGCTGTGGGCCAGCAACCTCGGCGGACCCCCGTCAACGCTACTGAACGCTGGCGATGCGGAGACGGTGGATACATCGCTCTACACGGTCTGGCGTGACAACGAGGGGGCGACGATCTCGTCCCTCGCGAACGCGATCCCCGAACCGGCCGGCGTGCTGCTCGCGCTCGGCGGCTTCGCAGGAATCGTCAGGAGGCGCCGCTAAGGAAAAACAGTGAGCCCCCGACGCGAGTCGGTGGAGGAGCCCGGTGACACGCTGCACTCCCCCGACTAGCGTCGGGGGCTCGCCGCGCGCCGGGTCCTGGGGCCCCCGCTTTGTTCTGGGCCCGCGAGCGCGGATAATCTCGGGGGAGAGAGATCCTTAGTCCGCCCTCGTAGCCACACACCCCATGAAGATTCTCGTCACCGGCGGCGCCGGGTATATCGGCTCCCATGCAGTGCGCCGCCTGATCGCCGCCGGGCACGACGTTTGGGTCATCGACAACCTCTACCTCGGCCACCGCGCCGCCGCGCAGGCCAGTGGGCTCCTGCCCGATCGCTTCGTCGAAGGCGACCTCGCCGACCGGCCGCTGGTCGAGAAGCTGCTTAAGGACAACGGCATCGAGTCGGTGATGCACTTCGCGGCCTACGCGTTCGTCAATGAGTCGGTCACCGACCCGGCGAAGTACTACCAGAACAACATCGGCGGCACGCTTTCGCTGCTCGACGCGATGCGCGCGGTGGGCGTGAAGCAGATCGTTTTCTCCAGCACCTGCGCGACCTACGGAAACCCCGTGAAGGTCCCAATGCCCGAGGACCACCCCCAGTCGCCGATCAACCCTTACGGCTTCACCAAGCTGGTGATCGAGCGCGCGCTGGAGGACTACCACCATGCCTACGGCCTCAGCTACGCGGCGCTACGGTACTTCAATGCGTCGGGCGCGGCGGACGACGGCTCGATTGGCGAGGACCATCACCCCGAGACCCACCTGATCCCGATCATCCTCGAGGTCGCGCTCGGGCAGCGTGAGCACGTATCGATCTTCGGCACGGACTACCCGACGCCCGATGGCTCGTGCATCCGCGATTACATCCACGTCGATGACCTCGCCGACGCCCATTTGGCGGCGATCGAGAAACTGGCCGCGTCGCCGAACGAGCCGCTGGCGATCCGCTGCAATTTGGGGACGGGCGTCGGTTCGAGCGTCCGCGAGGTGATCGCCGCGTGCGAGCGGGCGACCGGCAAATCGATTCCCGCAGTCGAGGGCCCGCGTCGTGAAGGGGACCCGCCCGAGCTGGTCGCCGACCCGCAGGGCGCCGAGCGGCTGCTCGGCTGGCGTGCGAAGCGTCGCGACATCCACCAGACGGTCGCCTCGGCGTGGAAGTGGCACTCCGCGAATCCCAAGGGTTACGGCGACAAGTGACTCTTTCTGCCCGCGAATGACGCGAATAACCATGAAATCATTCGCGTCCATTCGCGTCATTCGCGCGCTTACTAAAGCCTTACGGTTGGGCGTCATGTTCGCCACGCTCGTGCTGCTGGCCAACACGTTTGTCGCTATCGGCTGGCTGCAGCCGATTGTCGTGGCCGGGAACTCGATGTCTCCGACACTCGATGCGGGCCAGCGGGTGCTGGTCCGCCGCTGGCGGGCGCCGCAGCGGTGGGACGTGGTCGTACTGCAATCGCCGACGGGCGCGGACGAGCTGCTGGTCAAGCGCGTCGTCGGTCTGCCGGGCGAGCGCGTCGCCCTCCGGGTAGGGGGCGTCTGGGCGGACGGCCGCCGCGTCCTGCCTGGGAACAAAAGCCCCGCGGCCAGCGTTTACTATGGTGCGTTCGGATCACCCCAGTGGCGGCCGGGTCATGACGAGTGGTTTGTCGTCGGCGACAACCAGGTCGCCTCGGTCGATAGCCGCAATTGGGCGGCGCCAGCAGGCGTCCCTTCGCGTCTGGTGGTGGGGGTCGTCGCTGGGCCCCGATCTCGATAACACGGTTGAGGCCTGAGGCTTGAGGCCGTAGGGTTGCGCCACGAAGATGAACCGCTCGGCCGAGGCCCTCGACGCGACGTTGTCAGCCTCACGCCACAAGCCTGCTACCTCCAACCTCCCGCAGCATGGCCAGCAAGAACCGCCCTTCCGCCGACAACCGCGTCCGCACAACGGCTGAACTGAAGGGGACCGAAAAGAACGCCGACGGCGCCAGCGCCGCCGCGCGGAGCCGACGTGGCGGGCGCGAGACGGTCGACGCCCTGGTGGTGGCGTTCGTGCTGGCATTCCTGATCCGCACGTTCCAGGCCGAGGCCTTCGTGATCCCCACCGGGTCGATGGCGCCAACACTGATGGGCCGCCACAAGGACGTCTATTGCGACCAGTGCGGCACGCGGTTCCGGGTCAACAGCAGCGACGACGCGACCGAGCTGGCGCCGATCCTCCAGCGGCAGGTCTTCGAGCGGCGGATGTCGGGGCGTGAAGCGCAGGCCCGGCTGGATGGCCTGACCTGCGTCGGCGGCGAGTGCCCCCAGTGCCGCCACCTGATGCTGCTGAGCAACGATATCCCTGCCGACCTGCGGCCGGAATGGCAGGAAGAGGCCGACCAGACCGCCGACTATAGCGGCGACCGCCTCGTGGTCAGCAAGTACGCCTACTCGTTCGCCGACCCCGAGCGGTGGGACGTGGCCGTCTTCAAGTACCCCGGCAACTCGCAGACGAACTACATCAAGCGGGTGACCGGTTTGCCGGGCGAAGAAATCCGCGTCTTCCAGGGCGACCTCTTCGTGCGGCCACTCGGATCGGACGACGAGTTCGCTATTGCCCAGAAGCCCGCCGAGACGGTCCTGGCGATGAAGCAGTTTGTCCACGACACGCATCACGAGGCCCGCGCGTTGATCGACGCGGGCTGGCCCCTTGGCTGGGCCGAGTCGGACGGATGGACCGTCGACAAGCAGCCGGCCACGTCGAAGCATGACGCTGTGGTCTACCGGCCCGTTTACCAGGGCGAGGCCCCCGCGGGTGAAACGCGGTGGCTGCGTTACCGGCATGTGCCGCCCAACGAGAACGTGTGGCGACGCATCCTCGGCGACAAAGAGCCCGTGACGGTGACGCCGAAGGCGCAGCTCGTCACCGATTTTACGCCTTACAACACGCGGCTGAACCTCGAGCAGGCGGCGCAGCTCGGGCAGCTGACCCTCGCGCCGCGGCCCAGGCGCCCGGAGGACCTGGGCCGCCTTGGCGTCCACTGGGTCGGGGACCTGTTGCTGGAAGCCGATCTGCAGATCGACTCACCGCAGGGTGACGTGTCGCTCGACCTGGTCGAAGGGGGCGTGCACTACGGCGTGACGTTCGACGTCGCCACGGGAGAGGCGTCGCTCTGGCGGCGTCCCTTCGAATCGACGCAGCGGGAGGACCTGGCGAGCCTCTCAACCACGGTCCGGGGCGCCGGCAAGCACACGGTACGCCTGGCCAACTTCGACAACCAGCTCCTGCTGTGGGTCGATGGGTCGCAAGTCGGGGAGGGCGTCGCCTACGACGACGGGGCGAGCAACGCTGCAGGCGCCGCCAAGGTACCTCGCACCAGCGACGACGACCCGGGCGACCTCGCCCCGGCGGGTGTCGGCGTGTCAGGCGGCAAAGTGACCGCGCAGCGGCTGCGGCTCTGGCGGGACGGCTACTACATCGCGATGAGCTACGAGGACCCCAACTACGGCCTCACCACGGACCTAACCCCCGCCGACTTCGAGGGCCTTGACGGCCTCAACGGGGGCGACTGGATGCAAGCGATCCTCGACCTGCCAGAAAACCCCGCCTTGTGGCCCGTCCTCGCGAAACGCCGGCATCGGGATTTCGACGTCAAGGAAGGCCAGCTTTTCGTGATGGGAGACAACAGCGGCTGGAGCCTCGACGCCCGGCTCTGGGCCGGCGGCAACGGTCGCGACGTCGGCGTCCCCGGCGGTCCCTATCTGGAACGCAAGCAGTTGGTGGGCAAGGCGGTCTGTGTCTATTGGCCCCATGCATGGTATAGCGTTCCTTTCACGCGCCAGATGGTGCCGGCATGGCCCAACTTCGAGGACATGCGGTTGGTGCGGTGAAAGGCTAGAGGCTTAGAGGCTAGAAAAGCGGGAGCGGCGAGCCGGCCACGTTAGTGGTCGGTGGATTGGCGGTTTGATGTCGTGGATGCTTGTCGTCCTGATCCCTGACACCTGACACCTGACTCCTGACCCCTCTTCCGAGCGCAGCAAGGAAGCACGATGTCACTGCTAGAAGCCCGTGGACTCGTCAAATCGTACGGCCGCCGCCGCGTCGTCGATGGGGTCGAATTCGAGGTCCAACCCGGCGAGATCGTCGGCCTCTTGGGGCCTAACGGCGCGGGAAAGACTACCTCCTTCCGCATGACCTGCGGCCTCGTCGTGCCTGACGGCGGCACGGTTAAACTCGCCGACAAGGACGTCACAAATTGGCCCCTCCACCGCCGCAGTAAGGAGGGCGGAATGGGCTATTTGGCCCAGGAGTCGAGCGTCTTTCGCAAACTCTCGGTGCAGGACAATCTGCTGGGCGTTATGGAGATGCTCGGTTTCGATCGCCGCACCCGCCGGCGCCGTTGCGACGAGCTGCTCGAGCAGTTCGGCATCACCAAACTCCGCAAAAGCCGGGCGATGAGCCTCTCCGGCGGCGAGCGACGCCGGCTGGAGATCGCCCGTTGCCTCGTCTCCAACCCCAAGATCATCCTCCTCGACGAGCCATTCACGGGCATCGACCCGGTCACCATCGACAGCATCCAAGAAATCGTGCGTGAGCTGCGATCGTCGGGGATCTCGATTCTGATCACCGATCACCAAGTGCGTGAAACCCTGGAAATCACGGACCGCAGCTACGTCGTCAAGTCGGGCCGCGTCCTCTGCCACGGCACGCCGCGTGAGGTGCTCGCCCACCCCGAGGCCCGCAAGCACTACTTCGGCGAAGGGATGAGCACGTCCCTCGGCGCCGCTTGAGCGAAGCGCACAGCTAGGTAGGAGAACCACAAAGGAACGAAGGAACTAAGGCGTATTTGTTGTTCTCTTTGTTCCTTCGTTCCGTTGTGGTCAACTTCCTGCCGGCTGTAACGCATCCCACCCAAATAGTCCAGCGCCCGTGTTCGATCCGATCGACGCCCTCGGTGTTGCTTGGTTCCTGACACTCTTCTTTGGCGTGCCGCTGCTGGGGTGGCTGGCAATGGTCGCCGACTACCGGGCCTACCTACGGGGCCTGCGGCGGGCGTTGGTGGTGGTGCGCCGGTACACCCTCGAGTCGCCCCTATGGGCGCTACGCGACCGCCCCCAGTGCTTGCAGGAGCTGGAACTCAAACCCGACTGCACACGCGAAGAGGTGATGGCCGCCTACCGTCGACGGGTGAAGCGCGTCCATCCCGACTACGGCGGTGATCGTCGGCAGTTCGAGCTGCTGCAGCGACGCTTGCACGAAGCGTTGCGGTTGGTGGAGGAGCGGGAGTCGTGAGGCTAGGCCGCGGCCAAGCTTTCAACCGCAATTAGCCCCCCGTCAATGACGGGGGGCTAAGTACTGGCACGACGCGCTCTTCATTCGCTCTTGCCCCCGCAGCTCGCATCGGGCTACAAACGCCGAATCCCGCTGCGCCGGTACGCCGGCCGCGGGGACTCGGCGGCTAGGCGTGGGGCCCAAGGAGGGTGCTCCGGCGTGGCCGGCGACGGCCCGGAAGGAACCGCATGGCTGGCTCATTGACCCTGGGGAAACTCGCCGCGATGGTTGGCGGCGAGGTGCACGGCGACCCCGCGACGCTCATCCAGAGCGCTTGGCCGCCGCAAGACTGCGACGCCCACTCGATCACCCTCGTCGATTCCGTCGAGAAGCTGCCAAAGCTCGCCGGCTGCGAAGCCGCGGCGATTGTCACGTCGCTTGACGTCACCGAGCCGGGACGTCCGGCAATTCGAGTCGCCAACGTCCACGCGGCCTTCGCCGCGATCGTCACGCACTTCCGCCCCCGCCGCCAGCGCGTCGCCTCGGGTGTTCATCCCACGGTGGTCGTCGCGTCGTCGGCGGTCATCGGGCGCAACGTATCGATCGGCCCCGGCGCGGTGATTGGCGAGGAATCGGTGATCGGGGACGGCGTCACGATCGGGGCTAACTCGGTCATCGGCGACGATTGCCGCGTCGGCGCCGAGACCCTGTTTGCCGCGCGAGTGACGCTCTACGACGGCGCCGTGGTTGGCGAACGCTGCCGACTGCATAGCGGCGTCGTGATCGGCGCCGACGGCTTCGGCTATCGCCAAGTCGATGGCCGCCACGTGCTCGTGCCGCAGCTCGGCTCGGTCGAGATCGGCGACGATGTCGAGATCGGCGCCAACACGACGATCGATCGCGGCGTCTACGGCCCGACAAAAATCGGCGACGGAACGAAAATCGACAACCTCGTGCAGATTGGGCACAACTGCCGGATCGGCCGCCACAACCTGCTCTGTTCCCAGGTCGGCATCGCCGGCAGCACCTCAACCGGCGACTACGTCGTCATGGCGGGACAGGTCGGCGTCCGCGACCACGTCCACATCGGCAAGGGCGCCATCATCTCGGCGATGGCGGGCGTGTCGAACGACGTCTCCGAGGGAGAGATCATGCTCGGCGCCCCCGCGACGCCGCTGCGCGAACAGAAGCTCAAGATCGCCGCGATCGCCAAACTACCGCAGATGCGGAAAGAGTTCCGTGAGCTCCGCCGCGAAGTGAGCGAACTGCAAGAACGTCTCGCTGAGCGTCCCAATAACTCCCTCGACCGCGCCGCCTAAGAAGAAAGATTGAACCACCAAGGGCGCAAAGGACACGAAGGGACGATGGTTGATCGATCGGTTGGCTGACCGAAAGCTTCCGAGCAGCAGTCAAAGAGAGGCATCGAGAAAGTTCTCTTTGTGTCCTTCGTGCCTTCGTGGTTCCCTTGCCTTGCCATGTCGATAAACCAGCGAGTTGACAATCGACCGACGGTGGGCGTGCTGGCGGCGTGGGGGCGGTTGCCGATCGTTGTCGCGGAGTCGATGCGGCAGGCCGGCTACCGCGTGGTTTGCCTGGGCGTCCGTCATCACGCCGTGAAGGCCGACTATGACGGCGTCGCTGACGCATTCCATTGGATCGGGGTCAGCCAACTCGGCACGGCCATCCGTCTGTTTCGCCGCTACGGCGTCGAGCGCGCGACGATGGCGGGTAAGTTCCACAAGGTGACGCTCTATCAGCCCGGGGCGCTGCTCCGCTACGCCCCCGACTGGACGGGCCTCAAGGCTTTCTACTCGCACTTCGTTGGCCACTCGGGCGATCGGAAGGACGACACGCTCCTCGGCCGCATCGTCGAGGTGTTTGCTCAAGGAGGGATCACGATGGAACCCGCTACGGACTTCTCCCCCGGGTTGCTTGTTGAAGAAGGCCTAGTGGCCGGCCGGCCGCTCAACGCCGCGCTGCAGGCCGACGTGGAGTTCGGCTGGAACCTGGCCCGGGAGATGGGCCGGCTCGACGTCGGCCAGAGCGTCTGCGTCAAAGGCCGAGCCGCGATCGCCATCGAGGCGATCGAAGGGACCGACCTCTGCATCCTGCGTGCCGGGCAGCTGTGTCGGAACGGCGGCTTTACCGTGGTTAAGGTCGCCAAGCCGAACCAGGACATGCGGTTCGACGTGCCCACCGTCGGCGTGCAGACGCTCCAGACCATGAAAGAGGCCGGCGCCCGCGTCCTGGCGATCGAGGCGGGCCTGACCATCTTGCTCGACCCGGACGAGTTTCGGGACTACGCGACCCGGCAGGGGATCACCGTGGTCGCCCAGCGTCGCGCGCCGGCAGCCGCAGCGGCCTGACAGGCGGCGCGGGAAGTTAGCGGGGAAACGCGAATGCTTCTTCGATTTGCGAAATGCGCCAACCTCCCAAGCAATAGATTCTCCCCCTTCGGAGCGAATTAGACCGCACGCTCGGCGTAGCTAGCACAGGCCGCTTAACCCCTTACAGGACCGCAACTAAACGATTTTTCCCAGTCGGTTTTGTTGTGGAATTGTGTGGCCGCAACTAGGATGCGAGCTAGGAGCAGACGTCCTTGAGTCGCGGGTGGTCCGTGACGACTCCTTCAGCCCGAGCCGTCGAGGCAACGGTCGGGCAAAAAGTGAATCTCATCGGAGTGCTCGTGACCCTTTAGATCGCTTCCTCACCGCCAGCAGGGATCACGGCCCCCCGGGCCGTGGCTGACAGCGAGAAGCGGACGCCAATCGACTTGCCACCGCTTTCGGGCCCGTATTCGGGCTCCACGCGGTGGGATAATCGACCGGCGCACGACAACACTCCCCGATGGCGGACAGGGCGTCCGCCGCATTCGGCCGAAGGTCTTCCTGCAGGGCATGAGCGTCCTGGCTGCGAGGGCCTCCGGCGACGGGGCAGGAAACCGGCATGCCGACCACGGCGTCCAACTTTTCGAAACACTCTCTCGACGACCTGACGTCGCGTCCGGCTACGGACACCGACGCCTGGGTTCTCGGCCAGAGCCCCCGCGTCCGGCAGATCGCCCGGCACGCCGAGCGGGCCGCCGAGGTGCAATGCACCGTCTTGCTGACCGGCGAGACCGGCACCGGCAAGGAGCTCTGGGCCCGCGCCCTCCACAAGCTGAGCCCGCGCCGCGACCGCCCGTTTGTCCCTGTTAACTGCGCGGCGCTAACCGCGACGCTGGCCGAGAGCCAACTCTTCGGCCACGAGAAGGGCGCTTTCACCGGCGCCGCCGGCCGCAGCCTCGGTGTCTTCCGCGCCGCCGAAGGGGGCGTGGTCTTCCTCGACGAGGTCGGCGAGATGCCCCTCGAGTTGCAGCCCAAGCTGCTCCGCGTCCTACAAGAGGGCGAGGTCACGCCCGTCGGTTCGTCGACGCCCGAGCGAATCAACGTTCAGGTCGTCGCCGCTACCAACCGCGACCTGGAGGTCGAGGTCGCCGAAGGCCGCTTCCGCGAGGACCTCTACTACCGGCTCAACATGGTTGAGCTGAACGTCCCCGCTCTGCGGGAGCGAGTCGAAGACATTCCCCAGTTTGTTGAATTCTTCGCCGAGCGTTACGCCGCCAAGTACAACCGCCCGCGCTGGACGCCTTCGGCCGAGCGTCTGCTAGAGTTCTGCCAATACCCCTGGCCCGGCAACCTGCGGCAGTTGTCGCATGTCGTCGAGCAGGGCTACGTGCTCGACTGCGAGCCGTCGCTCCCCACCGCGCGGAAGACGGCCGCCGCCGAGTCGCGGCTGCCGAGCATGAACCTCGACGAGCTGCGGGCGATCGCGCTCCGCCAGGCCCTGAGCGCCACGGGAGGGCACAAGGGCCGCGCCGCGAAACTGCTGGGCGTCCACGCCAACACAATGACGCGGCTGATTGCGCAGCTCGACGATGAAGAGTAGGCGATCGCCGAATTTTGATTCCTCACAAAGCCCTCACCAATCCGCTGAGGGCTTTTTTCGTTAGAAGTTGGCGCCAGGGTTCCGCCCCTTCTCCTAGCCCCTCCCCCGAAAGCGGAGGAGGGGGACAAAAAGCGCTAAAGCTTCTTGGACGAATCCAACGAGCGGACGTCCACCGCTCGCCCTTGCAGGATCCTGGTCAGCACCCGGAGTGAACCTGGCGCCCTGCGCACTCCGGTCGCTGAAGTTGCCCGCTCGCTTAAAGAGGGCTTTTGACTCCGCTCTTTTCATCACCGCTCTGGTGATGATTCCTCATCTCAGTGAAACGACAAGAATCGCCGGCATTTCCAGGCGATTTCCTTGCCGATCGATGATCGGCTCACTGCTTTGGTGAGGCCTCTTCAGCGGTCCTTCGGCGCCGTCTTCAGCAGCGTGTTTCGTTAAGTCGTTAGTAGTTCGTCGCTTACGCATCGGCATGGCGGCTCGCCGAAGGATTGGCACGCGGCTCGCTTTAGAGGCAGACGGCGACCGTTCTGGTCCGCCACCCGCATGTCGCTCGCGCGAGCGTCCGGGGGGAAACGCAGTCGCACCTCACAGTGCCAACCAGGAGTTAGCTCAATGAGCACCGACCACAGCTACGAGCACGACGAGCAGGAGTACGGCCACAACTCGTTCCAGCGTCAGCGTCGCGTCGTTCCCGGCGCTACCACGGAACGGACCCAGCCGACCCAAGGACGCCGCCGCGGGAAGGCCCCGCAGTCGGTGAACGGCATCCACAAGCGGCGTCGCCGCAAGATGTCGTGGTGAAGTCGTCGCCTATCACGGGCGGCTGCTCCGCTGGTTCACGTCGTGCACGAGCAGGACACACCGTGGGCCGCAAGACCGCGGCCCGTCTCGGTGTGCCCCTCTCGGTGTACTCGAGTCGTGCTTAATCGATCCACCCCCGGGCCAGACGGCCGACGTCGCTAAGCGCGTCGCCGTCTTGGTCTTCCGGGGAGGTGGAGCTGTGTGTTTCTACTGTTTACAGGGCGGCCCGTCGCGTCGGCACTCAGCGCGCGGCGGGACATTCCATCACGAGGTCCGGCGCAGCGGGGTAAGGGCGCCGCCTTTCCGAAGGCATACGTATTTATGGCGACGTTCTCCGCCACCTCGACTAAACCTAATTCAAGTCCGCCTAGCGCGGCGAAGCTCGCCACGCTCGGCGTCGCAGCGGCGGCCCCTTCGCGGCCTGCTCGTAAGGCGCCGTCCGCGTGGGCGTGCCTGCTGCTCTGCGAGGAGGCCACACGTCAGGGATTGCTTGAGCAGGCAGCCGTCGCCGCCGGTTGGGAGCCAATCCCGTGCAGCTCGGTCGGTGACGCCGTAATGCAACATAAGCGCTGGCGGACGCAGTTGGCGGTGATCGACCTTGGGTCGATGAACGCTGTCAACAAGTCGGCTTATCTGCAGTTCGCTTCGCGCCTCGCGTCTCGTGACCGCCTGTTGCTGATCTGTGAAGAGTCTCCCGACGCCCAGGGCGAGCTCGCCGCGCGGCAGTCCGGCGCCTGGATGTACCTGCCCTCGCCCGACTTCGGGACGGGTCTCATCGACCTGCTATCCGACGCCCGCGCGATCGCCGAGAAGATCGCCGGCCCCCGGCGCGTCGCCGCCCTAGAGTCAGCCGCTCCGTCTCCCAGCGACAACCCCTAACGGAAGCGAACGATGCACGCCAACGAGTCCGATCCCTCAGACGAGCCGGGCGATGCATCCCGTCCGCAAGGGCCCCACCGCAAAGCGGCCGGCCCGGGCCGCGACCGAAAGCTGAAGGCACGCCGCGCTTCGCGTCGCAAGCAGGGGGGCGCCGCCGTAAGCGGCATCCACCGCCGCGGCTCGAAGCGACGCTCAAATTGATCGCGGCGTTCGTGGGGGGTCATCGGCCGCGGGTAACAGAATTCCGCTTTGCCGTAGCGTCTTACCTCAGCGTCGCAGTCGTGGGCGCTCGCCCTCGGTTCACATCGAGGAGGTTTTGAACCACGACGGGCACGACGAACACGACGGAAAAAGGCTTAGAAGTAGACGAACCCTTTGCCGTATCGATCCCCAAGTGATCGCGCCTACGTCATCGGCGCCTCAGTCAGGCCGTCGTGTTCTTTGTGCCCGTCGTGGTGAATCCTCTTTCGGCTTCTATTATCCCGCCGAGGCGCCATTCGCGGCAACCTTCTCGCTGACGCCACCGCGTGTCACCGTTGTCACGCCTACCGCCAGTCCCGGGGGGCCTTCCACGCCAATCCGGACCCGGCGGGACCCCGAGCGCCAGTTCTCAGGGGCCGGTGCGATGACAGTGAAGGGCTCGCCGGCCTTCACGATTTGATCGAGCGCCAGCGTGGTCTCGCCGCCGCCCGGCGTCGCCGACCGGGCGATCTCGACGCGGAGACGACCGTCAAACGGCGCGACGCCCCGAACGACCAGCGGTTGTTCGCCGATGACTCTCTGCGTCGCTTCGACGGCAAGCGGGCTCGTGCGATTGAGGCTCAGCAGGGGGTCGCCCAGCAAGTGGTAAGCATGCGCATGCTCTTGCCGCTCGGCGCCGAGCAGCCCGAGGTCGGAGCCGAGTAGTGCGGCAAGTTGATCGAGGCCTTGCAGTTCGGCGGGCATCGAATCGGCGATGCTGAGCGACCTCGCCCTGGCGAACAACTCGCCGAGAGAAGTGCTGCGCTCACCACGTAACCCCAACAACATTTCGGCGCTGAGCCGGGTGTTGCCGTACGGCATCGTCGCGCGCGTCGCCGCGACGACTGCCAGCGGGCCGTGGTCCGCCGAGAGCAGCTGCTCGGCGACGCACCGCCCCTCCGCGGAAAAGTCCCCCGCGTAGCAGGCGAGCA
>JBGSJY010000151.1:0-9513 GCA_041741515.1 Pirellulales bacterium | reverse complement strand
AGCACGCCGCAGCGCGACGACGGCGAGCTTCCAGCTCCGTCGCACTGCCTGTGGGTCTCATGAACCCTAATACGATGCTAGCGGCCAACAGGGTTCATTCGCTGCGCGAAGATCAATAATGTGCCTCGGATGGATGTCTTGTCAGCTTGCACAGCGTATTTCACCGACGTGTTGGACCTTGTTTTCCGGCTGTATTGGGAATTCAGATCCGTACTTGATGAGCGGTGGTTCTACACAGAGAAAAATCACGCGAGCCTTGGACTCTCCATAGAAGATGCTGAAGAAGCTCTTGGATTTCCTCGCGGTTGGACGGCAGCCAATGACTCCGCAGAGGAACTAAAAGAACGCTGGCGATTGCTCAGAAAGTTTCAGACGGTCGGTCCTGGTATTCAGGAAATCTTTGGTGAGTATTTGGGCAAGTCGCTTCCAGGACCAGATGAACTAGACGGGGAAAATTGAAAGGCAGGTCCATACCAGCGCCATCAATGGTGCGGATCTAACCTTTTATCTGCATCCATTCGCGTAATTCGTAGGCAACTCCTCCTACCCTCGCGCCAGCGCATCCGACTGATCCACAAAATCATCCCCCGACCACTCCGCGTCGCCCTTAATCATCTTCTTCTTGTCGGCCTCTGCCTTCTTCGCTTCGCGGGCTTCGGCTTGGCGCTTCACGAGGTCGGAGTGGGTCGTGAAGTAGGGGAGGCTCTTGCCTCTAAATTCGTCGATCGTTTCGAACTTGTGCTTCTCCATGAACGCCAGGAGCTGGTCCTTCATCGGGCCGACGCAATCGTAGCCGAACTTCATCACGCCCGTGCAGACCTGCACCGTGCTGGAGCCCAAGAGGATGAACTGGGCCGCGTCTTCGCCCGTCTCGACGCCGCCGAGGCCGCTGAGCGTGCGGCCGGGGAACTCCTTCTCGATCACCTTCGAGATCTCCATGCACATCCGCAGCGCGATCGGCCGCACCGCCTGGCAACTATAGCCGCCGGGGGTGGTGTAGCCCTCGACGTTCGGCTCGGGGCGGAGGGTGTCGAGATCGACGCCGATCACTGAGCGGATCGTGTTGATCGCCGACACGCCCTGGCAGCCCGCGCGGAACGCGGCCCGCGCTGGGTCTTCGATGTGCGTGACGTTCGGCGTCATTTTCGCCCACACCGGCTTGGTGGCGACCGCCATCACCCACCGGCAGACCTCTTCGAGCGCGACAGGGTCCTCGCCGACCGCGGCGCCCATGCGACGCTCGGGCATGCCGTGAGGGCAGCTCATGTTGAGCTCGAACGAATCGACGCCCGCCTCTTCACAGCGACCGACGATCTCTTGCCACGCGTCCTTGTTGTACTCCTCCATGATCGACGCGATCAGCACGCCGTCCGGGTGTGAGTCCTTGAGTTTCTTGAACTCGTCGATCCACGTGTCGAACGACCGGTCGCTGATCAGCTCGATGTTCTCCCAGCCATAGATCTCGCCCGTCTCACGCGAACGCAAACGACCATACCGAGGTTGAACATTAACAACCTTCGACGCATCAAGGCTCACCGTCTTACAAATGACGGCGCCCCACCCATCGTCAAACGCCCGCCCAATCACCTTGCCATTGGTCCCCGGAGGGCCCGAGCCAATGACGAACGGATTGGGCAGCTTGAGGCCGTCAACGGTGGTCGCGAGCGTGGGCATCGTTTACTCCTTTTTCATTAAAACTATTCACCACGACGGACGCGACGAGCACGACGGATATGGCTTAACGGAAGACGCGTCGTGTCCTTCGTGCTCGTCGTGGTTCAATTATTTTGAAGTTCGCTTAGCGTCAAATCGAGTACATCGGCCAGATAGTCCGCGTCGTCTTTCGTCAGGCACATCGGCGGCTTGATGCGGAGGGTGTTGCCGAAGAGGCCGCCCTTGCCGATCAGGACGCCGTGCTCTTTCATGCGTTCCATGACCGCAGCGGCTTCGGTGTTGGCGGGCTCTTTGCTCTTGCGATTGCGGACGAGCTCGACGCCGAGCATCAGGCCCATGCCGCGGACGTCGCCGATGAGCTGATGCTTCTCTTGCAGCTCAAGCAGCCGCTCTTTCATGTGGACGCCGACAACGCGGGCGTTCTCTTGGATGCCCTCCTCTTCGATGACTTCAAGGGTCGCCAAGCCCTGCGTCATGCTGATCGGGTTGCCGCCGAATGTGTTGAAGTGGATACGGTTCTTCATCACCTTTGAGATTTCCTCGGTGGTGGTAAAGCCGCCGAGCGGGATGCCATTGCCGATCCCCTTGGCCATCGTGATCCCGTCGGGTACGACATCCCAGTTCTGGTGGGCCCAGAAGTGCTCGCCCGTGCGGCCGAAGCCCCCCTGGACCTCGTCGGCGATGCAGATGCCGCCGTGCTGGCGGACGATGTCGTAGACAATCTTGAAGAACTCCTTCGGCGGCGTGACCGTGCCGCCAACGCCCTGGATCGGCTCGCCGATGAAGCACGCGACCTCGCCGGGCGTCTGGTACTGAATGACTTCTTTGACGTCGTGCGCGCATTTGAGATCGCACGACGGATAGGTCAAACCATAGGGGCAGCGGTAGCAGTAGCCCGCGTGCGTGTGGTGGATTGCCGGCGCCTGGTTCGCCTTGAACTTCCACGTGCCGTGGGCGGTGAGGCCCATCGTTGTCGCCGTGCCGCCGTGATAGCAGTTCCGCAGGGCGATCACCTCCGTATTGCCGGTATGCTCGCGGGCGGAAAGGATTGCGACCTCGTTCGCTTCGCTGCCAGAGTTCGTGAAATAGCTGCGGGTGAGCCCCTCGGGCATCTTCGCCGCGAGCTTCTCGGCGAACTGCGCGATCGTCGGGTGCAGGTAGATCGTCGTGGTGTGCTGGAGCTTGCCGGTCTGCGCCTGAACCTTCTCGATCACCTTCGGGTGGCAGTGCCCGACGCTGACGGTGACGATCCCCGCGAAGGCGTCGAGGTAACGCGTCCCCTTCTCATCCCAAACGTACTGCATCTTCCCCTCGACGATCATCAAGGGGTCTTTGTAGTAGGTGATGACGCCGGGCGAGACGTACTGCGTCCGCAAGGCGATCACCTCTTCGCGGGAAGGCCCGTCGTAAGGCGTCGGCGTATGGTCGCAGATGGGGAGTTGAAGCTTCATGCGGGTGGGGAGGTTAGGAAGGGAGATGTGGGGATGACGGGGGATAAGGGGATGGTCGTATGTGAGGGGGGCCGTGTACCGTAGCAAAGGTCAATTCGAGAATACTGCCGTCTTGTCGTCGAGCGTTCTGCGGAAGCTTGTTTTTAACAATCGATCGCCACAATCCAAAGCGATACCGCCCCGCAAAGCCGCCATCTCCTAATCCACTTTTTATCCCCCCATCCCCCTTAATAAAGTCCGCACGCGATGCGACAGTAGCGTTCGCAGACGCGTCGCTAACTTGCCCCCTATCTTTAGCAGTATGACCAGCGACTCGACAGCGCCACCAACGAGCACTCCCACCAACGACGGGATCGTCGATCTGACGACCGATGTTTCGGCGTCGCCATACTACAGCGCTGACATGGCGCCCACTTCGCGGGCCGAGCGCCGCTGGGGAATGCGCGACTTGGCGGTGTTGTGGATTTCGATGGCGGCGTGCATCACGACCTACCAGCTTGCCTCGGGGTTGATCGCGTCGGGCATGGATTGGCGCCAAGCGCTTGGGACGATCTTCCTGGCGAACATCATTGTGCTCGTCCCGATGGTGCTCAACGCCCATCCCGGCACGAAGTACGGTATCTCGTTCCCCGTCTATTGCCGGGCGCCGTACGGCATCCTCGGCGCCAACATGCCGGCGCTGCTGCGAGCGCTGGTGGCGTGCGGTTGGTTCGGCATCCAGGCGTGGATCGGCGGCTGGGCGCTTTATAAGATCGGTCTGGTGTTCGTGCCGAGTTGGGACCAGCTCGCGCTGATTCCTGGTTTGGGAATCAACGTTGGGCAGCTCTTGTGCTTCTTGGCGTTCTGGTTCGTCAACGTAGCGGTCGTGTGGAATGGGATCGAGTCGATCCGACTGTTGTTGAACGTGAAGGCGCCGCTCTTGGTTGTTCTCGGCGTTGCGTTCCTCGCATGGGCTTACTTCGCCGCCGACGGCTTCGGTCCCATGCTCTCGCAACCCTCGGCCTTTGCGCCCGGCGGCGACAAAGCGGGCCAATTCTGGCAGTTCTTTTTCCCGGCGCTGACGGCCAACGTTGGCTACTGGGCGACCCTCGCGCTCAACATCCCTGACTTCAGCCGTTACGCCCGTTCGCAACGCGACCAAGTCTTCGGCCAAGCCCTCGGCCTGCCGACGACGATGGCGCTGTTCGCGTTCATCGGCGTCGCCGTCACCAGCGCCACGACAGTCGTCTACGGCAAGCCGGAGTGGGACCCGATCGTCGTGCTCAGCCGCTTCGAGAACCCGATCGTGCTGATCGTCGCGATGGCGGCCCTGTCGATTGCCACACTCGCCACGAACATCGCCGCCAACGTCGTCAGCCCCGCCAACGACTTCGCCCACCTCTGGCCGAAGCGCATCTCGTTCCGCATCGGCGGCGTCATCACCGGCCTGATCGGCCTCGCCATGCAGCCGTGGAAACTGATCGCCGACCCAACGGGTTACATCTTCACCTGGTTGATCGCCTACTCGGCCTTGCTCGGCGCTGTTGGCGGCGTCTTGATCGGCGACTACTACCTGATCCGTCGCACGAAGCTTGACCTCGCCGGCCTTTACCAAAAGGACGGCCCCTATTGGTACTACGGCGGCTTCAACCCGTTTGCGATCATCGCCACCGCCATCGGCGCCCTGCCGTGCCTGCCGGGCTTCATCGCAACCGTGGCCCCCGATCTCGACAAAGGCATCCCGGCGTTCTGGGTCGATCTCTACCACTACGCCTGGTTCGTCAGCTTCGCCATCGCGATGGTGACGCACGTCGTGCTGATGCGGCTCTTCGGACCGAAGCCAACCGCCTGAACTAACCTGCTCTACCGGCTCTGCAATCAGGGCCACCCTATCGGAGGGAGTCTGGTCGTCAACGTTGTGGATGAAACCGATTGACATACAAACGCGAGGGGGAAGATGCGCTAGCCGCCTAAGTATTGATCGATTGTCATTCTTCTATCGCGTTCGGGTTGTTGAACTTAAAGCCTGCGCCCTCGGGGCTTTGCTCTAGGAAATCGACTTTCGTGCCATCAAGGAATAGCGAGCTTCTTCGATCAACTGCTATTCGTATTCCGCGAGACATGAATATTAGGTCTTTGTCTGCATCCGCATCGTTGGCGAACTTCAAATCATAGGTGAAACCTGTAGGTCCACCTTCCTCAACCGCAACTCGAAGGTGGTTGTCTTTGCCCAACGCGTTTTGGGCCATGATTGCCCTTACTTTTTCAGCAGCAGCTTGAGTGAGAGTGATTGGTGTCTCGGTAAGGTTGCCCGCTTCTGTTGTCTCGTCCTCGATTGCTACTTCGGTGGAATTCGTAGGACTGATCGAGCATCCCAACACGGCAGTTGCTAGGAGTGCGATTGGACTGGGAAGTTTGCTACGCATACTTCGAAACATTGCTGCTAGACGGAGGTAGACGGCAGATGTCAACCTTGATGACTGTGAATTACAGCTCAGTGATCGCCCCGTAAGTCTCCGGCCTACGGTCGCGGAAGAACTGCCAGGTGTTCCGCACTTCGCGGATCATGTCGAGGTCCATGTCGGCGATGACGATGTCGTCCTGGTCCCGCTTGTCGCTCTTGGCGACGTACTGGCCGCGGGGGTCGCAGAAGTAGCTCTGGCCGTAGAACTCGCCGATCCGCCACGGCTCTTCCCAGCCCGGTCGGTTGATCGCGCCGACGAAGTACTGGTTCGCCACCGCGTGGGCGGGCTGCTCGATCGTCCATAGGTACTCGCTGAGCCCGGCGACGGTCGCCGACGGATTGAAGACGATCTCCGCGCCGCCAAGACCCAGGCATCGCGCGCCGTCGGGGAAGTGGCGGTCGTAGCAGATGTAGACGCCGACCTTGCCGATGGCCGTATCGAACACCGGGTAACCAAGGTTGCCGGGGCGGAAATAAAACTTCTCCCAGAAGCCCGGGTTGCAGTGCGGGATGTGGATCTTGCGGAACTTGCCGAGGTAAGAGCCGTCGGCGTCGATAACCGCGGCCGTGTTGTAGTAGACGCCCGTCATGTCCTCTTCGTACATGGGTACGACCATCACGATGCGGAGCTTCTTCGCCAGCTCCATCATCAGCTTGGTGGTCGGCCCGTCCGGCACGGGCTCGGTGAGCTCGTACCACTTGGTGTCCTGCTCGGCACAGAAGTAGGGGCCGTAGAACAGCTCCTGCAGGCAGACAACCTGAGCGCCCTTACCGGCGGCTTCTTCGATCATCGCGACATGCTTGTCGATCATCGCCTGCTTGATCTTGGCGACCGGCGAGGTGGTGGGCTCGCAGGTGGTCGCTTGGATCAGCGCGCCGCGGACGGGTCGGGGCATTCGTCAACTCCAGGGTGGGAAAGGTCCAGGGCGGCAGAGTCTTGCTGGAAGCAGTACGATAGGAATCGAACCACAAAGGAACGAAGGAACAAAGAGCAGCGGGGCGCCAGCCCTCGCGCCCTTCGTTCCTTGGTTCCGTTGTGGTTCGCTCTCTTGGCTGCTTGGCTCGGCTTGGCCGGCTTTGAGGAGCGTGGTTGTCGGGGACGCCTGTCGCTGGCTACCTTAATCAAATCTTAACCGAACGCCTACGCCTTTCCCGCCGGAACCCGCGATGCCTACGACCGCTGCTCCCGCTGTTGTCCCGATGCTCGTTGGCGGACGCTGGATCGAGGCATCGACCGAAGCCTGGGAAGACGTCTACAACCCATCGACCGGCAAGGTCATCGCCCGTACGCCGCACGCCGGCAAGGAGGCCGTCAACGAAGCGGTCGAGGCCGCCGCCAAGGCGCTGCCGGACTGGGCCGAGACGCCCGTCGTCGAGCGCGCCCGGGTGATGTTCCGCTTCCGCGCACTGATGGAGGAGCACTTTGAAGAGCTGGCGACCCTCGTCACGCGTGAGCACGGCAAGACCCTCGCCGAATCGCGGGCCGAGCTAAACCGTGGCGTCGAGATGGTCGAGTTCTCGGCCGGCATCCCGGCGATGCTGATGGGGCAGATCCTGCCGGACATCGCGTCGGGCGTCGACGCCGAGTCCGTGAAGCACCCCGTGGGAGTGTGTGTCGGGATCACGCCTTACAATTTCCCGAACATGGTGCCGCTGTGGATGTTCCCGGTGGCGATCACCTGCGGCAACACATTTGTTCTGAAGCCATCGGAGAAGACCCCGCTATCGGCGGTCCGGCTAGGCGAGCTGTTGACCGAGGCGGGGCTGCCCGACGGCGTCTTTAACATCGTCCACGGCGCGCGGGAGTGCGTTGAGGCGTTGCTAACGCACCCGAAGGTGGCGGCGATCTCGTTTGTCGGATCGACGCCGGTGGCAAAGATCGTCTACGAGACGGGCACGGCGCACGGTAAGCGGGTGCAGGCCGCCGGCGGGGCGAAGAACCACCTGGTGATTATGCCCGACGCCGACATCGATCAAACGGTCAAGCAACTCGCCGCCAGCGCCTACGGCTGCGCCGGACAGCGCTGCATGGCGGGGAGCGTAGCGGTCGCCGTCGGCGGGGCAGGGGACCCGCTCGTCGAAGGCCTTGTCGATTTCGGCAAGGCAATGAAGGTTGGCGCCAGCGACCCGGCCGTGTCGAGCGCCGCCGAGACGATCGGCATGGGCCCGCTAATTCGCGAAGAGCACCGCAAGCGGGTCGCGTCGTACCTCGATATCGCGATCCAAGACGGCGCCACCGTCGCGTTGGATGGACGACAAGCCGCCAGCGGCGAGGGCTTCGTCCTCGGCCCGAGCGTCGTCGACCATGTGGCGCCGACGATGCGGGTCGTCAAAGAGGAAATCTTCGGGCCGGTGCTCAGCATCGCCCGCGTCGAAACACTCGAAGAAGCGCTCGCCCAAGGCGATGGCTGCGAATTCGGCAACGGCGCCGTGATCTTCACCCAGAGCGGCCACGCGGCCCGCGAGTTTAAGCGGCGTTTCAACGCAGGCATGATCGGCGTCAACGTGGGCGTCCCGGCGCCGATGGCTTGGTTCCCCTTCACCGGCTGGAACCGTTCGTTCTTCGGCGACCTGCACATCCAGGGGACCGAGGGCATCCAGTTCTACACCCGGCAGAAGGTGACGCTCACCCGCTGGCCCAAGCCGAGCGAGTCGCACCACGACCCCGTCTGGCGGAGCGGCCGTTAGGCGGGATTGCCTTTGGGGACAGACAAACAGTTTCCCGGAGTTCGTAAGCCTCATGCTGGAAAGCTCTTACGTCAAATCGCCTGGACCTGCCGGCGAGTTGTTTGCGTTATCTCGACCAATTTCTGCAGAATAAACCGCCTTCTCAATACCAATCCGGCTTTCGAGCGTGCTGACTTAGTAGCAACCCGTCTTCTCCCGCGACGGCTTCTCATCGACGAATGGACGGACCGAGAGACGCCTTTGCGAGACTGTTTGCGAAGAACCAGAGCTGGCTCTACGCCTACCTCGTCACGCTGCTCGGCAACGTTGCCGACGCGGAGGAGGTATTCCAAGAGGTTTGCGTCGTGCTCTGGAGTGAGTACGAGGCGTTCGACCCGGAAACCAATTTTCGGCGGTGGGCCAGCGTGATCGCCCGCAACCGGGTGATGGGTTTCCGGACAAGACAACAGCGTGAGGCGAAGAGGCTGTCGGATGTCGCGATTGAATTGCTTGCGGAAGAGGCCGTGGAACGTGCCGACTTGCTTGAAGAGCGCCGGGCCGCGTTGCATCGCTGCCTCGACAAGCTGTCGGCCGACGACCGGCAACTCGTCGCCAATTGCTACGGGGACGCCGATCGATCGTACCATACGGTCGCCGAGCAGCTCGGTCGGCCGGTGAACACGGTCTACAAAGCTTTGCAGAGGGTGCGTCGTGCCCTGCGGGAATGCGTCGATCGCCGCGTCAATGCTCAAGCATAGAAGCCACTCCGACTCAGCAAGGCCCCTGGCAAGGCTCGATACCGCCCGCAGCAGCACGCCGCAGCAAGTCGCACCGCAACGTAATTGCACAAGTGGGGAGAAGCCTCTCCCACCACGCCGCAAGAGGCGGCAGGAACTGAGAACGAATGGCGCCCGACGAAGAACTTCACGAACTGGTCGATGCGCTCAGCGATCGCTCGATTACTGACGCGCAGATCGCGACGCTCAACCGTCGGCTCGAAAGCGACCTCGATACGCGGCACGGATTCATGAACCTCATGCGGATCGAGGCCGAACTCGGCTCGCTCCATCACCCGCTCGCAGCGTGGTCTCCTGAGGACGGGTCCGCTCGGGACAATTCTGTGCCGGTTGCCAGCGCGCCGATTAATCGCCCGCCGGTTGAACGAGCGCCGGTCAGCCCCGCCGTTCTCCCGCGTCGCGGTTCCGATCGGTCGACCCGACTGCTGCAGACGCTTGGCGCCCTGGCCGCGTCCGTGGCGATCAGCGCCGTCGGCTCGGC
>JBGSJY010000150.1:0-6733 GCA_041741515.1 Pirellulales bacterium | reverse complement strand
GCGCGAGCAGCACGAGCGACAGTAGCGAGGTAGCGACCATGAGCGGGGCGACGGCAGACGGGTAGGGGCCGACCCTAGGATACCGGCCCGCCGCGCCGGTGTCGCGTGACGTCGCGAGCGAGGCGTCGGTCGCTAGCCATCAGCCGCAGGGCGCCGACGGGCTTCCACGTGCCACGGAGCCGCCTTTCCCGGCGCTAGTCTCTCGCGCGCCCTGATGATCACCAGGGCTTCAGCTTCCAGCCCAGCACGAAGCCGATGCCGAAGACCCACAGGGCCGCCACGTCGGGGCGTTCACGGGCGTAGGTCGTCACGTAGGTGACGAGGTCCGGCAGGTCTTCAACCGATTCGAACGAGTCCGACTGGTGGGTAGCAGCGGATAATCCCGACGCCTGTTTGGGCGACTTCTGCGTGGTGGGGGCGGACATACTTATTCAGCTCCGTGAGTGGGAGGATCGGACGGGGAATGCGAGGACGGGTTGCCGGCGAGTGACCGGAGGTTGATCTCCAAGTCGCGGACCGGACTCGCGAGTTCTTTGACGGACTCCCGCGTGATCCGGTGGGCCGCCGCCAGCGTCGGCCACACAATCAATAGCGCTGCCACAGCGACGATCGCCAGCGACGCGGCGAGCGACAGCCCCGCGCTGACGCTCAGCTGCACGGCCGCCGCGGCCAGCAACAGCGGCACGGCCGACAGCGACAACACGGCGCCGGCAAGGGTCAGCAGCAGCGCCGTTTGCAGTGAGGCCGAACTCCGTCGGAACTCGACCGCGAACAACCTGCACTGCAGAGAGCCGAGATCGACCAAGTGCGTCCACAGCCGACTCACCGCATGGGGGAGCGAGGAAGAGTTTTCTGCTGTGTTGGTTGTCATCGTTTCACCAATCGGCCGAGGACCAAGCCAATTGCCGCGGCGACACCAAGCGTGGCGAGAGGTCGCTCGGTGAGCTGGTCGCGGAGAAAATTAACGATCTTTTTCTGCACGGTTGGCGACCCGCCGATATCTCCCACCGCCGCCTTACGGATGCGCTGCGCTTCAGTAGAAACTGGGCTCATGAGGGTTCGTTGCTGGTTGAGGTTGATTGGCGTTGTGACGGTTCTGGTAGACGGCCCCGAGCCGTTGGACGCCGTAGCCAAGCAGGGCTCGCCCCGCGTAGGCGCCGAGGGTCATCAGCAGACTCGAAGCCATGCCCACCGACGCGGCTGTAGCGGTCTTCGCTTCAGCACTCACGTCCAGCCTGCCCTTCTTCGCGAGCGACGCGATCTGTTCATCGCTGAGCGTGACGGCACGTTTGGCGGTCGGCGCGAGTAAGAACCCCGCCGCCACCGCAACGCCAACCGATAGAAGGGGATGCGACTGCACATGCGATTTCCAATCCACCAACTGGGAGGCGTCTTCACGGGTCATCTCGGCATCGCGATGGATCTCGGCCCGCAGCTCTTTCATCGCTTGCCGAATCTGATCCGGCTGGCGCCGCCCGTTGGGAGCGGCCCCTTCGGGCGGCAACCGTGACGGTCCGGAAGAACCATCCATTACCGACCTCCAAACTGGGTCTGCAGCGCGCTGTAGCCCGACTTAGCCGCGTCCTCCATGGACTGGAGGAACTGGGTCCCAAGCCTCGAGGCCAGGTTGCCGGCGTCGCGAGTGCGGCTCATGTACGAAGTCTCCTCGCGACGCATCACGGAGCCGACGAGGAGGCCCGCCACCAGTCCGGTCGCTAGGCCAATGCAGACGCTTGTCAGGGGGGCTTCTTCGATCCACTCCTGCGCCGTACTGGCGCAAGCGGTGGAGGTGTTTCCCGCTTCTTTTTGAGCGTCCATGGGGGGTATCTCCGAAGGAAATAGGCGGTGGGAAGTCGCTCCCTGATCAACGCGAGCGCATCGACATCGCGACGATGACGCCGGCGACCAAGCCTGCGCCGAAGGCGACAGCGACCGACTCGCCGGGACGGCGGCGAACCATCCGCGCCGCCTGCGTCTGGCCGGCGGCGATATTCTCGCGGACCCGCTCGACGCCGTCGCTGGCCGCGTGGCTGATCGAATCGGCGTATTCCGCCGCGGTCTGCCGGGCGCGATCAAACATAGGAGCCGCCTGCTCGTTCATCTCGTTGACCCACTTCTGGACCGCGTCACGAGCCTCACCCGTCTTGCGTTGCAACAGACCGATGAATTGATCGGTCGAGCCTTCGAACTCCAGCAGCTCGTCTTCGGAAAGCTGGCCCCAACGCTTCTTAGCTTCGCCCTTCAATTGGTTCCAGCCGCCTTGAATCTCTTGATCGGTGACCATGGTCATGCGTCCCTGTGGGAAAGTGAGTCGTATCGAACGGGTCGTTCGCCGGCTGATAGCGGAGGCCTTCAGGAGAGAAGACGTTTGCCTCGCCGGGTGCGAAGGGGAGGGGGAAGCAAGTTCGGCGCCGAATGATTTGCCCCGCAAATCGCGAGGGCGGCGCCCAAGCGGCTGACCGCGCGACGCCCAAACTGGTCGTTGCTGGGGCGCCTCTTTGGCTCGTGGCGAAGATTTGCTGCTTCTGAGGCAAGCCGAGGGGGGGCCAGCTAGGGCACGTGAACGCATCGTCAGAGGGGAGCGCTGAATCGCGTGCAAGCGAAGGCGCCCATGTTTTGGCGAGCCGATAGACATGCCCATCGGCGCGATTGGCGGACGTTTGCCGTGGTCTTGAGTCCCTTCGTGCGTTCAAGGCGTTCTTCTTAGAGGGAGGGAGCTACGGGCTTCCTCGCATGAGGGAGGTACGGGAGTTGCTAAAGGCGAGGCGTCCCGTTTTTCAGCGTCCAAAGCACCGCAGAGCTCAACGATCATGTCGGCTTCCCTCCTGAGCTCCCCGGACGCTGAGAGTGTCAGCCGCGTTGACGCCGTTGCTCTCCCGAAGACGCCCGCTCCCGAAGCAGAGCAGGCCGCCGGATTAACGGTCGCGACGGCTTGCCTGGTGGTGCTAACCGTTTTAGCGGTGCTCACGGCGCTCTACTTGGCCCGGGCCGTGCTGCTGCCGCTGACGATGGCGGTGGTGCTGAGCCTCTTGATGCGGCCTGGGGTCGCGGCGATGCGGCGGTTTGGCGTCCCGACCTATGTGGGGGCGACGCTCATGTTCGCGGTCATGCTCGGCATTGGCGCCACCGCGGCGATAACCCTCCGTGCGCCGGCGCAAGCGCTGCTTGCCGAAGCGCCGAGGTCGCTACAGTCGGTCAAGGCGCGCCTGCAGGGCTACATGAAGCCCCTCACCGAGTTGCAGAACGCCGGCGTTGAGATGGACGAGCTGACTAAGTCGCCTGGCGAGGCCAAGCCCGTCCCGGTGCGATTGGAACAACCGGCGCTTGCCAACATGCTCAACACGACCGGCGAGTACGTCGCGGGGATCACAATCACGCTCGCGCTGTGGTACTTCCTCTTGGTGTCGGGCGACCAGTTCCTCGAGAAGTCCGTCGCTCTGGCGCCGACCTTCCGCGGCAAGCGCGAGGTGGTCACGACGGTCCGCGAGATCGAGGCCCGCATCGGGCGTTATCTCGGGGCGATCACACTGGTCAACGCCGGCCTGGGCGTCGCGATCGGGATTGGCCTGTGGTTGATTGGGTTCCCCAACCCGCTCTTGTGGGGCGTCATTGCCGCGCTGCTGAACTACTTGCCCTTCGCCGGGCTGGCGATCGGGACGTCGCTGATGGCCTTCACCGGGCTCGCGACCTTCGAGAGCCTTCCGCACGCGATGCTGGCACCGGCGATCTACCTCGTTGCCAACGCCATCGAAGCCAACCTCGTGACGCCCCTGATGCTCGGCCGCTCGATCGACCTCAATCCGGTGGTGATCCTGCTGGCCGCGCTGCTGGGCGGCTGGCTGTGGGGGGTCGTGGGAATGTTTCTCGCTGTGCCCCTGCTGATCATCGCGCGGGTGATCTGCGAGAGCGTCGAGTCGCTCCACCCCGTGGCGGTGTACCTCGGGCGCTGACGTAGCGCACTCTTACGCTAAACAAAAAAAGACACTCGAAAGAAAAAAGAGCCCCCCGACGGACGTCGGGGGACTCGCGGTTTCTGTCTTGGTGATCTTACGGCGCCGGCTTGAACTGAATCCGCAGCACCACAAACCGTCGCGGCGCGGCGCCGGTGGCTTGAGCTTGGAGCCGCTGTTGCTGTTGGAGCTGGGCGATCTGCTCGGGCGTGAGCGTCACGCGGAGCGGCACCGCGCGAAGGGTGGGCATCGGCGCCGGCTTGGTCACAGACGCCGCCGTGGGCATGCGGTCCGACTCCACCTTTACTAGCGCCCCGTCGTCGCCTTCCTTCAACTCGCCGAGTAACCGATCGAGATCGGCCTGATCACCCTCGACGTAAACGAGTTGGTCCTCGGCGTCGGCGTTGTCGGCGGGCTCGCTGACGGCCATGAGCGCGCCGGGGAGCTGCGTGCGCCGGTCGGGCTCGAACGCCAGCCGCTGGCGGAGCTGCTGCAGGCGCTCGGGGGTGGCTTGGTAGTTGACGACCTGCATGCCGGGCGACGCCTGCTGCATCGCGTTGAGATACGAGGCGAGCTGCTGCGAGTTGACCACCGCGCGTTGCTGGGCGACCTGCGCGCGGCTCGGCGTATCGGGGCGCCCGTAGAAGCCGATCATCACCGCGGCCGCAGCCGCGACCACCGCCCACACCCAACCCCGCGACCCCTTGCCGAGCGGCAGGCCGTAGTAGCTTTCGGGTTCGGCAAGTTCTTCTTCGTTGTCGCCGTCACCCATGGCTTGGCGCCGCAACGCCTCGGCCCTCACGCTCGACGACAGGGCCCGCGTGAACGTCGGCGCCGGCGCCGAGTGACACAGTTGACTCAGCCCCCGCAGCTCGGCGGCAAACCGCCGGGCCGCCGGATCGCTGGCGAGCAGGCGATCGACCTCCGCCGCTTCGCGCTGCGACAGCTCGCCGTCGAAATAGGCGCTAATCCGTTCGCCGACCTCGTCAGGGACGCCGCCGTCCGCGAGGGTCGGGCTGTTGGGAGGTGTGCTCATCGGTCGCTTTCCGATTTCGGGAAAAAGAAGCGGACTTCCGTGCCGCGAAGCGGTCGCGGCGGCGCTGGGTTGCTAGTAGGGGAGTAGTGCTCAGCAGGTTGGTCGCGATTCGTCGAGGGTTGGTTCCCCGTTTCCGTCAACGACTTAACACGTGAATTTTCGAGAAGGGTTCTGGTAAGGCATCCGGAATGGACTTGCTGCGGCGTCCTTATCCCCCTCCCTCTTGGGGAGGGGCTAGAGGAGGGTCTCGATCATCCGTTGCGATGTCGCATCGCATATCTCTCCATCGTTCACTGGCGATACATCTGCCGAACTCCGCTAGAAGCGTGTCACCCTCCGCTAACCCCTCCCTCAAAAGGGAGGGGGGCTTTCTAGCCTCACTTTTTTGATCCCATTCGCCTACGGTAACTCGAGGTCCCTTTTTGTTTTTTGTTGTCAGTGAATCATTCATCTCCCAGCTGCGCCGCGAGGAGGTCCCGCAACTGGGCCCGCGCGCGGAACAACCGGCTGCGGACGGTGCCGATCGGGGCGTCGATCACTTCGGCGATCTGCTGATAGTCCATGTCCTCGAACTCGCGGAGCACGATCACCTGGCGGTGGTCCTCTTCGAGCTCGGCGATCGCTGCGTGCAAGAGCTCGGCGCGTTCGATCTGGATCGCTGGTTCGGTGGGGCCGTCACTCTCGGCGACCGGTTCGACGCCGCCCGCTTCTTGCACGACGCTCAGCGACACGCGCGGCCGACGCTTGCGGCTCTTGCTGATCGCCTGGTTGAACGCGATGCGGTAGATCCAGGTGTAAAAGCGGCTGGAGCGTTGGAAGCTCGACAGCTTGAGATAGGCTTGGACGAACGCCTCTTGCGCGACATCCTCGGCCTCTTCCGCCGAGCCGGTCAGCCGCGACAGCGACGCCCGCAGTCGGTCTTGGTAGCGGAAGACGAGCTCGCCATAGGCGGCCGATTGGCCGGCGAGAGCGCGGTCGATGAGACGGTCATCGATCGCCTGCTCGGCGTCGAGCGGCTTCGTCGTTGGCCGGTCGGTTGGCCGTCTACTCGATTGGTCGGGGGACGACGCACGATCACCGACGGCGCCGGCGAAGGCCGCGCCCAGGGCGTCTGTCAGGGGGATCGAGACACTCGACAAGCCGTCTTTCTCGCGGTCGGGGCCCGACTGGGAGCCCGAGGTGGGATCGTCGTCCTTGTCAGGTTGGTCACTCAAGCGACGCTCCGCACAGCGAAATTGAGCGGCGTCGGCAGTTGAGACGCCCCCCGTGGGGGACTAGTTCCCAGAGCCGGCCGCGGACGATGGAGTCAGCGAGTAAAGTCTGGCGCCGTAACGTTTTACGACAGATCTAGGGAAAGGGAACCGCCAGGACGCCAAGAGCGCCAGGGATCGCTGAGAAAGTAAGGGAAGGTATTAGACAGGATCAGCTGGATTGAGGGGATGCTGTCACGGGTCCTGTTGATCATGTCTAGTTAGTGCTGCTTGGCGATCCTTTGCGCTCTTGGCGTCCTGGCGGTTCCTGTAATGAGCTCACTCGACTGGTTGTCGGAGGCCCTCGACGGTCTCGGCCGAGAGGGGCTGCGTCGCGAGCGGCGCATCGGGTCGGGGCTGCCCGAGTGGGCTATCGATTTCGGCTCCAATGATTACCTGGGACTGGCTGGCGACCAGCGGCTCGTCGAGGCGGCGGCCGAAGCGGCCCGGTCGAGCGGCTGGGGGGCAGGCGCAAGCCCGGTGGTCTCGGGCCGCAC
>JBGSJY010000149.1:0-18080 GCA_041741515.1 Pirellulales bacterium | reverse complement strand
TCACGACGGCGGGCGTCTCGCTGGGCGCAGCGGATGCGTCCGCGCGGGTGGTTGTCTTCGACGGTGCGCGGCCCGGCGAAGAGGCCGAGGGCGTCTGGCAGCGGGTCGGCGACGCGCTGCCGTGCGACGTGCGGATCATCGCTCAGGCCGGCGTCACGGCAGCGATGAACGGCTTAGCCGAAGAACTAGCGTCACGCGAGGCGCGGCTCGACGATCCGACCGCCCCCTCGCCGCCGCCGATCTACGTCGTGCTGCACAACGCGGGCCGCTTCCGCGAACTCCGCAAGAGTGAGGACGACTTTAGCTTTGGCATGTCGAGCGACGGCCCCAAAAAACCCGACGCGGTGCTCGGCGACCTGCTCAAGAACGGCCCCGCTTTGGGCATGCACGTGATCGTCTGGTGCGACTCGTACAACAGCGCCCAGCGCCTGTTCGATCGCCAGACGATGCGCGAGTTCGCGCTACGGGTGGTGATGCAAATGTCGGCGGCCGATTCGTCGCACCTGATCGACAGCCCGGCGGCGAGCGACCTACAGATGCACCGCGCGCTCTTGTACAACGACGAGACGGGCCAAGCGGAGAAATTCCGGCCGTACGGGGCGCCGAGCGACGAGTGGTTGGAGCGGGTGAAGGAAGCGGCAACGCAGCGGGCGTAGAGCTTTGAGTTGGTGGTGAGCGTTCGAGTTTCGGGGTGGGTATGCGGCATAACGGTCGAGATTTACGCTTGAACGTGACCAGCCATGCCTTTACACGATAGTCGTTCAATGAGATTGCCACGATTCAGGTTTCGGACGCTGCTATACGCGTTTGCAGCAATTTCATTGTTGCTCTTTGTTCTCACCGGATTCACCGGTTCGAGGTTCTCACCGGATTCACCGGTTCGAGCGACGTCCTAGCGTTCACTTGGACGGCGATCGTCGTGCTGTCGGGAATCGCGGCGGCAAATAGTCAGGGTAGTCGTCGCGCGTTCTGGTCCGGCTTCTTTGCCACAATGCTGATAGCTTCAATGCGTGAGGTTTTCGGCTTTATGTACGGGGCGAAGCTAGACTGGACGAGAAAGGTTTCGATGGAATTAGTGGCTCTGTGGCGAGGTACAGCTTCGGGGTATGGCCAACAGATTCTCAACGTCAACACAACGCTGATTCTGCTGACGTTCCTCGTGGCTGCCACCGTGATTGGCTATTTGTCAGTAGTAGTCTTCAGGCGATGCCAAGAGTCAGCGAGCGAATAGCAAATACGCAATGCTCTTGCGATGAGCGGCAAGATGCAGCACTAATTACAACCATGTCCCATATAAGCGTTGAACAATTCGTCAACGATCTGAAATGGATCCTAGACCGTGTCGAGGCGGGCGAATCCTTCGTCATCACACGAGATGGCCAGCCGATCGCGGAAGTCGTTCCGTTCGTTGACCAACCGAAGAAGGCGCGACAGGCTGGTCTCTGCAAAGGGCAGTTCGTCGTCCCCGACGACTTCAACGACCCGCTTCCCGATGAGATTCTTCGGGAGTTCTATGGAGATATGTTCCCGGAACCGTGAGCGGGTCGGGTGACGCATCACGCAATTTAGCCCCCGGTCAATGACCGGGGGCTAAATGGTATCGGGCCCAAGTCGCGTCAGGGCTAAGTCGCGTCGGCTGGCCGGGGCCGCATCTCGTTATTCCGCTCGGCGGCTTCTTCGGTGAGCGTCGTCAGTATCGATGGCGACCACTCACTAAAGCTCTCGTAGCCGTACGCCGACTCTTTGCCGATGCCACCCATCTCGGGCAGCAGGCGGTTGGCGAGCGCGAGGGCGTCGCGCGTCAGACCGGGGAAGAGGCTTTGCAGGGGGACGCCGATGTTCAGTGGGTTGCGGAGGACGACCTCGCCGTCGCCGTGGCGGCAGGCGTCGATCGTTTGGCGGGCGGCGGTTCGGGCGTCCATCGAAGCGATCGGCAGCGAGTCGCCGATGCTGAACCAGGCGTACTCCTTGCGGTGCTGCCCCTTGAACGTCGCGTTTCGCGGGCTACCGGTCCGCATCAGGCTGGGGCAGATCGTGCTAACGAGAATGCCGTCCTTGGCGAGTTCGGCCCGTAGGCCGTTCGAGAGGCCGACGGCGGCGAACTTGCTGGCCGCGTAAGGCAGCATGTGCGGCACGGCGCGCTTGCCGCCGATCGAGGCGATGTTGACAATCCGGCCGAACCTCCGCTCGCGCATGCCGGGCAGCACGGCGAGCGTCGTGTGCAAGATGCCCCAGCAGTTGATGTCCATCGACCGGCGGAAGTCCTCTTCGGTCATCGCGTCGAGCGGGCCGACTTCGATAATCCCCGCAACGTTGAACAAGAGGTCGATGGGGCCCAGGGCCTGCTTGGCTTGGTGGACGGCGCCGTTCACTTGCTCTTGATCGCTGACATCGCAGACAAAGGCTTCGGCGACTCCGCCGCGCCGCTGGAGATCCGCCTTGGCGGCGGCAAGATCGGCTGCGGTGCGTGCGAAGAGGGCGACGCGGACGCCCTCGTCAACCAATTCCCGCCCGAGCACGAGGCCCAGACCGCGCGACCCCCCAGTAACGATGGCGGTCTTGCCACCCAACTCGATGCGGCGATTACGTCGGGCGATCGCTCGCGCACCGACCACGGTGGCCGCTCCTAGACCAGCCGCGACCAAAAGCGTCTTCGAGATCGAGTTCATTTGGGGTCGTCGCGCAGCATCGGGTGGCGTCCGTACGAGAGGCTCGTGCGGTCACCAACTAATGCAAACGCTATACCCGGACGAACAATGATCGTAGCGCTACTCGCGGCTAGCGCCGACGGCTCACAGGTCGGGCGCTTTGCCTTCGGCGATCTTCCTGCCGTACTGGCGTCGTAGGTAGGAGCGGGTGACGAGGCGGTTCACGCGGTCACGCACCGCGGGCAGGGGGCGGAAGATGTCGATGATGAGGACCACACGCACCTGGTCGGAGTGGTTGACCACCTCATGTTCCCAGTAGTCGCAGAACAGCAGCCCCTCGCCCTCCTTCCAGGTGTGCCAATAGTCGCGCACCCGCATCTGCGGCGGGTTGTCCGTTGGCACCAGCAGCGGCAGGTGGTAACGCAGGTAGCCCGCGTAGGGGCTTTCGTGGGCGGGGACCGACTTGCGGGGTTCGAGGATGCTGAAGAACGCCTGGAACAGGTTCGGCGTCGCGTCGAGCAAGGCGGAGGTCTGCGGGCAGCGGCGGCGGTTCGCCTCGGGCTTGGCGCCCATGGCGTAGAGCATGAAGACCCGCCAGCTCGCGGCGCCGTCCGACTCGGTCGAGATGTGCGACCGGCCCGGGTCGATCTCGTGGTATTTTGGGATGTCCTGGCGGTCGGGCAGGATGCGGAGCAGCTCGCTGCGAATCGTGGCGAAAGCCTCGGGCGTCTCGAACCGCCGCAGGCCGGGGGCCACGGCGTCAATGTCGTAAACGACGGGTCGCGAGTCGCCACCAACGCCCCGCAAGAACCACCGGTTCAGTCGCTGTTGCAGTTTCATGGAAAGGTCGGACCTCCCTTGGAAAGCGGCTCCTACCCGCTGAACGCCTCTAAGCTAATTTGGCGACCTGCCGAGGTCGAGAAAAGCGATTTTTCGAAAGCCTGCCTACGAGAGAAAACGACGGGAAAGGGGTCTTCTTTCGACGTGTCGTCCAGGGGGCCGGCGGTCTAGGCTATTGGCGTCGGCGGCGGGTGCGTCCTGAGGCTTGAGGCCTGAGAATTGTGAATCCGGCCGTCTTCGGCTTGCCAGTCAGCCCGCACGTCTTACGTCTCACGCCTCCCGATGCCCCAGCTCCCTTATCTCGACCTGGCGATCGTTGTTGCGTACCTCGCCGTGGTGTTTGGCGTCGGCGTCTGGTTCAGCCGTCGCACCGTTGACTCCGACGAGTTCATGACGGCGGGGCGGTCGCTGCCGGGCTGGGCGATCGGCTTATCGATGTTTGGGTCGTACGTCAGCAGCATCTCGTTCCTGGCGAACCCCGGCAAGGCGTTCGGGGACGACTGGAACGCCTTCGTGTTCTCGATCGCCGCGCCGGTAGCGGGCCTTATCGGGGCGACCTGGTTCGTTCCGTTCTTCCGGCGCTCCGAGAGTGTCTCGGCGTACGAGCACCTGGAGCACCGCTTCGGTCGCTGGGCCCGCACCTACGCCACGGTCTGCTTCTTGCTGACGCAGCTCGCCCGGACCGGGATGATCATCTACCTGCTGGCGCTGGTCGTGGCGCCGCTGACGGGGTGGTCAATTACGTCGACGATCGCGCTGACGGCAGGCCTAATGACCTTCTGCTCGTTCGCCGGCGGCATGTCGGCGGTCATCTGGCTGGGCGTGCTGCAGAGCATGGCGCTGGTCTCGGGGACTCTACTATGTCTCTCTGCCGTCGTCGGCCAGACGGACGGCGGCGTCGCTGCGATTGCTGAGCAGGGTTGGGAGGCCGGCAAGTTCTCGCTGGGGAGTTGGCGCCCCGACCTGACGGGGCCGACGGTGTGGGTGGTGCTGCTGTTCGGCGTCTTTACGCACCTGGGCAACCTCGGCGTCGATCAGAGCTACGTGCAGCGCTACCTCACGGCGAGCAGCGACCGCGAGGCAGCGCGGGGCGTGCACCTGACGATGGCGCTCTATGTCCCGTTGGCGGCGATCTTCTTCTTCATCGGCACGGCGCTGTGGGTCTTTTACGGGCAGCAGCCGGAGCTATTGCCGGCCGGGATCACGGCGGACCAGATCTTCCCGCATTTCATCGCGACCCAGCTGCCGCCGGGCGGGGCGGGGCTGGTGGTCGCGGGGATCTTTGCCGCGTCGATGGACTCGAACCTCAACGCGATGGCGACGCTCACCCTCTGCGACCTTTACAAGCCCTACCTGCGTCCCCAGGCCGGGGATCGCGAATCGCTGATGACGCTGCGGATCGCGACGCTCTTCTGGGGAGTCGCTAGCGCCGCGATCGGCTACGCCCTGATCGGCGCCGAATCGGCCCTCGACGCGTGGTGGTTGCTCGCCGGCGTGTTCTCAGGCGGCGTGCTCGGGCTCTTCCTACTGAGCATCCTCTCGCGCCGCGCGACGAATTTTTCGGCAGCGACGGCGGCCGCTATCGGTGTGCTGGCAATCCTCTGGATGACCTTCTCAGCGCTGATCGAGCTACCGCCGTACTTACAGAACCCCCTGCACGCCAACATGACGATGGTCGTCGGCACGCTGGTGATCTTTTTGATCGGAGATCGGTTTGCATCGCGAGCCGCATCGCTAATTATCGAATAGACAGCCCGAGGAGGAGGCCTCACGCAGGCGATTGGCGAAGAGTTGCTCGCGACGGGTAGTTGGCAGGCTCCAGGAATTCAACCGTCGATAGGTTGTGTCAGGCGACTAGCTGAAGCGAAGTGTGCGTGCTGCGTGCATTCCTCTGTGCATGGAGCGTGCAAACGCAGGGCGCCGCTCTGGAGAATAGGCAATTTGGGAAAAATGGGTTAGCGAGCGAGCGAGTTGTCAAAGATGGCGGACTAATGGAAAGCTGCGTGCGCGCCGTGCTTTTTGCACGTTCCTACGTTAACTTCTTCGCGAACTGTGTCGCGAATAGGGACGTGGCGTCGTGTGAATCGCGAAGTGACGAGCCGTCAATTTAGCGATCACTTTTCTAAAGCTCGCTTTCAGAACTCTATTAGGAGTCGAACATGGAGCGTCGCGTGCAGTGCAAACCGAGTCGGTGGTGCGGTCTGGTTCTGATCGGTAGCGTTTGCTTAGGCGTATCGAAGAGTGCGGAGGCCCAATTGTCATCGACCGGCCCCGACGCACTCGAGAATTTTGGCTATCGGTCGGTTTACAACTTTCGCGACGTCCGTTCGACGGGTTCGCAGCTATCACTTGATGACGACCAGTCTGTGAATGTGCCGCTCGGATTCTACTTCAACTACAACGACCTCTATTACGATACGGTCAACGTCAGCTCGAACGGATTCGTCTCTTTCTCGGACACCGGTTCCTACTGTTGTGACGGTCTGTCATTCCCCACTCAGAATGGACCGGCCGCCACGATCGCCGCTGGTTGGGCCGACTTGTATCCGCCCGCAGGTGGCTCGATTTACGCCGAGACCCGCGGCGTAGAAGGGTCGAGGGAGTTTATTGTCGGCTACTACGATATCCAGCACATCGCGGGAAATCTTAATCCCAATTCGTTCGAGATCGTTTTGCATGAGCAGGGGGGAAACATCGAGCTGCAGTACGACAGTCTGCAACAGCGACCCGATCGGGGCCTCTCGATAGGCATTCAAGATTCGACTCGAACGATTGGCTTACAAGCGGGTTACTTCAATGGGCCTGCCGACATCGACACGCCGTTGCTGGACGACGTGGGCTACCGTTTCTCCCCGTCGTCCTACCTCGGAGACCTGGGCATGAACGGCAACGGGGCCGGGAAGCTCACGTCATGGGCCCAGCAGCTTGGCAGGGGTGAGATTCAATGGCGATCGTTCTATGTGCCAGAGGACATTTCCGCAGCCAGCAATCGCTTCGCGATGATCACGACCACCCAAGTTGGACAGGACGGTTACATCGGTGATTCGGAGCTTGGTCTCTATGGCGCGCAAGGAGACCTCGTCGCTGCGAACGACGACTCGAACGGTAGCCTCCGAGCTAGGCTGGCGTTCGGCGCCAACGAATCCCAGGACTTGCCGGCCGGTTACTACTATCTCGCCAGCTCCGCCTTCGACACGGAACACGGGTCCTACTTCGACGCGAGTTCATCGTCCAATCAAGAAGGGTACTTGGGAACCAACTTGATTACCGGCGTCGAGCTGGGCCCTCTCGGTCAGGGAGTGACCGCGGCAGAACCGCAATGGATCGACCAATGGGGGGGGGCGGCGTTCTATCGCTTCTCGATCTCCGACAATATCACTGCCGGTGGCAACGACAGTCTCATCATCAATCTGGACCGCAGTGATCTAGTTGATACGGAAGTCGCTCTCTACGACCTAGACGGGAATCTGGTCGCAACCGATGACGATTCAGGCTACAGCTTCAAGAGCGAATTGAGCTTCGGCGCCTATGGCCGCTATGGCGACCTCGCCGCCGGCACTTATCTGATCGCCGCGACGGGGTTCGACGCCGATTTTAACGACGACTTTGGGGTCTACGGAGGCTACGGCGAGGCCGGCAACATGCGGGTCGATATCAAGCTCGACAACAACTGGTACGGCGAGCTCATGGGCGACTTCAACCTCGACGGGTACATCGACGCAGCCGATTTCACCGTCTATCGCGACAACTTGGGCGGACGCTTCTCGCCCGAGCATTTGCAAGCGTGGCGTGACAATTACGGCTCCACGAGCCTAGTGTCTGCGGTGCCAGAGGCGAGCGCCGCGTCGATGCTGGTCATAGCAGTCGTCACGAGTTTGTCGGGCATCAGGCGAGATGCTTTCGGCAAGTGATAAGCATAGATCGTATAGGCCTCTTCACCGGTCTGCACCTATCGCTGATGGGCGCGGGTCGGTGAGGCGGCTTTTTTGGGCATTGCGTTACGCCTGCGCGAGGGGGCTAGGAATCGCATCGTCATCAAGGCCATCATGAAGGCGCTTGGCTCGGGAACGGCGACCGCAAGGCTGCTGAGCGACTCGCCGTAGTGCGTCTGCCAAAGGGCGTAGTCGGCCGCATCGACGTGGCCGTCGCCCGTGTGGTCGGCGCCGGTATAGGCGGTGAGCGATTGGCCCTCTTGGTCCCGCCAGAGCGTGTAGTCGGCGGCGTCGACCAGACCGTTGGCGTTGAAGTCACCTATGAGTGGCGGCAGCAGCGAGGCCGCTGCCAGATCGAGCTGATAGAACTGCGCGACCTGCTCGGCGGCCGTCACGGGCCCGCGGACGCGGGCGTAGTAAGTCCCCGGCTGGGTCAGTGAAAAGCCTGTGATCGACTCGATGACCCCCGCGGCGCCCGCTGCCGACTCGGCGAGCAAGGTCACGCCATCGCTGCCGAACAGTGCCAGGGACAGGTTGCTGGTCGTCGTTGTATTGAAGGCCGTCGTGCCCTGAGTGAACGTGGCGCCGCGCGGCGTCATTGACAGGCTGACGCTCAGCGGCGTCGCGACCGTGAAGGAGAAGAAGTCAATGTCGCTCTCGTTGCTGATGCTGACGAAGTCAGTCTCTCCCGGGTCGACCACCGTGCCGCTTCCGGCTGTGCCGATCGCCAGCGCGGCGCCGGGCTGCAGCAGCCCGAGCGGCGTCGCGAGCGCGGCGGTCTCGTTGCGGCCGGCGGGGGCCTTTTCGAAGACGTCCCCGTAGTACCAGTGGACGCCACGCAGATCGTCGTGCTGGGGGCCGTCGAAGGTCCCGTTGATCGATGCCTCCATCAGGAAGTTGGCGTCGCTGCTGGAAGAGTGGTCGAGCCCGAGGCCGTGGCCCGCTTCGTGCATGATGACGTTGCGGAGCAGGCGGTAGTTGTTGGCGCTGTTGCTCAGGATGCCGCCGAGATCGTCGGTGTCGAGCGCCATGTCGCCGCCGTCCTTGGGGAAGTAGTTGTAGGCGAGCGTGCCGGCGAGGCCGTCCATGCCGATGCCGCCGATCCGCACGTCGCCGCGGACGCCGTTGACGCCCGTCCCCGATCCATGGGCGAGCGACGAGTCGCGCGGCTCGTACGTATAAGTGACGCCGGCCAGTTCATTCCAGCGCGCGAACGCCTGGTCGAAGTAAGTGAACCACGGGCGCAGCGTAAGGTCCGTTCCCCCCGGCCCGGCGCCGAACGTGGCGTCGAACTTCGCGATCAAGTCGCTCGGCTTGGTCAGCGACGGGTTATCGACCCGTCGCACGGGCGTTCCGTCGGGGATCAAGCTCCAGGTGAGCCGCACGGGATTTCCCGACGTGCCGGTCGACCCGGCGGAAGTGAACTGCCACCGCGAAGCGTCGTCGGTGACGTTGGAGGGGACAAAGCCCGCCGCTGGCCCGGCAGCCAATACTCCAGCCAGCCCGACCAGCAGCGCAGCCACCGGCGCGAAGGACCAGGGACGGACGAATCGGAGCGGCGGTGCGGTCAACGGAGGCAGTCCAGGGGGGCGACGTCAAACCGAGACGCCGGCCCCATCATTATCACCGCCGGCGGCCCATCCGTCTTGGGTTGGGCCGTTCCGACGGGGGGCCGTCTATAGAGGTTCGCCCGGGCGGCGGCGAATTATCCCCCCAATCAGCGCACATAGCCCTTCCGAAGGGGGGCGCCTAGGCACGATAGCAGTTCCGAATAGCGACCGGGCCTACCGTCGCACGCGGCCTGCTAAAGCGGCCAGAGCGAAGCCCGCCATCACGACGCTCGTCGGCTCCGGGACGTTCAAATCGGCGACTTGCACGCTGCCGCCACTGCCGCCCGTGGGATCGCCCATCCGACCGAGGAACAACACGGCCCCGGTATGGGTGTCGCGGATGGCGAAAAGGAAGGATCGATCGACGGTGAACACCGTCGGCGGTACGTAGGGCGTGTAGGCGGTAGTTTTAACTATTGCTACCGCCGTTGCCGCAGCCGCTTCCGTCCCCGATTCGTTCACATCGATGAAGGTCTTGTGGTAGACGCCATCGATCGCGGAGCCGCCATCCGCCATCAGGGAAAAGTCCGCGTTACCGAACGCGGCCTCCACGCCAAGCTGCTTGAGCGGTTCGTCGAGGCGCTCGGTCGATTCGAACGTGAACTTGGGCAGCGAAAGCACGACCTCCTTCGTCCTCAGCGCTGTGATGTCCGCTGCGAATTGTTCGGACGTGTAGCTCGACTCTAGCGAGGTCAGACCGTCGATCTCATCCGGTAGAGCGATCACCATCGACAGGTCATCGCCGGCGTACGGCAGCTCGAGCATCCGATAGCCGTCAAAGTCGCCGTAGCGGAACTTGCTCTGTTGGTGCATCGTGGGAACGAGACTCACCGTGCCGTCGCTTCGGTAGAACGCCTCGTCACGGGTCGCCGACTCGTGGAATCCGTGCTTCCAGTCGCTGTTTAGGTAGAGGGCGTTCACCAGCACGAGCGACGTGTCCCTCGTGATAGACCCGCTTGGGAGCAGGTCCTTGATCCGTTGGTTGGTCTGATCTTCCACCCAACCGTTGATGTGCTGCCGAGCTGGATCGGGGTTGTTGAAGAAATCGAGCCGCTCGACCGCCGCGCCGTATTGGTCGCGGGTCACAGCGAGAAAGTCGTCCTTCATCTGCAACTGCTCGCTCGCGAACAGGCGATTGACGACACGCAGCTCGCGCCCGTCGCGCTGGAAGTTGAGGTCTTGGATCAAGGCGCCGAGCCCGGCGTGTGTGTCGGCGTCGAAGCCGAAGACCGCCTCCATTTCGGCGGCCGTCCGCCCGGAGGCGCCGGAGTAGGTCATGCCGAACGCGCTCTGGATGCTCATCGGCGAGACCAGCGAGTTGTCGTCGCTCTTGGTTGTTCGCAGATTGCGGAAAAGATCGAACCCAAAATCGTTCACTCCCCTCACGGCCGACGCGGTCGCCGTCGAGACGGCTGGCCGCACATGGGCCGGCAGAAGGGGTTTACTCGGCGCGGACGGTTCAAACTGCCCCGGCCCGATGAAGACTGGCGGCTGGGGCTTACCCGCCCTTTCCGGGATTTCCAAAGGCCCACCGGGGAACAAATTGCCGAGATGGTCGATGGTTGTCAGATCAAAATACGTGGGCTTTTCAAGAGACGCGCCCTCGTCAGCGAGGGCGGGGCTTGCGACTACGGCAAGCATCATCACAAGGGCGGCGAAATAGCGTTGCGTGGAGATCAGAAGCGCCATGTCGATTGATCCCAGCGGTGAGAGGCAACGTGGGGGATGTCCGATTAGGCCGACTGCCGGCGGCGGCGCAACGCCCTCGGGGTGATTGATCGCCGATTATTGGCCCGCTCGACAGGCCGCATGGGGGCCCTAGAATGGCGGCTCTCAGCTGGCTTCGGAAGACGAGCGGGAGGGCCTCAGGCGGCCCCAGGCTCGGGACGTGCCGGCTCACGCCAACCGCAAAAAGCCTCACCTCAAGCCTCAAGGCCCTCCCATGAGCACGATCGTCGATGTCCGCGCCCGCCAAATCCTCGACAGCCGCGGCAACCCGACGGTTGAGTGCGACGTGACCCTGTCCGACGGCTCGCAGGGCACGGCCGCGGTCCCCTCCGGCGCCAGCACGGGCGCCCACGAGGCCAATGAGCTGCGTGACGGCGACAAGAACGTCTATATGGGGAAGGGCGTCCTCAAGGCCGTCGAGAACGTCAACGACATCCTCGCCGACGACCTGATCGGCATGGACGCCCTCGACCAGGTGGGCCTCGACCAGCGGATGATCGAGATCGACGGCACCCCGAACAAGTCGAAGCTCGGCGCCAACGCGATCCTCGGCGTCTCGCTCGCCACGGCCCGCGCGGCGGCCAACTACTGCGACCTGCCACTGTTCCGCTACCTGGGCGGCTCGAATGCCCGGCTGCTGCCGGCGCCGATGATGAACATCCTCAACGGCGGCTCGCACGCGGACAACTCGGTCGATATCCAAGAATTCATGGTGATGCCGCTGGGCTTCGACAACTTCAGCGAAGCGCTGCGTTGCGGGTGCGAGATATTCCATCACCTGAAGAAGGTGCTCAGCGACAAGAAGATGTCCACTTCGGTCGGTGACGAGGGCGGATTCGCCCCGAACCTGGGCGCCAACGCCGAGGCATTCGACGTGATCCTCACCGCCATCGAGAAGGCCGGCTACAAGCCCGGCGAGCAGGTCTGGTTCGCGATGGACTGCGCGGCGACCGAGTTCTTCGACACGAAGAAGGGGGTCTACACGATCGACGGCAAGCAGCTCGACCCGGTCGGCATGGTTGATCTCTTGGCCTCATGGGTCGATAAGTTCCCGATCTGCTCGATCGAAGACGGCTGCAGCGAAGACGACTGGGACGGTTGGAAGCTGCTCTCCGACAAGATCGGTGACAAGTGCCAGCTTGTGGGCGACGACCTGTTCGTCACCAACGTCACGCGCCTGCAGCGCGGCATCGACGAAGGGATCGCCAACAGCATCCTTATCAAGGTGAACCAGATCGGCACGCTCACCGAGACGATCGACGCGATCCAACTCGCGCACGACAACGGCTACACGTCGATCGCTTCACACCGCTCGGGCGAGACCGAGGACAGCACGATCGCCGATCTCGCCGTGGCGCTCGCCACCGGCCAGATCAAGACAGGCTCCGCGAGCCGCAGCGACCGAATGGCGAAGTACAACCAACTGCTGCGGATCGAAGAGCAACTCGGCGACGCCGCGCTGTATGGCGGGCCGAAGTTTGTGAAGCGGATTAAGAAGTAGAACCGCCGCCAGCGGTGATGCGAGGACTGTTAGTTCCCCAAGGCGGTCCGGAACTGTCCGGGCCGCCTTTAGCGTCGAGCTGTTCTACCAGGCTTGGATGAGCCCACAGCTTGGTCAGAAGACGATGATCCGCTTCGATAATTGCATCGACCGTCAATTGCAACTCACTACAATTGCACTCTCGCTCGCAGCCTATGCCGATATCCGCCGATTCAGCAGAGGGAGTCGATGGGCCGGGCGCTCCCGGCCGACCTCCAATCCCCGTCGAGACGACGGCCCGACCTAGTCGGGCACGTGATCTGGGTCGGGCACGTGATCTGGGTCCCGACGTCACAAAGGCGCTAGCAATCATCGCCGTCGTTTTGATCCACGCGGGGGCGGACTCCGATTGGCCGCTCAGGTTCTGCGTGCCCGTGTTTGTCGGCATCTGGTCCTACTACTTAGAACTGTCGCTGATCCGCGCCGATCCCTGCAAGCACGCCGCGATTATCTGGAAGCGATTCACAGTGCTGTTCGCGGCGTACGCGTTCTGGACCGTCCTCTACGTCACGCTCTTCAATAGCTTCTCGGAGGGTCCGCCGACTCCGTGGAAGTCGATTGTCAACAGCTGGATCGGCGGGTATGGCTGGCCCGGCCAGTACTTCTTCATCGTCTTGTTTCAATTGCTGCTGCTGTCTCCGTGGCTGCGTCGAGTCGAGCGACTCGGCGCGGTTGCGTATGGCGTTTCGATCCCCGTCATGCTCGCGGCGCCCTATCTCATCCACAATTTTGGTGTTTTTGAAGTCTTGGAGAGGCGGACTCTTTTCTTTTGGCTTCCCTACTTCTTTGTAGGGGTGCGGCTCGCTCACACCCGCCCGAGTGAGTTGCTGGCGCAACTCTCGCTCATCGGTTTAGCGACCACGGTGATGCTCTGCGCGTGGCAGAACGAAATCCTAGAACCGCACGGAGTCGTCGGCGTCGAATTGTACTTCAGCCCGTGCGTGGCCCTGATGTCGCTCTGCATCTTGGTGCTGACATTCCGGGAATCGGGTTCATCCAGCCTAGCAAGCTACGACCAGAGCAATTGGATCAAAGTTGCTTGCGGAGCGATCAGCTTGATCGGCGGAGCATCCTTAGCCATTTTCACCGTACACCTACTCATCCTTCGTCTACTCGATCGGATCGCGTTGCTAGATGACGCCGCCCTACCGCCGTCGGCTGTGGTGATCATTGAGGCTTCTGTTGCAATTGTGGGCGCCATCTCTGTAGGCAAGGTTCTAAACAGAGTAGGACTGGGAGTGGTGGTCGGGATGAAGTAGCCGGCGACCATTCCCTTGAAGACCCGGCGGCGATGAACGCTCAAATTGCCACCGTGCCGCAGGGCAGCCAAGTAAAGCAAAAGCGAGCCGGCAGATTGCCGGCTCGCTTTTCTCTTGTTGCGTGCTGCTAATTCTCCGATGACGCTGTCGGGATGCCATTCAATTGGGAACGCCCAGAAAAATGAACGCAATCGCCGCCAACACGGAATATCATGTCGGCATCGGCACAATTCCCTCCTGCTTCCCGGTGGAATAGCCCATGCGTCGCGTCCTCTCGAGTTGGTTCCTGCTGCTAGCAACCCTCGCCGCCGCGGATCTGCGGGCCGATCAGGTGGTGGTGCTCCGCTCGGGTGCGGAGCTGGTGGGTCAGGTCTCGTCGGAAGGGGATGACGTGGTCGTCCGCATCGGTGCGGGGACGCTTCGCGTGCCGCTCGCCGAGGTCGCGCGGATTGCCGAGGAAGGTCACGACGGGGGCGACGACGCCGACCGGGCGCAGCGTCTGCTCATTCGCTGGCTCGAGACCCAAGCCGCCAAAGAGGACACCGCCGCCGAGCCCGGTTTCTTGGAGGAAGCCTACCGTCTAGCTCCCAACGACGCACGCATCGCCTACTGGTACGCCAAGAGTCTGGTGGGCGCCGGACAGGGGCGGCTCGCCAAGGGAGTGCTCGACGACCATTACGCAGCGGTCGAGGAGCAGTACCCCTCGCAGGCGCCCGACTTGCGCCGTCGCATTGCCAAGCGTTGCGAGCTGGAGCAACGTCCGCGGCCCTTCGTTAAGCGTTACGACCAGCTCAACGCACAGCTCGCCAGCGGCGCCGCCCTGCCGGGCGATGAGGTGCTGCTGGCCGCTGCCTTTCGGTTGGTGGATCAGAAGGGGGACGCGGTTCCCGAACAGTCGCTGACGCTCTCTAGCAGCGACACGAAGCTCGAAGTATTCGCCGACGGTTGGTTCCTCTGCTCCTACATGGCGCGGCGTTCTTCGCGCCGAGAGACGGTCGAGCTACGCCTTACCGATCCGGCCTACGACGCCAAAGAGTACAAGTTCAGTGGCGGCGAGGACCATGTCCGCGACCTCGGCGAGCTCCGCGCCGAGCGACGAGGCGACAAGGACCTCGTTAAGACAGCCTTCCAGGTGCTCAGCGTCGAGGGCGACCCGGTCGAGAGCGCGAGAATTTTCATCCGCCCATCCCAGTCTGCCGGTACCGAGGCCCAAACGGTCCAACTCGTTACGACCTCCGACGGCGCCGCCGCGGCGGACCTCTTCCCGGGCGTCTACGTGGTCAACGTCTATCGCGACGGGTACGTTCCCGACCCGCAGACGCTCCGCGTGAAGCCCGGCCACAGCCAACCGATCGAAGTTCGGCTCCAACCGGCTATCAACGGATCGGTGCGCGTCGTGTGGCGGATTATTGATCCTGCTCACAAAGAAGCCGATGGGAAGGAGGGCGACGGTGATGATCAAGTCATGAATCTCCCCTTCATCAACGGCCAGCTCGCGCACATGGGATTCCCAAGCACGTGGCTCAACGTCCGACAGACGAAGGAAGGCTTGTTTTTCTTCGTCGCCGACCAGCGAATGATGTACCGCCCGCCAACCATGCAAGCCGGCGCACCGGACGAGTCCTGGACCCGCATTGCTAAGAAAAAGGAGTTTGACGAAGTCGAGCTAGTGGATCTGACGTCACTGAAAGAGTCAGGCGAAAAGCCGCAGCCAGCCAGCGTCGAGCCGGGTCGGACCGTCCCGCCGAATCTAAATGTCACGCCGCTGGTGCTCCAGCCCGGCGCCATCTACTGCGGCCAAACGCCGATCATGGTCCCAGGCGCCGGCCCGCCCCGCGTGCAAACGCTCCGCTACAAGCTGATTTTTGAAGCGACCGGAGGCGAGAAGCGCCCAAAGTCAGAGGATGAGAAGACCGGCGGGCCCGATGAAGAGTCCGCAGACAATTGATGGCGCCCCGCCCGTGGAAGCCAGAACGGAGTGCTCCATCGTAGCCATCATCGACCACGCTCATGCTGAATCACGGCTCGATCGCCCAGTCCTTCGGCGCCACGAACTCCTCACGGCCTGCGCCGTAGTCGGGGAGACTCTCCTTCGAGGCAAGCGATTCGTACCGCTTGAGCGTTTCGCTTAGCTCCGCCGCGACCTCGGGGTGTTCGGCGGCGACATCGGTCGCCTCCCGGGGGTCGTCAGTGAGGTGGTAGAGCTTGCCGTCCTTGAGTTTCCACTCTTGGCTCACGACGGCATTCTGGCCGAGGTAGATCGTGCGATCGGGGGCGGCGGCCTTTCCGGTTAGCACTGGTAGGAGATCGACGCCGTCGAACGGTTGGTGCAGGGCTGATGTAGTTGGCCCAGCGGCGGCTAGCACTGTGGGGAGCACGTCGATGTACGCGGACAGTTCCGTCGAGCGGTGGCCTCCTTCTATCTTGGCGGGCCAACGGACGATTGCTGGGACGCGGACGCCGCCTTCCCAGACGGTGTGCTTGGCGCCACGCAGCGGCTGGTTGCTTCCTCCTTGCTGCGTTTCGCCGCCGTTGTCGCTGAAAAACCAGACCAGCGTGTTGTCAGCGAGACCACGCTGCTGGAGGCTGTCGAGCACGCGGCCGATCGCCGTATCGAGCGCGCTGACCATCGCGCTGAAGGTGGCCCTTTTTTTGGCGCCGCGGCCCCGGGTGGGTTTTATGTCGTAAGCCTCGAGCGCGGCGGGTTCGGCTTGCAGCGGGGCGTGCGGCGCGTTGAATGGTAGGTAGAGCAGGAAAGGGGCGTCGTCGTCGGACGCCTCGATGAACCGCACCGCTTCCTCGGCGATCAACGTCGTCGAGTAACCCTTATCGCGACTCGCCTCGAAGCCGCGGTGCCAGTCGAGTTCTCCCTCACGCAGGTGGGTAAAGTAGTCGATGGCTCCGTTGTAGTGGCCGTAGAACGAGGTGAAGCCTCGCGACAACGGGTGGTAGACGCGCCGCGAGTGGCCCAGGTGCCATTTGCCGATGCACGCCCGTCGTTCGTAGCCCGCCGCTGCGAGCAACTCGGGCAGGCAGGCCTCGTCGGTTGAGAGGCCGTAATCTCGCCACGGCGGGATGACCGTGTCACGCAGCCCGAAGCGGTGCGGATAGCGGCCCGTCATCAAGCCGGCCCGGGTCGGCGTGCAGATCGGGCAGACGTAGAAGCGGTCCAGTTCGACGCCTTCTCGGGCCAGCTCGTCGATCCGCGGCGTGCGGATCGCGCTGCCGTGGTAGCCGACGTCATTCCAGCCCAGGTCGTCCGCCAGGATGAGAACGATGTTCGGCGTCGCCTGTGCAGCAACGACCGGTGCGAACGCCGCCACCAGAAGCAGCGCGACGAGGGCCGCGAGAACAGTCGGTCGTTCGGCCATGCCGACAGTTCCTTGGAAGTGGTTGAAGAGTCTTTCCGACCAATCGAGAGTCGAGGACAACAGCGCGGGTGCTTGAGAAGGAGTTACTCCACCCGCTTGGTCTCGACCTTCAGCGCCCAATCCCACTCGTCGAAGTAGAGGTTGTGGCCGTTGATCTCGATCTCGCCGCGTTGGAAGTCGTTGGGCTCGCTGCGGTAACTCGTCTTCGGCGGGTCGAGAGGCCGGCCGTAGTCGAGGTTCACGATCATCCGGTAGGGGTCCATACGGCCGCAGAAGAAATCGCGGACCTGGGGGTCGTCGGATTTCTGGAGGCCGTAAGAGGCGTCGGCGGGGAGCCAGCCCCAAGGCTCGACGTAGAACTCGGCCCAATCGTGCATGTTCTCTTCGCCGGGCTTCGTGCCAAAGCCCGACTGCCAACGCGCCGGAACGCCCGCTGCCCGGCAGAGCGTGACGAACGACGTGTTCTGCACGCCGCAATCGCCGCAGCGCATCGTAATCCCCTTGAGCGACAGGCTCGGCAGGACCGCGTACTCCATCTCGCCGATCCAGGTGATGTTCTTCGACACCCAGGTGAAGACCCGCAGCGCCTTGCGCAGCGGATTGGTCTCGTCGCCGACGATTTTGGCGGCAAGCTCGCGGACCGCGGGCGTCAACGCGATGTGCGGCAGCCGCTCGGCGATGAACTCCCGGTAGACTTCGCTGTCGGTATCGTACGGCTCAACGCCGATGGGATCGAGGTCGGGACAATAAGCCGCGGTGACGAATTCATACTCAACCTCAAACTGGGGCGGCTTGGCGTCGGCGCCGATCGTCTCTTCGAAGTAAACGGTGCGATGGGTCGAGCCGTTGGGCGCCACCTCCTTCACCTCCGGCGCACTGCCGAGCAGATGCACCCGCGACTGCTGGCGGTACTCTTGCGGGAAGGGGAGCCAAGCCCGGACCGTCGCGCTGGGGGCGACGCGGTCGCACGCGTCCTTCACCGTGAGCGTGTAAGTGACGCGGTGGTGGACCGGGTAAACCTCGTCGGCGCCGGTGCGGGCCCGCTCGGCGTAAACCTCACGGATCACGCCCGGCAGGTCGAACCGGGCCTTGGGCTTTTCGCCCCGCGCCTCCATGGCGGCGTCGCGGCGGCGCTTGGCGTCCTCGTTGAGC
>JBGSJY010000148.1:0-3486 GCA_041741515.1 Pirellulales bacterium | reverse complement strand
TGGTGAGGGGCGACGCGCCGGTGCCGCCGCCGTCGCCGGCGATGAGGACGTGGTCGGCGTGCCCCTTCACGACGCCCGTCGCGATGGTGCCGACGCCCACCTCCGACACGAGCTTGACGCTCACCCGCGCCGCTCGATTGGCGTTCTTCAGGTCGTAGATGAGCTGCGCGAGGTCCTCGATCGAATAGATATCGTGGTGCGGCGGCGGGCTGATCAGGCCGACGCCCGGCGTCGAGTAACGGATCCGCGCGATGTAGTCATCGACCTTGCGGCCGGGGAGCTCGCCTCCCTCGCCCGGCTTGGCTCCCTGCGAGATCTTGATTTGGATCTCGTCGGCGTTGGTGAGGTAGCTGATCGTGACGCCGAACCTGCCCGAAGCGACTTGCTTGATCGCGCTGCGGCGCGAGTCGCCGTTGGGGTCGGGGGTCCAGCGCGCGGGGTCCTCGCCCCCTTCGCCCGTGTTGCTCTTGCCGCCCAGGCGGTTCATGGCGATGGCGAGCGTCTCGTGCGCCTCGGCCGAGATGCTGCCGAACGACATGGCGCCGGTGCAGAACCGCTTGACAATATCCTTGGCGGACATGACCTCGTCGATCGGGATCGGGCCGCCGTTGCCCTCTTTCTTGAACTCCAGCAGCCCGCGCAGCTGGCAGCGGGTGCGGGCGTCGAAGTTGATGTGGTCGGCGAAACGCTTATAGGCGTCCTTATCGCCGTTGCGGGCGGCGACTTGGATGTCGGCGATGCTCTTGGGGTCCCACATGTGGCGCTCGCCCTCGGCCCGCCAGTGGAACTCGCCCGGGTTGGGGAGCACCGTCAGGCGGCGATGGCCCTCGCCGGGATAACCGAGCTTGTGGCGGCGGATCGCCTCTTCGCCGAGCACGTCGAAACCGACGCCCTGCACGCGGCTGGCGGTGCCGGTGAAGCAGAGGTCGATGACCTCGTCTTTGAGGCCGAGCGCCTCGAAGATCTGCGCGCCCTTGTAACTTTGCAGCGTGGAGATGCCCATCTTGGCCATCACCTTGAGCATGCCCTTGGCGACGCCCGTGCGGTACTTGCGCACCAGTTCGTGGTCGGCGGCGGTGACCGGGTCGATTGCCTCGCCGTCGGCGGCCGCTTCGATGGTGGGGTGCTCGTCGCCCTCGCCCGACTCCTCGGGGGGGAGCTGGGCGTCGCCGTCGTCGAGCAGACCGTCACGCCGCGCCCGCCACAACGACTCGAAGGCGAGGTACGGGTTGATGGCGTCCGCGCCGTAGCCGACAAGCAGGCAGTGGTGATGGACCTCGCGGGCCTCGCCGGTCTCGACCACGATGCCGACCCGGGTCCGCTTGCTGGTCTTCACGAGGTGCTGGTGCACGGCCCCCACGGCGAGCAGCGCGCTGACCGGGACGCGATCGGCGTCGGTCTTCTTGTCCGAGAGGATGACGATGGCGTAGCCGTCATCGACCGCCTTCTCGACCGCGGCGCAGATCCGCTCCAGCGCCGGCCTCAGGCCCGCCGCGCCCTCTTCCTTGGCCCAGGTGATGTCGATGGTCTTCGAGCGCCAGTCGCCGACGTCGTCGCCGCGATCGATGTGCTTGATCGAGCGGAGTTGTTCGTTCGAGAGGATCGGGTGCGGCAGCCGCAGGCGGTGGGCGTGCTGGGGGGTCTCGTCGAGCAGGTTCAGCTCGGGGCCAACGTAGCACTCCAGCGACATGATCACCTCTTCCCGGATCGAATCGATCGCCGGGTTGGTAACCTGCGCGAAGAGCTGCTTGAAGTAGTCGTACAGCATCCGCGGCTTGTCGCTGAGCACCGCCAGACAACTGTCGTTGCCCATCGAGCCGATCGGGTCCTTCTCGACCTTCACCATCGGCAGCAGCATGAAGTTCATCGTCTCGGCCGTGTAGCCGAAGGCTTGCATGCGCTCCAGCAGCGTCGAGCTCTTGAAGCCGTGGTTCTCGTTCTCGGGGTGGAGGTCGTTGAGCTCGATGCGGTTCTCTTCGAGCCACTTGCCGTAGGGCTGGCGCTGGGCGAAGTCCTCCTTGAGCTCTTCGTCGGGGATGAGGCGTCCCTGCTCGAAGTCCACGAGGAACATCTTGCCCGGCTGGAGGCGGCCTTTGGCCTTGACGTTGGCGGGATCGACGTCGACGACGCCGACCTCGCTGGCCATGATCACGCGGTCGTCGTGCGTCAGGTAATAGCGCGAGGGGCGCAGGCCGTTGCGGTCGAGCACGGCGCCGATGTACTTGCCGTCGGTAAAGACGATCGACGCGGGGCCATCCCACGGCTCCATCAGCGCGGAGTGGTACTCGTAGAAGGCCTGCTTGGTGGGGCTCATCGTGGCGTGGTTCTGCCACGCCTCGGGGACCATCATCATGACCGAGCCTTGCAGGCTGCGGCCGGTCATCAAGAGGAACTCCAGCGCGTTGTCGAACGTGCCCGAGTCGCTGCAATCGGGCTCGACGATCGGGAAGAGCTTCTTCAGGTCATCGCCGAAGAGATCACTCTGGAGCACGCCTTGGCGGGCGAACATCCAGTTGGCGTTCCCCTTGACGGTGTTGATCTCGCCGTTGTGCGACATGAACCGCAGCGGCTGCGCGCGGTCCCAGCTCGGGAACGTGTTGGTCGCGAACCGCGAGTGGACCATCGCCAGGTGGCTCTCGAAGGTCGGGTCCTTGAGGTCCGGGTAGTACTTGTAGAGCTGCTCGGTGGTGAGCATCCCCTTGTAGATGAGGACCTTGGTCGAGAGCGAGCAGAAGTAGAACAGTTGCCGTTGTTCCATCGACTCGTCGCGGCGCAGCAGGTTGCTGGCGCGCTTGCGGATCAGGTAGAGCTTCCGCTCGAAGGCCTCGCCGGCGACGTTGTCGGCGGCCTCGATGACGATTTGCTCGGTGACCGGGGCGGCGAGACGGGCCGTGTCGCCGAGGTTCGCCAGGTCGAGCTTGATTGGCATCGCTCGCCAACCCAGCAGGCGCTGCCCCTCTTCTTTCACGATGCGGGCGACCTCGGCCTTGCACTTCTCGCGCTCGGCCTGGAGCTGCGGCAGGAAGACGTTGCCGACGGCGTAGCGGCCCGCTTCGGGGAGATCGACGCCGAGGTCTTCCTTGATCGCCGAGCGCAGGAAGCGGTCCGGCACGGCGGTGAGGATCCCCGAGCCGTCGCCCGTGTTCTCCTCGCAGCCGCAGGCGCCGCGGTGGTCCATGCGGCGCAGCAGGTCCTCCGAATCGACGACGATCTGGTGCGACGCCACGCCTTTGACGTTCGCGATGAACCCGACACCGCAGGCGTCGCGTTCGTTGCGAGGGTCGTACAGGCCCTGCGCCTGGGGCAGATGGATCAGCGGCTTGTTCGTAGGCATCGCGTCGGTCAGGAAAGGGGTCGCGGTGACTTCGGGTAATGGAGGAGAGGGCTCGATAGCGGGCGGCTAGGTTGGGGGGCGGCTAGGTGGCGCCGGCCCGCGGTGAACTATTCGCCGCGCTCTTGCCGGCCCCGCCGCGCGCCGGGGGCGCC
>JBGSJY010000147.1:0-4259 GCA_041741515.1 Pirellulales bacterium | reverse complement strand
CGACCGCCGCCGATATCGAAAGACTGGGCGAAGAAGTGCGCAAACGTGTTGCCGAAAACTCGGGCGTCATGTTACGCTGGGAAATCAAGCGCATCGGCATTCCGCTTGAAAAAGACCACGACATTTTAGAATTCATGAAACGGGAAGCATCCCAGTAATGGCCAAGACGGTTGCAGTGTTGAAGGGTGGCTGGTCGTCGGAGCGCGAAGTATCGCTGTCCTCCGGCGCCGAATGTACGCGGCGACCCCCGTGGTCGCCCGTCCCGAGAAGTCCACCGGCGACGATCCCGAGGCGGCCCGTGACCCCGATGCGGCACGCGACATCGACGCCTTCGCTCACGACCTGGGCGAGGGCGGGTCGATCGCGGTCGTCACTAATCAATCAGCGTGGCCCCGTCGGGTCCAAGTCACGATCCAGACGCCGCAGCGCTTACGCGGCGCTGCGGTGGATCCGAGGCATCCGGGAGCGACTCTTTCGCCCGCCAGTCAATGGTTCGACGCGGGGGACCACGTCCTCGATCTCCCGCTCGGGCCTTATCAAAGCGCCGCTTGGCGCTTCGCGGCGGCTGGGGTGCGAGTGGCGGGCGTTCGCGTCGATCCCAAGCCGGAAGCCTTACGAGAGCTCGCCGAAGCACTCGCCGACTTGCAGAGCCGTGACACCACGAAAAGGCGTTCGTTCGATCGGCTCCAGAATCCGTCGTTCGAAACGCCGACGAGCGGTGTCGCCGGCGAGTCACCGGTGGTGGGTTGGCGTCTGGGAGAAGGGGCGGCGATCGACGCGGCCGTCGCCGCCGACGGGGCCACGTCGGTGCGACTCCGCTCGACCGCCAACCAGCCGGCGACCTTCAGCAGCGAGCCTTTCACGGCGCCTTCGACGGGGCAACTGGCGCTCGGACTGCGTCTGCTTCCCCACCAACTGCAACCGGGCTGCGAGCTGCGGATAGACCTCGAACAAGTGAACGGTCCCTACCGCAACCACGCGTCGGCGTCAGCGGGACAACTGTCGCCGCCGAGCGGCGAGCCGGCCGGTTCTGGCAAGTGGCTGCCGATCGTCTTCCCGATGGACGACCTGCCACTCAGCGCGTCGGGCGCGATGCGGCTGCGGTTTACGCTGGTGGGCGAGGGCGAGCTGAGCGTGGACGACCTGCGTCCGGAGGACCTCGTCTTGCCTCTGGACGGCCACGGCGGGATCGACATGCGGACCGAGCGCTTCGCCATCGTTCGGCTGCTGCAGACGTCGCAGACGCTGCTCGACGAGGCCCGGCTCGAGGCGTGCCGCGAGCGACTCGACAGCTATTGGGCGCGGTTCCTCACCAAGAACTACCCGCGCCGCGAGACCGCGGTAGCTCAAGATGCGGCGCCGAAGCCGGCCGAAGAGCCTGCCGCCGAAGCGACCACCCCTTCGCTCAGCGAACGCCTCCGCGGCTACATGCCCCGCTGGTGGCGGTAAGCGTGCGGCCGTCGTGTTAGGCTGACGGCATGACGCGTTCCCGCTACACAATCGACCGCGCGACGGCCCTCGTCCTCGCCTGGTCCGGCACGCTGGCGATGCTGCTCGCCGCGACATTGCGGCTGTGGACCCCCTGGCGCGGCACACCACGATTGGCGCCGTTCTCAGCTCTTGATGGGGTCCCACCCGCCATTGACTTCGTCTTGTTGGCGATGGTCGCTTACGGCTTGTTGCGGCCCCTTCTTCTAGCCGCGTTCACAAGCGAATGGACCGGGAGCGCCCGACGCGAGTCGTGGGAGGGGAGTGAGTACTCGCAGCAATCCCACGGCTCGCGTCGTGGGCTCCCGGGCTACCGGCGCGGAGTCGTCACCGTAACGCTCGCACTGTCAACCCTGATGCTCCTCGACCAGCTCCGCTGGCAACCCTGGGCGTACCACGCGGCGCTCGCGGGGGTAATCCTTGCGACCTCGACTCTAGCACAAGCCTTGCGCTTGCTGCGGGTGGTCGCGATCGCTGTCTACGCCTACTCGGCCGTCGCCAAGCTCGACGCCGAGTTCGCCGCGACGCTGGGGCAGCAGATGCTAAGTGTCATCGGTCTCGACCTGACAAGTTGGTCCAACGCCGGCCGCGCCGCTCTGGCGCTGGGGTTTCCGTTGGTCGAGCTGGGCATCGCCGGCTTGCTAATCGCGTCCCTTTGGGCCCGTCGCTTCCGCAAGGCAAGCTGCATCGCCGTTGTCGCGATGCACACGGCGACGATCCTAGTTCTCGGCCCGTGGGCTCTGGGGCACTCGCTCGGGGTGCTGTTGTGGAACGTCGGCTTCGGGGCGCAAACAGTCGTGCTCTTCTGGCCCCCCGTCGAGGAAGCCGATGAGCCCGTCGCCAAAGCATCCCTGCTGGCGCTAGCCGCTTGCGGCTTAGCGGTGATCGCCCCGGCGCTCACCCCGCTGGGCCTCTGGGACCAGTGGCCCGGCTGGGCTCTCTACGCCCCCCGCGGCGAGCGGGCGACGCTCTTCGTCCACACCGCGTCGGTCGAGCGATTGCCAACGTCCCTTCAACCCCACATCGACGCCCCCGCCGACGGTCCTTGGCGCCGCGTCCGGCTCAATGAGTGGGCGATCGCCGAGACGGGCGCCCCGCTCTATCCGCAGAACCGCATCGTCGCGGCCATGGCCATAGGTTTGCTGGAGCGCTATCCGCTGACGGGACGCTTGCGTGTTGTCGTTGAAATGGCTGCTGCACCGCTAAGCCGCAAGCGGCGGCTCGCGGAGCTCACCGAGACGGCGACCATCACCGATGCCGCCTACCTCGGCTACTTCCGTCCCGGCATTGCCTGGACTCATTGAAAAAAAGAGAACCACGGATGACACGGATTTTACGGATGAGCAGATAGGAACTCTATCCGTGCTATCCGTGTCATCGGTGGTCGACTAAACGGCGGTAAGCTCCGCCGCCGTCGCCAGCGGGTTCGGCTCTTCGATGGCGGGATGCACGCCCGGCAGGTCCTCGGCGTACCAGCGGTCGAGCACGGTGCGCCACTGGCCGGCGCCTTTGACTTTGACAAAGTCGGCCCGCACGTCGAGATGCCGCGGGTGGAGCTGCGCGTACTTGATCGCAAACTTCCGCATGTCGGGCACACAGCGCTCGGCGCCGTAAAGATCTTCGGCCAAGCGGTAGTGCTCCGCGATCACCTCCCGCTGCGCATGCAGCGAAGGCGGGTCGGGGAGCGGCCGGCCGGCGGCGAGTTCGCGCGCCTGTTGGAAGACCCAAGGGTTGCCGATCGCGCCGCGCGCTACGGTCACTCCATCGACGCCTGTGTAAGCGATCATGTCGAGGCACGCCTGGGCGTTGAACAGGTCGCCGCTTCCCAGCACGGTGCGCTCGCCGGCGTGCTGCTTCAGTTCCCGCAGGAACTCCCAGCGCGACGGGCCGATGTAACGCTGCGTCACGGTTCGGCCGTGGACGGTGATCGCGGCGACGCCTTCTTCGTACGCGCGGTCGAAGATCGTGAAAAACTTGTCGCGGCTCTCGGGCGTGTCATCGACGCCGCGACGCATCTTCACAGTGACCGGCTTGTCGGCGGGCACGGCGTCGCGGACGCGTTGGATGATCTCGATCGCCACGTCGGGCTGGCTGAGGTGGAACCCACCGCGACAACGGCCGAGGACCTTCTTTACCGGGCAGCCGAAGTTGATATCGATGACGTCGAAGCCCGCGTCGGAGAGCCGCTTGGCGGCGGGTCCGAAGTCGTCGGGCTCGGCGCCCATGAGTTGACCGCCGACGGGGTGCTCTTCGGGCGCGATGTGCAGCAGGTGCCGCGTCTTGTTGCGGAGCTTGATGTGGACCAAGAAGTGGTCGAGCATCACCTCGCAGAGCGAGTACGACGCCCCATGCCGGCGGGCCAGCGTGCGCATCGGCGAGTCGCTGTAGCCCGACAAGGCCGCTTGGACGACCGGGAAGCCGATCTCGAGATGGCCGATCCGCAGCGGCTTCAGGGGGGTGGGGGTGGTCGTCATAGCATCGATTGTTTGGGCCGTCGCACGAACGTCAACCCGTAAGGGGTGACCCAGCCGTGGGCGGAAGCCCTCGGCAGCGGCAAGCGGGACTTTGATTCGCCGTGGGCTGCCGCCTACGGCTGAGGGTTATTGGTGGGGTTGAGGGCTGTAGTGATTTCGCTGCGGACGGTTTCGTCGCCTTCTAACAAGGACTGCTTTTGGAGCGCGGCGACGGCCTCCTCGGTCCCGAGCCTCCCCAGCGCCCAGGCCGACGCTGCGCGCACGAGGGGCTCGGGGTCGCGAAGGCCGCGTGTGAGG
>JBGSJY010000146.1:0-4680 GCA_041741515.1 Pirellulales bacterium | reverse complement strand
CCAGCGCAAGCAGCGAGACGGCCGCCAGCACGGCGCCAAGCACGGCGATCGAGCTGACCGGGCGGTAGGCGACGGCGTCGTCGTCGAGCGTGTCGGAGAGGCCCATGCCGCCGGTCGTCGTTGAGGGCCGTTCGTCCATGTCGGGCTCGATCTGGATACCGAGGGAGAGCGGGAAGGGGTCCGCCGAAAGGGTCGGCCAGTCGTCTCAGCCGCGCTTCACGGCTTAGCCGCGGTTCATATTTTAACCGCGTTTCACGATGGCGGTGTCGAGCGCCTGGTTGGCTTTGCGGTGCTTGCCGTGTTCGGCGACGAAGATCTTGGAGCTGAACCCGGCGCCGCCGAAGGCCTCGGGCGAGAGCACCGAATCGCAGAGCCGCAGCCAGGCGATCGTGGGCGCCATCGGGGCGAACTTGTCGGCCATGGCCGACTCGGCCGCGTCGGGCGAGTCGCCGTACTCGTAGGCGCTGCTGAGCACGTCGTACCCCAGCGGGGCGGCATGGAAGGTCGCCATGGCGAAACAGAGCATGACGTACCCCGTGAAAGCGGCGAGCGCGGCGCCGCCGAAGTTGTCGACGTTGTCGGGGAAGTTGACGCGGTTCCGCGAGAGCCTGCCGGCGATGAGCTTGATCAGGCCGACGACGACGGCGAACACCAGCCACAAGACAAAGAAGTCGAGCAGGTACGTGTAGGAGCCGCCGGTCCGCTCGTCGATCATCACGACTAGGGGCTGATGGACGCCGAACGCGGTGATCCCGCCGATGACAATCGCCAGCAGGGTGATCAGGTTACTCCAGATGCCCATCTGCACCATCATCGCGAGGGTGGCGAAGAAGACGATGCCGGCGATGGCGTAGAACATAGAGAGAGGCTAGAGGCTAGAGGCTAGAGGCTAGAGGCCTCTTGGCTTGGGGAGCTATGCGTTGTGGGGCTAGGAGCCGGAGAGGACACGTTGGAGTTCTTGGAGGGAGGTGACGCCCTTGGCGACTAGCAGGATGCCCTCTTCTTGGAGGGTGCGCATGCCGGCGGCGCGGGCGGCCTTGCGGAGGACGTCGATCTTCGGCTCCTTGAGCAGCTTTTGGCGGAACTGCTCGTCGGGCTGGAGGAGCTCGAAGATGGCTGTCCGGCCCCGGTAGCCCAGCCCCGCGCAGACCTTGCACGGCTTCTCAATCTCTTCGGCCTTGGGAGTGCGGTAGAACTTGGCCACCTTGCCGGCGGGGATGCCGAGCTTCTTGAGCAGGGCGGGCGTCGCCTCGTACTCCACCCGGCAGCCGGTGCAGAGCTTGCGGATCAGGCGCGTGTTGAGGACGCCGAGCAGTTCGCGGGCGAACTCCTTGTGGGGCGTTTTCTTCTGCAGCATCCGCAGGCAGGCCTCGGCGGCGTCCTGGGCGTGGCACGAAGTAATGACGAGTCGATCGAGGTCGATCTCCTCCATCATCAGGCGGGCGGTCTCGGCGTCGACGAAGTCACGGACCACCCAGACGTTGGGGTACTTGCGTGACAGGCTGGGGATCATCGGAGCGGGCGACTCGCCCTTAGCGGCGTCGTAGAAGTGCGGCGGGACGTTCTCGATCTCGCCCTCGGGCGCGGCGGCGTCTTCGATGGCGATGAAGTCGCGCATCAGGCGGTCGCAGTCGATCAGCGACACGTCGATCATGGTCGTCAGGCCCCCTTCGGGCAGCGCCGACATGACGACCAGCCCGCGGTCGGCGTTCATGATCTCGAGCCATTGGTCGCGCAGCTTCTCCCGCATGCCGAGCTGCTCGAGGGTCTTTATCCCTGATTGCTTGGTGCCGGCGTGGAGCGTGACCACGACGCGTTCGCCCGACTTGACGCCCTGGCTGGTGAGCTCGCAGGCGTACTTTTTCTTCTCGTAGGTGGCGGCGAACTCGCCGTCTTGCTTCTTGCGACGCTCCGAGACGTTGAGGTTCGCCAGTTGCTTCATGACGGCGAGCATCACGTCGCCCGACTCGCGGTCGCGGGCGTCGCCGTTGTGCCAGACGCCGTCGATCATGTGGCGCGCCGTGACGACCTCCGCCGAGTAGTCCAGCAGCACACGGCTCGACCCGCGGGCGACCATGTCGGCGACCAGTTCTTTGACGTGGACGTAGCCGGGCGACTGCCGGGCGGTGAGCAGGTTGGCCTGGTTGGCCCGCTCGTCACCGCCCTGCGCGACGAGGTCGACGTCGGGGCCGCGGAGGTAGTCGGCCTTCTTTTCGGCGCCGATCTTGAGACCTACCAAATTGCCCGCCTCGGAGAGTTGGTAACGGAACCAACTGGACGTGAAGACGGACTGGTGCGGCTCGACCGACTTGTTGTGGTGGACGACGTAAGCAACGAACGGCACCAGCCAGGCGAGCGAGAGCAGGATGATGCCGATCAAGTAGTTCGGGATCAGCAGCATCACGATGAAGGCGATCACGAACGGCGCGACGATCGCGGGGTTCCACACGTTGTGTCCGAGGTCGAAGAGCTGGGCGTCGCGGTTAATCCAGTCGGCGGAGCGGACCCAGACCAGCAGGAGCAGCGCCACTGGCAGCATCTTCAGCCAGTTCAGCGAGGGCTCGCGCTGGCGGAAGATCGAGTGCGTGTCGTCCCACTTATCGATGCCCTCGCGGACAACGGGGGCGGCGTCGGCGGGGGCCTGCGCGGCTGGGTCGGCGGCGGGTTGCTCGGCGGGTTGCTCGGCGGCTCGGTTTTCTCCGATGCCATCGCGGCCCCCGTTCTCCATCCCTTGCTGGATATTCTGAACCGCCCCAAGCTCGCCCAGACCGCCGACTTGCGCGGGAGCGTAGCCGGCGCCGATTGTTAAAACCGCAACGACCGCCGCTAGGGACGCAGCGCGGAGTCCAATAACTCGAACCATACCCGATGCCATCAACTCAGTTGCCTTATCTAGAAACGCCCGCAGGGCGCAACGTTTAGAGAATGCCGCCCTGGTTAACCGAGATGCCCTTGAGGGCCATCTTGAGGGCCTCGCGGTTGGGCGCGACCTCCATGGCGGTCTCGCGGTCGATCAACTCTTTGTCCACCAGGCCCTTGAGGCTTTGGGTGAAGTCCTGCATGCCGTCCTCGGCGCCGATGCGGATCGCGTCGCCGAGCTTCTCGTCTTCCTCTTCGAGGATCAGTTTGCGGATCGTCGGCGTGAAGTTCATGATCTCGACCGTCGGCACCCGCGACACGCCCGGCTTGATGCTCTTGAGCAGTTTCTGGGCGACAATCCCCTTCATGTTGAAGGCGATCGCGCTGCGCAGGGCGGGGTGCATCTCTTGCGGGAAGAGGTCGAGGATACGACCGATGGTCGACGGCGCGCTCGAGGCGTGGATCGTCCCGAACACGAGGTGACCCGTCTCGGCGGCATGGATCGCCGTCATGAAGGTCTCTTTGTCACGCATCTCGCCGACGAGGATGATGTCGGGGTCTTCGCGGACCGCGTGCTTCATCCCGACCTCGAAGTCGATGACATCGAAGCCGATCTCGCGCTGGTTGATCAGGCACTTGTCCTCGGTGAAGACGAACTCGATCGGGTCTTCGAGCGTGAGGATGTGCTTGCGGTAGTTGGCGTTGATCCAGTTGAGCATCGACCCGATCGTGGTCGATTTGCCCGAGCCCGTCACGCCCGCTAGGAGGATCATCCCCTGGTCGTAGGTGCAGAGGTCCTTCATCGTCGGGGGGAGGTACAGCCCCTCGAAGTTAGGGATGTGGGCGTTGACGCGCCGCGCCACTAGGCCCATGTGGCCGAGCTGTTGCAGCAGGTTCACACGGAAGCGCCAGGTGGTCTCGTCGACTTTCACGGTGTGGGCGAAGTCGGCGCCGCCGTCACGCTCGAAGATCTTGCGGTTGCGGTCGTTCATCAGCGGCAGCAGGAGGCTGACCATCTCCTCGTCGCTGATCGGCCCGCGCTGCAACTCGCGGATGGTGCCGCCGACGCGGACCAATGGCGGCTTGCCGACCTTCAGGTGGAGGTCGCTCGCCTCGTACTTGACGCAGGCGCGGAAGAGCTTGTTGACCTCCAGCTCGGCGTTGATCGGCATGAAACCGCTTTTGACGGCGTCGGCGACGATCGACATGGCGTTTTGCCCTCTAAGCGGTGGAACCTTCCTGTCAGGGGAGGGGCCACGCCCTCCCCGCCTGCCGCGCTAGGCGGCGCGTACCCCTCTCGGGGCCGGCCTTCGGCGGCAAGCTTGCAGTCTAACCACAAGCGGGGCGGCTTGCACCTTGGTGGGCGGGGAACTGTCCCTCGGCGCCCTTGGCGGTAGGGAGGCGGGAAGAATCCGCACGGCCCGCGGCGAAACCGTATCGGCGGCCTGTTGGGACGGCAATGGCCCCCGCGCGGGGACTCTTTCGGCCGTCTTGCGGACGCCCGATAGTTTGACCTGCCCGTCGAAACGGTCCAAGATGCGGTTGGAACTGTTGAGGCAACCGCTCTTCCCGGAACGCTCCCCGAGTCGCCTAATGAGCCGCACCATTGCTGTCCTTCTCTCCGGGCCCCGGATTTTAATCCTGGCAGGGTCCCTAGCGCTCGCCGGCGTCGCGCCGGCGGCGACGCTGACCCTCCCGTTCGTGGGTACCCAGCTCACCGCCAGCAACGCGGGGGCCGGTTACAACTTTGGCGCTGCCGTCGATACCGACGGGGCGACGGCCATCGTCGGCTCGCGCCTCGGCGGCAGCGGAGCGGGGGAG
>JBGSJY010000145.1:0-6150 GCA_041741515.1 Pirellulales bacterium | reverse complement strand
AGGCGATCGCCGCGGCGACGGCGGGGGTCATCGGGCGCACGCGATCGGCGGCGGCGACCTACGCGCCTCGGGGCCTCCGCGTCAACGCCGTCGCGCCAGGCTTAGTGAGAACACCCCTCACCGAGTCGATCTGGTCGAAGGAAGCGTCCGCCACGGCGTCGGAGGAGATGCATGCACTTGGCAGGCTCGGCGATCCCGACGACGTCGCTTCGGCAATCTGCTGGCTTCTTGACCCGACGAACAGTTGGGTCACGGGCGAGGTGCTCTCGATCGACGGAGGCCTCAGCCACCTGCGTCCCACGATCCGCCGCAAGCCAGGGTAGGTCTCGGAATCGCCCCCATCATGGCTAGCAGACGCGTCAATCCTCCTTCGAAGCGATGTCCCCGTTGCGGCCGTGACTTCGCGTACCGCAAGAGATGGCGTCGGTGCTGGGACCAAGTCATCTACTGCAGCCAGCGGTGTCGAAACAATCGCGGCTCCTCGATCGATACCACGCGCGAACATCGATGACGACTCCGCGCTGGCCGATCCAAGTCATCGACTGCCTCAGCACTGAAAGGCGACTAGTCCCTGATCCGCCCAGGCTGCGACGCTCCGTCAGTCCGATAGACGCCTAGTTTCATCGTCGCCAACATGACCGCTCGTCGACCGCTGCTTTGATACGCAACGGCAGAACGTCAAAACCAGCGACGTCGCTGAGTCTCTCAGCTGGGTCGGCATCGGAAGGCGAGGCGACCGCTGATCTGAGTTGGGGCCCGCAGGAGTGTTCACCACTCGGCCAAGAAGCGGATCGCCAAGCTTGGCAGGAAGCACCTCGGGCGAGAGCAGCCGCCGGCTTACCCGCTCGGAGTGCGACCCGGTCGAGTCGATGTGGAGCCACCCCAAGCACGCTGAAGGGGCTAACTCCGTCCCCGACGACGGCGAAGAGTTCGACGCCGTGGTCCACACCTCGCTTGACGATCAGGCCCACGTCCTCCCGACTCAAACTTTCCTGCTTCAAGACCGCTCGACTCAAGCTATAAACGAGGACCGCTGGCGACGCGACGGTCCATCGCAGACACTCCCGAGAAGCGATCCCGTCAGGCGACCCCGTACCTACTTCTGGCCTTATTCTGGCGAACTGCGTTGATATCCGATATTGGCCACGACGACGGCGATAGCCCGAGCGCTCTTTTCGGAGACCCACGTTCAAGAGTACGAGTGCTTGTCGTCATTGGCGTCTGTGCTGCCGTGGCGTCGTCTGCCTTCGCCCTGGCTGGACAGTTCTCGTCAATGGGACCGGCTGCACAGAGGGCGCTGTTCATTTTCGTGCTGGCGGCATCGCTCTGGGTGAGCGATGCGATTCCTGCCTACGCGGTTGGGATCCTGGTGATCGCTCTGAAGATTGCCTTCCTGGGAAAGCCGGGAGGGGTCTTTGCACGCTCGGAGCGCGACTGGGAACAATTCGTTTCCGTTCTGGGTCACCCGCTGGTATGGCTCTTCTTTGGTGGGTTCGTCTTGGCGGCCGGAATGGAACGTAGCGCCATCGATCGCAAGGTGGGGTCGCTCGTCTTGAGGCGATTTGGGACGCATCCAAGTCAGCTGCTCTTGGGAGTCATGAGCGTCTCGTTTGGCCTGTCGATGTGCCTTTCGAACACGGCCACAACGGCGATGATGATCGCGATCCTTCTGCCGGTTATTTCATCCGCAAACGCACCGAATCGACTCGGCACAATCCTTGTGATGGGATGCGCCGTCGCCGCGAATCTCGGAGGCATGGCGAGCCTCATCGGGACCCCGCCCAACGCCATCGTTGTCGGTGTGCTGTCCGAGAAGGGAATCGATATCGACTTCCTTGACTGGATCGTATTGGGTCTGCCGCCTGCTGTTTGCGGATTGCTGTTGGCTTGGGCGGTGCTGCGGAGTTGGATGCCCAAGGAGCAGGCGGCCGTCGTCTTCGATTGGGCCCAATTGGACAACCCGGTCGGCCGTCCACCCACAGGACAGAAGATCGTGATCGCCACGCTGATCGTGACCCTAACGATTTGGCTTACGTCTCAATGGCACGGCATACCCACGGCCGCGGTCGCTTTCCTACCGATCGTTGTCTTTACCAGCACAGGACTCCTGGGGGCCAGAGACATCCGCGGGCTTCAGTACGACGTGCTCTTTTTACTGGCGGGAGGCTTAGCGCTCGGTCGAGCGGTGACGGAGACGGGGCTCTCGGATTGGTTCGTCGGAGCGCTGCCGCTCGACTATCTCACGCCAAGCGGGGTCACCTACTCGCTCTGTTACGTCACCGTCGTGCTGTCAAATTTCATGAGCAACACAGCCGCAACCAACATCTTGGCCCCGATTGGCGCCTCGATACTACCGGGATACGAGGCGCAAATAGCCATTCCGTTGGCCTTCGGGGCCTCGGCGGCGATGTGCCTCCCGGTGGCGACGCCTCCCAACGCGATGGCGTTTGCTACAGGCCGCTGCAAGACGGTTGACTTCCTCAAGATCGGCCTGCTGATGGCCGTCGCGGTCCCTCTGATTGGGATCTGGTGGTCCCAGTTCGTGCTTTCGACCTACTTGTCGTAGGATTCCTTCGCAGCCGCCGACGATTACTGAACCCTCCGGCCGGTAACGACGCTGCTTAAGCGATGGTGATCGACTCGTCGAGGTAAACCGACTGGATCGCGTTTAAGAGCTCGATGCCCTCCGCCATCGGCTTCTGAAAGGCTTTGCGTCCGCTGATCAGTCCCATGCCTCCCGCCCGTTTGTTGATAACGGCGGTGCGTACCGCCTGGCTGAGATCGTTTGAGCCCGAGGCCCCACCCGAGTTGATGAGCCCGCAGCGACCCAGGTAATTGCTGGCCACTTGATAGCGAGTCAAGTCGATTGGATGGTCGCTGGCGAGCTCTTGGTAGATGCGATCGTCGTACTTGCCAAACATCGACTGCCCCGCATTCAGCGCGCGGTAACCGCCGTTCAGGGTAGGCTGTTTCTGCTTGATGAAATCGGCCTCGATCGTCACCCCGAGATGATTCGCCTGTCCAGTCAAGTCCGCCGATGACTCGTGATTGACGCCATCGACCTTGAACGCCGAATTGCGGATGTAGCACCACAGGACGGTCAGCATGCCCAGTTCATGGGCCTCGGAGAACGCCGCTGTCACTTCCCGCAATTGTCGTGTCGACTCTTCCGACCCGAAGTAGACGGTCGCACCGACGCCGATGCAGCCCATGTTCCAGGCGTTTCGAACGCTCGCGTAGGGGACTTGGTCGTACCGGTTGGGGAACGATAACAGCTCGTTGTGATTGAGCTTCAAGATGAACGGTATCTTGTGCGCGTACTTCCTTGCGACCGACCCCAGTGAGCCGTAGGTGGAAACCACCGCGTTGCACCCCCCCTCGATCGCTAGCCGAACGATATTCTCGGGATCGAAGTAGATCGGATTGGGGGCAAAGGACGCCCCCGCTGAGTGCTCTACTCCCTGATCGACTGGCAAGATCGAGAGATACCCCGACCTTGCCAGTCTTCCGTGATCGAACAGCGTCTCCATCGATCGCAGAACTCGTGGGTTGCGATCGGACGCGGCCCAAACCCGATCAACAAAGTCGTGGCCAGGCAGATGAAGCTGCGATTTCGGGATGCACTTGCAACGATAGGCGAGGAGGTCTTCGCCTTCCTCGCCAAGCAGGCTGCTGATTACGTTCGCCGAAGGGTTCATCGGGATTCCTCGTGTTGGAGACGCGGGCGTTGAGACGCGCTCAGGTCTCTGGCTCGTTTCAGGTGGAGGTTAAGTTGGCAGTAGATCATTTGTGGCAACAGCAGGAACCGCGGGCGAAACTGAGGCCAAAGGCGTCCGTAAGCGAGGTGTTCGGCGAAAAGCTCCCGCCACGACGGGCCAACCGTATACAACGGCCAGCAACTCGAAGGCGATTGACAGCGGCGCCCGGGTCACTCCGACTAACCATGCCCGCATTGTTGAAGCGGTGGGCTGAGACTGAGTGAGCGCGCCGACAAGGCAGCGGAGGAGAAGGATCTCAGACAATAGACTGATCGGCGGCACGTTGAGTAACCGGGTGTCAGTAGGTGCGTATTGCAAGGATCGCGATGGCGACAGCGATTGCCGCCAAGGCGATTCCGAGCATACAGGTGTTCCAAGTTGATTACGCAAAGTCCTCGGTGCGACTGAGTCGATGGCCTCACGAGCGGTGCATCCCAAGCACCAACGGGGTCTCTTGAGCGATCCGTTCCTTATGCAAGTAAGCAATTCGTATGCCGAGGTCGAGCCCCCTTAGTTTGTGCCGTACCTGAGCTGGTTGTAGGTCCTGCTGTGTCGAATCCGCACACCCTCGCCCCCCCGTTCACTAGAATGCGACGGGATGAGTGACGCGCGATGTGCCGTCAGATTTCGGATACGGACCGCTTGATAGACGGGCGTCTTCCCAGTTGGAAACGCCGGAACAGAAGACGCTACGCTTCCCCGGCCGCCACGGTCCCACTTCGGACAGGCCGTCCCAGGACCAAGCGGTGGCAGCAAGCTAAACGAACGGATGGCATTTGACTGTCGTGCGGCGAACGAGCCCCGTCTCGAGCCCCTTAGCGAGACGGAGTCGAGCGGTCTCATTGAACGCCGATTGGATTCGGCGGCCGCGGGCCTGATCGTCGACCGAGGCGTGGACCGCGGCGTCGAGTTCCATTTTCAGTCCGGCAGGGCAAAGGCGACAAACTCGTCACCCGCCTTGGTGCCTTGCTTGCCGGCGCCGCCGGCGGCGATCACGACGTACTGCCGGCCCTTCACGCGGTAAGTCGCGGGCGTCGCGTAGCCGCCCGCGGGGAGCTGCGTCTCCCAAAGCACCTCGCCGGTCGCCTTGTCGAACGCCCGGAAGCGCTCGTCCTTCGTCCCCGCGATGAACACGAGGCCTCCCGCCGTGACGATCGTGCCGCCGAACGACTCGGTCCCGGTCGGCGGCACTCCGCGCGCCGTCAGTTCGGGATACTCGCCTAGTGGCTTACGCCAGGCGATTTCGCCTGCCACGAGATCGACCGCGATGAGCTCGCCCCACGGCGGGGCGATGGCGGGAAAGCCTTCGTGGTCGCGGAATTGAAGGTAACCGTTGTGACCGTACGGCCCATAGTGATTGGTCGAAACACTCTGGGGGGCAAGCGTCATCACATTCGGGCAGTTGGTGACGTTGACATAGAGCCGCCCGGTCGTCGGGTCGTAAGACGCCCCCGACCAATTGGCGCCCCCGTGGAAGCCCGGCAACACCACCGTGCCCCGCAGGCTCGGCGGCGCGAAAGCCTCGCCATACCGCAGCTTCGCCAACCGCTCCACCACCGAGCGACGGTTTTCTTCTCCGATCGTGGGGAGAGCCGACTCGTCGTAGCGTGTCCGCACGAGTGCCGGCGGCTTGGAGGGGATCGGCTGTGTCGGCCACGACGCTTCGCCGGGGACGTCGGAAGCGGGCGCCGGCGTTTCGACGATGTCGAAGAGCGGCTCTCCCGTCTCACGGTCGAAGACGTATACGTAGCCGGTCTTCGTTACCTGAACCGTGGCATCGACCGGCTCACTCCCTTCGCGAGGGATCGTCACTAGATTAGGCGGCGTTGGCAGATCGTGGTCGCACAGATCGTGCCGCACGGTCTGGAAGTGCCACTTCCGCTCACCCGTCCGTGCATCCAACGCGATCGTGCAGTTGGCGAACAGGTTTTCGCCCTTGCGGTCGCCGCCGTAGAAATCGAAAGCCGCGGAGCCTAACCCCGCGAAGACGAGGCCACGCTCGACGTCAACCGTCAACCCGCTCCAGGCGTTGGCGCCGCCACGATCGCGCCATGACTCTCCCTCCCAGGTGTCGGCGCCGAACTCGCCGGGTTGCGGCACGGTGCGGAAACGCCACGCCTGGCGGCCGGTGCGGACGTCAAAGGCAAGCACATCCCCCGGTGCGGCAATCCCCGGCCCCTCGCCGCACGAGAGGCCGACGACCACCGTGTCACGCCAGATCGCGGGCGCCGACGTCGGCCCGTAGCCGAGTTGGGCGACACGCTCGCTCAAACCGATCCGCAGATCAACGCACCCCTGGTCGCCAAACGCGGGATCGAGCCGCCCGGTCCGGGCGTCGACCGAGAAGAGGCGCCCATCCGAAGTCCCGTGCAGGACGCGCCGCGCGCCGTCG
>JBGSJY010000144.1:0-2151 GCA_041741515.1 Pirellulales bacterium | reverse complement strand
GAACTAGGCGGCCAGGCGGTCGCGTTCATCCCGCAGGCCAACGCGCTGGCGTCGCTCGGCGGCGTCGCGGTGGGGCACGTCGTTGGTCGCTACCAAGCAAGCCAAATCGAAGCCGCCGAGCCTGCCCCGGCGCCGTTCATTGGCCCGGTCGAGCCGAGCGAGCTACGTTAAGCTGTGCCGAGCGAGTTGCGTTAAGATGGCGGCTCTCCGCCCCGCCACGCAATCGCCGGTCCGACGATGCCACCCGAGCCCTACACGTTCGACCTCGTCCGCATCCTCTTCGGCGACAAGCCGCCGTGGTTCCTCTTCGAGGTGGCGTTCCGCACGATTGTCATCTTCGCGTACACCCTGGCGCTACTGCGCTGGATGGGGAAGCGCGGTATGGGAAGCCTGACGCCTTTTGAGTTCGCGATTATTGTTGCGCTCGGCTCGGCGGTGGGCGACCCGATGTTCTACGACGACGTGCCGCTGGTCCATACGATGCTCGTCATCGCGATTGTCGTCGGCATGCAGCGCGCTCTGTCGTGGGCGACCGAGCGGAGTCAGACAGTTGAACGCGTCGTCGAGAGCACGCCACAGCTGCTCGTCCGTGGCGGGGTGATCCATGCGGACAACCTCCATCGCGAGCAGATGGCGCGCGACGAGCTCTGCGAAGCCCTCCGCGCCGAGGGGGTACGGCAGCTCGGCGAGGTCGAGTTCGCGTTCCTCGAACCCTCCGGCAAGCTCAGCGTCCTCCGCTATGAGAAGCCCCGGCCGGGACTCTTGATCCTGCCGAAATGCACCAACGACGGCGAAGAGGACCACAAGCTACCCGAAGGGCCGCGGGGCAATGAACCGTGGTGCTGCGCCTGCTGCGGCGCTGGGAAGCCGGCGTCTGGCGTCTGTGAAAACTGTGGCGAGGCCGAGTGGACGAAGGCGGTCGGCTCTAGTTGACCGGCCCGGCGTCGCAGTCGGTCTGAGGACCGGTTTTCCGGCCTTTCTACCGACTTTTTCGTTAAAAGTCGGCCCTCTCGACGCATCTATCTGGGGCAGCTCGCGCTCCCACTTATCCGCCGCGTTCGTTGCGGCCCCTGAGAAGCTGATTCACGGGAACAGAAGCAGGCACAGGCCCGTTGGGCCGCATCCCTTAGGCGGGACGTGATCGATCTAAATTTTTCAACGCTGCGTTCCACGTAGCGGCTTGCCGTCCGACGCTTGGCCTGGGGGCTGTTTGTCTTGGGGGGGCTGCTCGTCGTAGTGACGCTCGCTGCGCCGGCTAGCGCGCAGAGCTACAACATCTTCTCCGCCTCGCGCATCGGCTTCGGCGATGGCCAGAGCCGGGAGATCCGCCAGACGGTGACGTTCCCCGAGTTCGGGGCGAACGACAAGCTGACCTTCAACTGGGGCCTCCTCGGCGACCAGGACCCGTGGGACCGCGTCGGCAGCATCCACTTGATCCTCGCCGACGGCAAGCAGGTGCAGCTCGGCAAGTTCGTCACCGGCTTCAACGGCACGACAACGCATAGCGAGGACGTGTCCGATCTCGCCGCGATGCTCAGTGGGAAGACCGTTACGGTCGAGGCCCACATCGACACTTGGGTCGCCGACGCCTGGCGCCTCAACGCGTCACTCAACGTCCACGCGGGCGTCCAGCCCAAGGCGAATCCCGACTGGGCCGTCCCCGCGATCTCCAACGATGGCGGCCTTGGCTGGCACGATCAGGGCGACCTCACCAAAAACTACACGGTCTTCGCGCCTAACAACCTCAAGGACGTGAAGCTGACTTACTTCGTGTCCGGCCACCACCATACGCAGACCTCCAACAGCGACGAGTTCAACCAACGGCGCCACACGCTCTACGTCGATGGTCAGCAGGTCTGGACCGGCATCCCTTGGCGGACCGACGGCCGGAACTTCCGCAGCGTGAACCCCACGTCGGGCCGCTGGGACGGCAACGGCGACGGCGACACCAACGACCCGTACCCCATCGATCAGTGGTCGAGTGACTTCCCACGCTCGGGCTGGGTCCCCGGCGACGAGGTCCACCCGTACGAGATCGACATCACGCAGTACCTCACCACGGCGTCGCGCCATCAAGTGCGGCTGACGATCGAGGACGTGGACATCAACAGCTACTGGCGCGTCTCGGCCTACATGTCGGGGTCGCTGATC
>JBGSJY010000143.1:0-16207 GCA_041741515.1 Pirellulales bacterium | reverse complement strand
GCGGCCGCGGGCATGGCGGGCCCAGCTCGTGACCCGCTCGGCTTGCTCTCTCATCGCAAGGTCGGTGTCATCGCCGAGCGCCGCCAGCGTCTCGTCGCAGCGCCGCAGGAGCCTGGTCAGGGCGTGGTGCGTATGGGCCGTCGAAGCGGCGTGCTCCAGTTGTCGTACCGAACGGGCCGCGTCGGTCTCGCTATCGCTGCGGGTGAGCCCGGAGGGGGGCGCCAGATGGGACGGGGGCGTAATCAGCTTCGGCTCATGCTCAAAGGTTCGCGGCCGCGGCGCCGGCTGAAAGGCGGTCTGCTCGATGGCGTCGGCTTCGGCGGCGGGCTCCACCCACGAAGGGAGACGGATCGCCTCCTCGGCGGCCGCCTGGGTTGTTGCAGTTGCGCAGAGCATCGCCCCCAGCGTGAACGCTGCGGCGGCCGCGATTCGTTGCATCAGGCACGCTTCCATGCGTCGCCCTCCCTCGTGAGGGGCTAATTCGCTTCCGGGCCCGCTTCGGGGCGGGTCATGCTGTCGTAATCCATCAGCTCGGCCAGCCGCTCGGGCGCCATTAGCCCCAGCTCGCCGACGAGTTGCTTGATCGTCTTGTTCTCATGATGCGCCTGCTTCGCCAGCGCGGCGCACTTCTCGTAGCCGATCTCCGGCGCGAGGGCCGTAATCGTCATCAGCGACGCGTCGAGCAGCTCGGCGGTGCGCGCCTCGTTCACTTCGAGGTCGGTGAGCAGCTTATCGACAAACACGTTACTGACGTTTGTGAGCAGCGCGGTCGACTCCAGGAAGGCGTCAATCATCACGGGCATCGCGACGTTGAGCTCGAAGATCGAGCCGATGCCGCCCATGCCCGCCATCGTGACGGTCGCGTCGTTGCCGATCACCCGGCAGGCGACCTGCATGACGCTCTCGCAGATCACCGGATTCACCTTGCCGGGCATGATCGAGCTGCCCGGCTGGATGGCCGGCAGGATCAGCTCGCCGACACCGCAGCGCGGCCCGCTGCCGAGCCAGCGGATGTCGTTGGCGATCTTGGAGAGCGATACGGCGATCGTCTTCAGGCAGGCATGCGCCTCGACAAAGTCGTCCTTCGCGGCCTGCGCCTCGGCGTGGTCGGCCGCTTCGAGGAAGCCGCCGTCATCGACGTAGCTCTCGTCGAACTCGATTTCTTCCTCTTCGAATTCTTCGTCGACGTCCGGCAGACCAAGCTCCAACCGCTCGGTCAGCGCCGCCGCGACGCGGCCGGCGAACTCGGGGTGTGTGTTGATGCCGGTGCCGACCGCGGTGCCGCCGATCGGCAGGTTCGACCGCACCACCATGTGCGCGGTGGCCGCTTGCTCGAAGGCGCCCGCGACTTGCGACGCGTAACCGCTGAAGACCTGACCGACGCGGATCGGCGTGGCGTCCATCAAGTGCGTGCGACCGATCTTGACGATGCCGTCCCACTCGTCGGCCTTCTGCGCGAGCTCGTCCTCAAGCCGGTCGAGCGCCTCCAGCAGCGGGCCGATGGCCATGGTGGCCGCGATGCACATCGCCGTGGGGAACGTGTCGTTCGATGACTGCCCCATGTTGACGTGGTCGTTGGGGTGAACGCCGCCGTCGGCCTTGGTCGTCAAGCCAAGGCCGAGCTTCTCGTTCGCCAGCGAGGCGATCACCTCGTTGGCGTTCATGTTGGTGCTGGTGCCGCTGCCCGTCTGATAGACATCGACTGGGAAGTGCGCATCGTGCCGTCCTTGGGCGACCTCGTCGGCCGCGGCGATGATCGCGTCCGCAAGTCGCGCGTCGATCTTGCCCAGTTCCATGTTCGCCTGCGCGCAGGCCGCCTTGAGGTGGCCAAAGGCGTGGATAACGGCCGGCGGGAGGGGCCGGTTAGCGATCGGGAAGTTCTCGACCGCCCGCGCGGTCGACGCCCCGTAGAGGGCGTCGGCGGGGACCTGCATCTCGCCCATCGTGTCGCGCTCGGTGCGCGTGGCGGCGTTTGTCATCGGAAGTGGGAAGTTGGAAGTGGGAATGAGCCGCCGCCGCTGGCGGCGAAGGATTCCGCGGGGGATAGTAGGGGGATGTTGGGTTGCGGGAAATGCCGAACCGTTGGCAGGCTGCTACGTTCTTCAAAAGGGGAATGCGGAATGCGGAAAGGGTAAAGGGGGCCGACCCTCACCGGACCACCTGGACTGCACTCCCCTTTCCCCCCTTTTGCCTTTCCCCTTTCCCCTTTCGGAATATGCCGACGGTACTGGACAAAATCGTCGCCGTGAAGCGGCAGGAGGTCGCCCAGGCCCGATCGGAGAGGCCTTTGGGGGAGTTGCGGGCCGCGTTGGCGGACGCCCCGCCGGTGCGGGATTATTTGGCGCCGCTGAGCCGCGAGCGGCCTGATCCTGCGCAGGAAGGCGGCGGCGGGCCCATCAAGCTGATCGCCGAGGTCAAGAAGGCGAGCCCCTCCGCGGGGCTGATTCGGGCCGACTTCGACGCCGTGAAAATCGCCCAGACTTACGCGGCTTGCGGCGCCAGCTGTCTGAGCGTGCTGACCGACCGGCCCCATTTCCAGGGGTCGCTGGAGTACCTCCGCGCGGTGCGGGCGGCGGTGGAGCTGCCCGTCCTGCGGAAGGACTTCCTGATCGACGAGCACCAGGTTGTCGAGGCCCGCGTGGCCGGGGCCGACGCAGTGCTGCTGATCGCCGAGTGCCTGAAGCCAGCCGAGCTCGCCGACCTACACGCCCTGGCGACGGATATAGGGCTCACGGTCCTGGTCGAGCTCTACGACCCGGAGAACCTCCCGGCGGTGCTGGCGTGCCGCCCCCGGCTAGTGGGCGTCAACAACCGCGACCTCCGCACGATGACGGTCGATCTGGAGCATTGCATCCGGCTGCGTCGGCAGGTCCCCGCCGAGGTGGTTTTTGTCGGCGAGAGCGGCGTCAAAACCCACGCCGACGCCCAGCGGCTCCGCGCCGCGGGCATCGATGCGATGCTGGTGGGGGAGTCGCTGATGCGGCAGGACGACCTGGCCGCCGCGACGACTGCACTACTAGGGCGTCCGTCATCGGCGCCGAATTGAAGATAAAGACGTGTGGCAAATCGTCCACCAAGCGGGCGGCGGAGGTAACTGTTACACAATCGAAATAGCAAAAATGCCTAGGTATTGATTGACGGAGCCTCTGCTTCATCCGTATTGTGTAGCTTGCGTGAAACGTCGTTACACGCCCCCGGACACGCACAAGTGTCACCTCTTCCCTACTACTCTCCTTTGAGGAAGCCTACTGATGAAGACCTCCTTGCTCTGCGGCTTCGCCGCAGCCGCCTTGCTAGCGGTGGCCCCCGCGCAGGCACAGAATCTCTTAGCCGACCCTGGGTTTGAAGACCCCGCATCGCTGACCTTCCAGGGCCCCCCCTTCTTCGGGTCGTGGGAAGGGTTTAGCAACGGCGGAACGAGCACCGCCTCAATCTCGACGGTCAATCCGCACACCGGCGTAAGCAGTCTCGCCCTGCACCTGGATACCCCGAACGGGTTCGCCGGCGCCTTCCAAGACATCGGAGCCACCCCGGGCGTGAACGTTGATTGGTCGGTATGGGCCGCCGACGTTTCCGGCCAAGGCGGCGCCGGCGTCGAGATGCGGATCGAGTTCCGTGACGCGACGTCCGAGATCTCGCGCACTCCGAACTTCACACCGGCACTCACCACGGACTACTCGAAGGCCACGCTGTCGGCCGTCACGCCGGCCGGGGCCGACAGGGCCCGTCTCGTGTTCGCCATTCAGAGCTTCGGCGCGTCGGTCCAAAACGTCGTCCAGGATGTCTACGTCGATGACGCCGTCGGCACTCCGGAGCCGACATCGCTCGCGCTACTCGGCCTCGCTGGATTGGCGCTTGCCGCCCGTCGTCGCTAAGCCGCGCCGAACGATTGAAAATGCCGAACGAGCCGCGTCGGGATACATTCCGACGCGGCTCGTTCTTTGCGCACCGCCCATCCGTGGTAGGTTATCGCCCCATGGCCACCTTGCATTCCATCCAGATCGGCCATCCTCGCGATTACGAACCGGTCGCCGGCGATAAGAGCAACAAGCCCTGGACCACGGCCTTCTACAAGCAGCCGGTCAGCGGCCCCGTACGCGTCGGCAAGCTCGGGCTCGAGGGGGACGCCGTCGCCGACACCCGCGTCCATGGCGGCGCCGACAAAGCGGTCTGCGTCTACTCGGCCGATCGCTGGCCGTACTGGCGCGAACGCTTGGCTCCGCTTTTAGAGAACAGCGAAGCGTTCGGTCCCGCGGCGTTTGGTGAGAATTTTTCTGTCGCGGGGCTCGACGAGGAGTCGGTCTGCATCGGCGACCGCTGGCGGATCGGCGACGCCGAGCTGGAAGTCAGCCAGCCCCGACAGCCGTGCTGGAAGCTCGCCCGCCGCTGGCGAATCACAAAGCTCACGCTCTGGGCCCAAGAGACCGGCTACACCGGCTGGTACGTCCGCGTCACGAAGGAAGGAACCGTCACTGCCGGCGACGAGATCGAACTTATCGAGCGGCCCCTCCCCCGCTGGACCATCGACCGCGCTAACAGCGTGATGTACGAGTTGCGGGACGACCGCGATGCGAACGCCGCACTCGCCGCGCTGGGGCCGCTGTCAGAAAGCTGGAAGCGGCAGCTCTTGAAGCGGGTTTGATTAACCACAAAGGAACAAAGGGGTTCCAATTCCGTCCTTTGTTACTTCGTTCCTTCGTGGTTCAAACCGTAGAAGCGGCGAGTTGCTCGACGAGGTCTTCCACCTGCTTGACGTTCGCCACGCCGAGGAAGCCCACTTTGCCGATGTGAGGGCCGTTGTCGCCGTGGCCGGGGATCTCCTGCGTGAAGATGAGGTCGCCCGAGCCATCGGCATGTTGCTTGCGTTCGAGGCCGCGGAGCTGGTCGGGCTGGAACGACCGGATCGACATGCCGCTGAACTCTTTCTTGAAGATGATCGCGCGGCGGTTGGTGAGTACATAAACCGACTGGCTCGCCAGCCGCTTGCCCCAGATCGGCGCCGTGAGCATCCCGATTCCGATCAGCAAGAAGGGGATTCCGAATAGCGGGAAGAAGTCGAAGCCCTGTTTGAATTCGGGAATCTTGAACCCAGCCGCGCCGCAGATCCAGAAGATCGAGAACGCCGTCCAAGGGATTGCGAACAACTGAATCGGCAGATACCCTCGCCCGGCAGCCTTAGGGTCCGGCCGCCCGAGCCACGCGATCTTCTCGTCGCGGTCGAGTTCGTTATCGACGAGCGTGCGAAGCTCTGGGGATAGCTCGTAGAGGTCAACACCCATAGCTCGAATTAGATTGTTCTGTTGGCAACGAAGCGAACCACAACGGAACGAAGGAACAAAGGACCTTAAATTCGACCTTAGTTCCTTCGTTCCTTCGTTCCTTCGTGGTGAATTACTTTACCCCTTCACCACCGCCAGCAAGAAACTCGGCTTCAGCGCCTCGAAGCTCAGCCGCTCGAGCTGGTCGGCGCCGCGGGCGATGTTGACCATCCAGACGCCGATGTTCGGCTCGCAGCCGGCCGCGCGGCATGCGGCCATCAGCGACTCGCGCGCCTGGGCGATGTGATCGATGCTGATCAGGTTCACCACCAGGCGGCCGCCGGGACGCAGGCGGGCGAACGCTTCTTCAGCGAGGCGCGTCACCTCGCGGCCGGCGCCGGCGACGAACACGCAGTCGGGGTCGGGCAGTTTGGCGAACGCCTCGGGCGCCTTGCCGAGCACCGGGATCACGTTCGCCACCTCGAACCGGTCGCAGTTCTCTTGGATCAGGCCGTGGTCCTCGGCGTCCATCTCGATGGCGTAGACGGCGCCGTCGCGGGCGAGCTGCGCGGCCTCGACGCTCACCGAGCCGGAGCCGGCGCCGACGTCCCAGACGATGCTCGCCGCGGCAATGTCCATCTGCGCCAGCGCCAGCGCACGGACTTCCGAAGGCGTCAGCAGGCCCTGCTTCGGCTTGGCTTGTAGAAACGCGTCGTCGGGGTTGCCGAACAGGCGGCGGCCCACCGCGTCGCGCGGGCGGTCGGGCGCGTCGGCCTGGCGGATGAGGATCATCACGTTGAGCGAGCGGTAGTCACCCTTCGCGATGTCAGCCAGCTCGGCGCGGGTCACGCGCTCGTCGCGGGCGCCAAGGTTCTCGCAGACATACGCGGTGAAGTAATCGATCTTCCTTTCCAGCAGCGCCTTGGCCACGTGGGCGGGGCCGACGGTGGGGTTCGTGAACAGGCCCACTTTCTGCGCGGTGCGGATCTTTTCGACGACCGTCGCCAGCGGGTGGATCGCCAGGTCGGTTAGGTAGGCCTCGTCCCAGCTCTCCATGACGCGGGCGAACGCCAGCTGCATGCTGCTGACGTGCGGCAGCACCTCGAAACGGTCCTTGCCGAACCGCTCGATGAGGAACCGCGCCAGGCCGTAAAACATCGGGTCGCCGAACACGACCAGCGCCGCAGGCTTTTCGCCGACCGCTTCGACCTGCCCCGCGACCTGATCGACGTCGCCACTGAGGACGACCCGCTGGCCTTTGACCGATTCGCCAAGCAGCGACAAAGCGCGCTCGTCGCCGAGCAGGACCTGGGCGGCGGCGACACGGTCGCGGACGGCGGCCGACGCGGCATTGAGGCCGTCGTCGCCGATACCGATGATGGAGAGCATTTGGCAGGCTTCAGGAGTCAGGGGTCAGGAGTTAGGGCCGGTAGGCGGTCCTTTTCCGTCTCTCTTAACGTATTCGCTCGGCGCGCCTTGCTCTAGGTGTGCTCGGAGGGGCTTGAGACCCAACTTGGTGGCGCTGCCACCCTGTGGGAGGCGTCTCCAGACGCCGATGACGCGCACCATGCCGAATACGGCCAAGACACCGTAATCGGGGTCTGGAGACCCCTCCCACAAAAATCGTGCTCCCCAGCAGAGAGCATCGCCATCTAGACCGAACGCTGCCTTACGCCTCGATGTAACACTTCAGCGCGTGGTGGTCGAGCAGCACCGGGGCGGAGGTGTCGAGCTGCGGGCCCACCGATTCGGCGAACGCGTCGTTGGGGCTGTCGGCGGCGGTATCGACCGCCAGTCGCCAGTTGAGTCCCAGGACCGTCTTGGGGATTTTGAACTCCTGCGGCTGGCCCCCCGAGTGCATGAAGACCAGCACGTGCCGGGCGTGTTCGCTCTTCATTCCCGTGGGGCTGAGCACACAGGTGAGGCTGTGGAACGTCTGGTGCCAATCGATGGGCGCGCCGCCCACGCCGTACCACGCCACGTCCGGCAGGTCGCCCGGCTTGTGGGGGGCGCCGGTGAGGAAGTCGGCCCGCCGCAGCACCGGTTGGTGCAGCCGCAGCGCGATAAGTTGCTGGGTGAACCGGAGCATGTCGGGGTTGCGATCCACCAGCCGCCAGTCGAACCAACTGATCGCGTTGTCCTGGCAATACGCGTTGTTGTTGCCGCGCTGCGTACGGAGCACCTCGTCGCCCGAAACGATCATCGGCACGCCCTGGCTGAGCATCAGCGTGGCGATGAAGTTCTTCGCCTGCCGACGGCGGAGCTTGCGGATCGGCAGACGGCGCGTCGGTCCCTCGACGCCGTAGTTGGCGGCGTAGTTGTTGTTGTCGCCGTCGCGGTTGTCCTCGCCGTTGGCGAGGTTGTGCTTGCGCTCGTACGACACCATGTCGTTGAGCGTGTAGCCGTCGTGCGAGGTGACAAAGTTGATGCTGTGCCAGGGCTGACGGCCCGACGCCTGGTAGAGGTCGCTCGAGCCCGCCAGACGCGTCGCCATCGGGCCGGTCATCCCCAGGTCGCCACGCCAGTAGCGGCGGACGTTGTCGCGGTACGCGCCGTTCCACTCGGCCCAGCGCGAACTGGCGAACGAACCGACCTGGTACGCGCCGGCCGCGTCCCACGCCTCGGCGATGATCTTCGTATCAGAGAGCATTGGGTCTTCGGCGATGTACTCCACCAGCGGCGGGTTCGGCACGAGGTCGCCGTTGCGGTTGCGGCTGAGGATGCTCGCTAGGTCGAAACGGAAACCGTCGACGTGGTAATTGTAGACCCAGTGGCGGAGACAATTGAAAATCATCTCGCGGACAATCGGGTGATTGCTGTTCACCGTGTTGCCGCAACCGGAATAGTTCTTGTAAGAACCGTCCGCGGTGAGCATGTAATAGACGCTGTTTTCCAGGCCCTTGAAGCTGAAGGTCGGGCCCTGATCGTTCCCTTCTGACGTGTGGTTAAACACCACGTCGAGAATCACTTCGATGCCGGCGGCGTGCAGCTCGCGCACCATCTGCTTGAACTCGCGGACCTGATCGCCGGGCGCTTTGCCGTGCTGGTAGCCGCGGTGCGGGGCGAAGAAGGCCATGGGGTCGTAGCCCCAGTAGTTCTTGCGGCCCCCCTTGCTGCCGTCCGATTCTTCGGTCGGGTACTCGTGAACCGGCATCAGCTCAACCGCGGTGACGCCGAGCGACTTCAAGTAGGGGATCTTTTCGATCACCCCGAGGTAGGTCCCCGGGGCGTCCGAGCCACTGGTCGGGCTCTGGGTGAACCCGCGGACGTGCATTTCGTAGATGACCGATTCGGCGAGCGGCCTGCGGAGGTGGCGGTCGCCGCCCCAATCGAAGTGGTCGTCGATGACGACGCACTTCGGCGGTCGGACAATGCCGTCATCCGCGGGGAGGAACTTCCCCGCGAGCGCCTTGGCGAACGGGTCGATCAACCGGGCGTGCGGGTCGAAGCGGTGGCCGCGGTCGGGCTCAAAGGGCCCGTCGGCCTGGAAGTGGTAGAGCGTGCCCGCGGAGAGCTCCGGCACGAAGACGCTCCAGATGTCCCCCCACCGGTCGGTTTCGGGATTCAGCTCGATCAGCCGCGACGGCTCCGGATCGTTCACGTCCTTGTACAACAGCACCCGCATCGCCGTGGCGGTGCGGCTGTAGACGACGAACTGCACCCCGTCCTCGCGCAGAATGGCGCCGTAAGGAAGCGGGTAGCTGAACTGCATGGGGGGGAGCGTCTTGTGCGGCTTGGCCATCACGAGGCCCGATTGCCGGGCTAGGTAGGAGGTGGCGCCGTTTGCGATCATTCAATCTCGAGGGGGTCATTCTTAGGACCGGTGTTCCGCCCTCCCTGGCCCAGAACGCCCCCCACGCAGGACTACAGCTTGCGCGAACTGGGGGCATAACGCTAGCATCGGCCTCCCGGGCGACCCGCTCCAAGCCTACCCCAAGTCGCCCGCGCCCCTTCGCTCGCCGGCACGACCCGACGGGGATCGTGCGGCTAGGAAGGGGGATGGTGGGGATGAGGGGGGATGTGGGGATGGCGGATTGGCGAGGCGGCGTTGAAACTGTTGGCCTGCCTGAAGAATTAGCGGTTGAAGGAAGTCTACTACCGTCGACGGTCTGGACGCTGAGAGCCGCGAGACTTTACCCCTCTGATAATCCATCCCCTTATCTCCCCCCATCCCCACCTCTCTCTTCCTCACGTCACCATAAGAGATGGCCCTCTCCTACAAGGACGCCGGCGTCGATCTGGACGTCTACGAAGAGTCGATGTCGCGGCTGCCGCGGCTGATGCGGCGGACGCATACGCCGCGGGTGATGCCGCTTGAAGGGGGCTTTGCGGGGCTGTTCCGGCTCGACTTCGCCGGCAAGCTGTTCGCCCGCCAGTACCGCGACCCGGTGCTGGTCTCCTGCACGGACGGCGTCGGCACCAAGCTCAAGGTCGCCCAGATGGTCGGCCGCCACGACACAGTGGGCATTGATCTGGTGGCGATGTGCGTCAACGACGCCCTCTGCTGCGGCGCCGAGCCGCTGTTCTTCCTCGACTACGTTGCAATGGGGAAGGACGACCCCGAGCGGCTCGAGCAGATCGTCTGCGGCATCTCGGACGGCTGCGTCGAGAGCGACTCGGCCCTGATCGGCGGCGAGACCGCGATCATGCCCGACCTCTACGGCGTTGATGACTACGACTTGGCGGGCTTCTCGGTGGGCGTCGTCGAGCGTGAGCGCCTGATCGACGGCTCGAAGATCGGCCCGGGCGATGTCGTGATTGGCGTCGCCTCCAGCGGCCTGCATTCCAATGGCTACAGCCTGGTGCGAAAGATCGTCTTCGACGCTGCCAACCTCTCCGCGACCGACACCGTCGCCGAGTGCGACGGCGCCACGGTCGCCGACCTCTTGCTGACGCCCACCCGCATCTACACCGTGCCGGTCCGCCGCGTCCTCGGCCATTACCGCAAGAAGCAGGTCGTCCACGGTATCGCCCACATCACGGGCGGAGGCCTGCGCGAGAACCTTCAGCGCATCTTGCCCGCTGGCGCCGAGCTCATCATCGACAAAGACAGCTGGCCCGTGCCGCCGGTCTTCACTTGGCTGCAGAAGCACGGCGACGTCGCCGACGATGAGATGGCCCGCGTCTTCAACTGCGGCGTCGGCCTAGCGCTGGTGGTGAGCGAGCACTTCGCGGAGAGCATCGCGGCGCAACTCACCGACCTGCGGCTGGATAACTGGCCGATTGGGCGCATCCAGTAGGTTTCGCGCAGAGACGCGGAGACGCAAAGTGAATGTGACGGTGGGCTTTATGACTCACGCAAAGGCGCGAAGGCGCTAAGAAAATAAAAAAAGACGATAAAGAAGAGCAAAAGGCTTGCACCGTGCTCTATCTAAGCTGCGAATCCTTTGCGTCTTAGCGCCTTTGCGTGAGTCTCCCCGCCGAACCTCTGCGCCTCCGCGTCTCTGCGCGACACCTGATGGACGACGACCTCGAGTTGACCGCCTACCACGAAGCCGGACACGCCTTCGTGGCAGCCTACGCCGGCGGGCGCGTACAACGAGTTACGCTCGAGCCCGACTGCGACGATGGGCCGCAGCGCCACGGCGATACGCAGGTCGCCTGGTCACGGCGGCGGTTCACGCCCCGGGAACTGGCCGAGAAGCTGGTGCTGGTGGCGCTCGCCGGGCCGGTGGCCGAGATGATCTACCGCGGCGAGCCTTTGCACCCGGCACTGGTGGCCGAGTGGCGGCACGACTGGGGGCAGGCGTGGGACGAAGCGGCCGAAGTCGTACCCGACGAAATGCTTCGCACAAAGTGGCTCGAAGCCCGGGCCGTCGGCCTGCACGGCCTGTTGTCCGACGATAAGCACTGGGACGCGCTCGCCGGCGTCGCCGATCACCTGCTCGCCCACGAGACGCTCGACGAGGCGATGTTCGCCGAGGTGATCGCGAACTGGTTGGGTTAGTGATTCAGACGCCGAAGATGTCGCCAACGCGGACGGTTATTTGAGGCAGCGCTAGAGGCGTTACCGTCTCATTCGTCCCGAACGATCGGATGTCCCGATACCCTGTCGCGGAAGGTTCGCGATGAACGATGACGCACTTCCCTGGAATACTGGCGATCCAGTACTCGGGGACCATCGCTTCGGAGTAGACCGCCGCCTTCCTTGTCTGGTCGTGCTTCAAGGATGACTTAGCGACTTCGACGATCAAGTCGATCTCATCGACATACGGATAACGTCGCTGCTGCTCCGCTTCGCCTTGACGCACCAATACGAAGTCAGGGTCAAAGACGTTCACCGCACTTATCGGGATCGTTCCCTGCACGAACAAGAAGTGCGTATCCCATGCGGCTCGAAACAATCGGTTCAAAAACACGACTTCCCAAGTGTGCTCTTCTCCCGCTGGCGCCATCGGCGTGATCACCCCGTCGATGAGTTCGACTTTGTCGTCCGTGGTCAGAATCCCCGCCCGGATCATCTCGAGGTACTGATCCGCCGTGAACCGCTTCACGGGGAAGGTCGGCACGATCGGTTCGAGCGGCGTCGTTAGGGCGGAGTCCATGTCGGCCATCTTACACGCCTCGCAGGGTCGAACGCCAACATTTCGGGAACGTATGAGAATAGACGGCGAGCCGGCGACGTTAGTCGTCGGTGGGAAGCGGGTGCCAGGGTTCCACCGACGACTAACGTCGCCGGCTCGCCGTCAATCGTGATGGTACACGTCAGCGCATCGTCGCCGTCGTCGCTTCGCCGATCTCGATCTCGGGCATTACCGTCGCCGCCTCGTTGCTCACGACCGCGCCCGCTTGGGCGAGCGCTTCGAGCAGCTGCTGTTCGCTAATCAGGTCGCGGAGCAAGATCGGTTCTGGCTCGCCGGGAGCGTAGATCGCCAGCAGCGGGATACTGATGCTGCCAAGCGCCTCCAGCGCCGCCGCGATCTCGGCGTTCTCGTCGGTCCAATCCGCTAGTAGCGGCGTCACGCCATTGGCCTCGACCACCTCGCGAACCCGGTCGGTGTTGATCGCCCGCTTAAGGTTGAGCTTGCAGGTCAAGCACCAGTCGGCGGTGAAATCCACCAGCACCGGCTTCCCACGCGTCTGCGCTGAGGCGAGGGCTACTTCGGTGTAAGGCTTCCATGCCAACTCGTACTTGCTTGGCGTGGCGAGCGGGAAGGCAACCAGTCCGACCACAACCGCAATCGCGACGCCGCCAAACCACGCCGTGAATCGCTTCGTTGCCGACGCGGTAATGGGAGTCGCACCGATCCACCAACAGGCAAATCCGACTGCGAGAAGAGTCGTCAATAACGGCATCCGCAGATCGGCCTTGACCGGCCAGATCAAGAAAATCACGGTCGCCATCAGCACAAAACCCATCAGCTGCTTGAAAGTCTCCATCCAAGCGCCGGGTTTCGGCAAGAATTTAATGGCCGCCGGGAACAAGCCAATAAGCAGGTAAGGGGACGCCATCCCGAGACCGATGGTCCCAAAGAGCAAGAACGTAAACCAAACGGGCTGAGCGATCGTGCCACCGAGAAGGACGCCGAGGAACGGACCGCTACAAGGCGTGGCAAGAATGGTCGTAAAGATCCCTTTGAAGAAAGCCCCGGTGTAGCCTTCCTTTTGCTGCAACTTGTTGGCTTCTCGACCTCCAGCGAAACCTGGGATCGGGATTTCCCACACCCCCATAAAGCTGAGAGCCATCGCGAACACCAAAACAATCATCCCGATCTTGAAATCGGTGCGAGTGTACAGCTGACCCCAACCATAGCTCCCGTCACTAAGACCTAGTTGCACCAGTGACGCTAAAAACGCCAGCAGCATAAACACGCTCAGCAGCCCCGCCGTGTAGGCGAGGTTCATCGCCAGCACCCTGCCGCGCTGGTGGCCCGCTTGCTCGGCGAACGACAGCACCTTGAGCCCGATCACCGGCAGCACGCACGGCATCAGGTTGAGGATTAACCCACCGACGAACGCGGCGCCGAGGACCGGCAGCAAGCCTCTCAGCGTTACGGCCGCTGGCGGCGCTAGTTCAGAGGTTCCCGTTATCGGTGATTCGCCCGGCGCGAGCGGCTGCGTTGGCTGTGGGCCTCCGCTCGATGCGTAGGGGATCGCACCCGGCTCGACGAGTTCCGCCGTGAAGGTGGCGCCATCGACCGCATGGCACGCCACCTCGGTGCAGGCCTGCATGTCGGCCGAGCCCGAGACGGTGAGCGTCGCCGGATCGACGCCCGCGGGCAGTTCGATCGGCGCCCGCCAAGTGACCTCACCGAAGTGCTCCTCGATCGGCAGGTCGATCCAGATCTCCTTATCGACGTGGGTCTTCGGCGCGGGGTCGGCGACCCAGGCGCCGGCGAGCTTCACGGCGCTCGAATCGTCGAGCTTCAGGGTGGTCCGTTGAGGGCCGCCCTCGGGCTGGGTGATCGAGTAGATGTGGTAGCCGTCCTTAACCTGCGCGGTCACCTCCACCATTGCCGGCTTGCCCTCGGCGGCGGGGGCGAATCGGGCCGAGAGCCGGACCAAGCCGCTGGTGTCGGTCTCGGCGCCCAAGGGGCCTTCGCCGAGTATGCCGCCCAAGCCGCCCGCATCGGGGTTGAACTTGAACTGGGCCGGCGCGACCCCAGAGCCCAACGCCAGCAGGGCCACGAGCAGTAAGGCGGGACGAGCGAAACGCATCAAAGCACTCTCCAACAACTGACGAGCCACTACATGAACCCATGCGAAAGACTGTAGGCGAGCCCCCAGACGTCAGTCGGGGGAGGAACCCGAGCACCCGCTTCCCTCCCCCGACTGACGTCTGGGGGCTCGCAGAAGCCATCATCCAGCTACCACATTCTAGCGGGATGGGGAATGTCTCTGGAAACGCAATCTCGCTAGCAGCGGTTCATTGAGGGCGGCGGCCCGACGCGGCGGGGGTGTCGCACCTCACGCTCTCGGCGAGTCGGCGACACCAGTTGTCGGAGTTCAGCGGGTACCTACGTTCCTCCGACGACTGGCGTCGCCGGCTCGCCTACCCGGTCAGCCTTGCCGCAATCGCCCGCAGGCGCTGGCGGACGAGCTCCGGCTCAAACTCCCCGGCCGGCTTCTCTCCCAGCCAGCGTAGCCAATTCGCCGCCGATAGCACCGCCCCCGCCAGGTCGAGGGCCGCCACAGCCGCCCGGTCGATCGGGCGCTCGGCGGCGGTTTCGTAGTAGCCGACGACCTCGTCGCGGCGGACCTCATCGCCCAGGGCCAGCTCCCCCGCCAGCCGGGCGACATCTGCTAGCACCGTGTCGCGCCGCATCGCGCCAAAGTCTATCAGCCCTGTCAGCTTGCCCCCGGACATCAAAAAGTGCTCGGGCCGGGTGTCGCCGTGGATGGGCTGTATTTGGGTGAGGACGCCGCAGAAAGGAGCCAGACGACGGGTGGATGTCGCTACCGAGAACGGCAGCAACCGACCGATCGCTTCTAACTCAGGCCACGCGTCGTACAGCGACCGGGGAATCGGCCAGGTTTCGTCCGATCTCCAACCAACTCTTTGACGCAGGTTTTCGAAGGCGGACCTGCACGGCGCCTCCGATCCGTCCGAAACCCGAAGCGTCCAGTGGAACGATGCAAGCCCCGCGGCCGCAGCTTCAAGGGCAGTTGCGTCCGCCGCCAACTCCGAAAGGGGAACGCCCTCCATCCACTCCGCCGCCTCCCAGAGGTGCGTGTCGCCCTCTCGCAGCGGCCAACGTCCTTCAATCGGGGCGGCGACGAAGGTTAATCCGGAACCGTACGCTCTGCGCAGCGTATCAGTAATCCAGAGGGATCGGGTGGCGTCGAGTTCCGCGCGCGACCGTCGGACTGCGAACGACCGTTCGCCGAATACCACGCGCCAGACCGACGCCCTACTCAAGCCGCCCGCCGCGGGCGACCACTGTATCGATTTACCGGGGGCAGCCCCCCCGGCAGCGGCTGGCCCAAACAGCCGCTCTTCGATCGCACGGCGGATCGTCTCGGCTGGGAGCATTGCGCCGGAGATTTTGACGCCTGAAACGCTCAGGAAGGCTAGGCCAATCGAGCGGACAAGGCACAATGGGGTATACTTCCCGGACTCCCGACTGGGTGTCCGGTTCCAATTATTCTGTCAGCGCCAATCTTAACGCCCGTCGCCTTTGCGAGGGGATAGAGCTGTCGGCGCCTCGCCTTCCCAACGTCGGAATGCCACACATGTCGCTTTGCCGTTCGACCGGCCGCTTCGGCCGCTCACTTGCCGCGACCGGAACCGCCCTCGCCCTGGCGCTGAGCGCCGCTCCCACTTGGGCCGATGGCTCGAATGGAAATGAGGTCAAGAGCGAGGAAGAAGCCCACAAGGCCAAGGCCGCCGACACGGTCGCCGCCGAGCCCGCCGCCTCCGCCGACGCCAAGAAGGCCCCGGACGCCGAGCCCGCCAAGCCGAAGTACCCACCCGCGTCGAAGGTCCTCGCCGACACCAAGGAGATCGACGGCCTGCTGAAGCTACACCTCTCGGACAGCAAGCTCTTCGCCGAGCTGAGCCCCTCGGACCTCGACAAAGACTTCATCGTCCTGATCACCATCGCCAAGGGCATCGGCCAGTCGCCGCTCTTGGGCGGCTTTAGCTGGAACTTCGACGACAACTGGGTCTGGCAGTTCCGCAAGCAAGGCGACAACATCCAGGTCGTCCGCCGCAACGTCCGCTTCAAGGCCGACGCCGGCACACCAACCGCCGAGGCCGTCAAGCTCGCCTACACCGACAGCATCCTCTTCAGCCTGCCGATCGCCGCGAAGGGCACGAGCGGCTCGTACATCATCGACCTCTCGGGCGTCTTCTTCACGGACCTGCCGCAGATCAGCCAGGTACTGCCCGGCTTCTCGTTCAGCAGCCAGCGCAGCACCTGGTCCGACGTGCGCGGTTACGACAAGAACGTCGAAATCCAAGTCGCCGCGACCTACGCCTCAAGCGGCTACCAGACGCTCGACACGGT
>JBGSJY010000142.1:0-1860 GCA_041741515.1 Pirellulales bacterium | reverse complement strand
GACCGGCGGTCCCGGCGGAGCCGCCAACCCGAACGTCATGGCGCAGAACTTCGCGCCGTCCGGGCAGATGGGCGCCGTGCCGGGTCAGTTAACGACCGGCCCCGGCGGCCTGGGCGGCGCCGCGTCGGCGGACTTCGACTCGCTGATCGAGTTGATCACCTCGACGATCGCGTCGGACACGTGGGCCGAGAACGGCGGCGGCGAAGCGGAGATCCGCGCGTTCCCGACCAACCTCAGCCTGGTGGTGAGCCAGACGCAGTCGGTCCACGAACAGATCGCCGACCTCCTGGAGCAGCTCCGCCGCCTGCAAGACTTGCAGGTGACGATCGAGGTCCGCTTCATCCGCCTCAGCGACGATTTCTTCGAGCGGATCGGCATCGATTTCGACATGAACATCAACGACAACATCCTCGGCACCAACGAGCTGACGCAGACCTCCTCGCCGATCGCGACCGCGTCCTTCGGCGAGAGCGTCGCCAACGGCATCGCACGGAGCCGTAGTGGCGCCACGGTCGGCGTCCAGGCCCCGCTAGTCGGCGACTTGGCGACCGTGACCGCGGACCTCGACCTGCCATTCAGGCAGGGGAGCTTCAACGTGGCCCAGCCGCAGTTTGGCGGGTTCAACCCGTCGACGGCGGCGACGTTCGGCTTCGCGATCCTCAGCGACATCGAGGCCTACTTCCTGATCAACGCCGCCCAGGGGGACACCCGCACCAACGTGCTCAATGCCCCGAAGGTGACGCTGTTCAACGGCCAGCAGGCGTTCGTCTCGGACACGTCCCAGACGCCGTTCGTGATCAGCGTGATCCCGGTGGTCGGTGAATTCGCCGCCGCCCAGCAGCCGGTGATCGTGGTGCTCAACGAAGGGACGCTGATGTCGATCCAGGCGGTCGTCTCGGAGGACCGGCGTTACGTCCGTCTGACGGTCGTGCCCTTCTTCAGCGAGATCGGCGACGTCGATATCTTCACCTTCGACGGCTCGACGACGACCAACGCCTCGGCCTCTAGCAACACGACCGACAGCAACGCCGACGGCAAGAACGAGTCGTCCAACCTGGCGCAGAACCAGCAGGTCACGACTGCCGGCACCACGGTGCAGCTGCCGACGTTCCAGTTCGTTTCGGTGACCACCACGGTCAGCGTGCCCGACGGCGGCACGGTGCTGCTGGGCGGCATCAAGCGGCTGAGTGAAGGGCGCCGTGAGTTCGGCGTGCCGCTGCTGTCGAAGGTCCCCTACATTAACCGCCTGTTCCGCAACGTCGGTATCGGCCGCGAGACAGACAGCTTAATGATGATGGTCACGCCGCGGATCATCATCCAGGAAGAGGAAGAGCAGAAGCTCGGCCTCGCTGGCAACTAGTGGGCAGTGGGCGGTCGGCAGTGGGCAGTACAGAGGGCCTGACGCCGGAATCCTGCGGCCAGCGTTAAATTCTAACTCGGGGCCGCCGGTGAGAGATCGCCGGCGGCCCTTTTCTATTGTTGGCGACGGAATGAGGCCCCCTTTGCGCCTTGGCGGCTTTGCGTGAGGCTAGGCTGGTTGACTCACGCAATGGCGCTAAGACGCAAAGGGTAAGCCGGATGTCGAAGTTGTTGGTGGCGGCGGGGCTGCTTGGGGCGACGGCCGTCGGGCTGGGCGCCTACGCGGCCCACGGCCTGAGCGCCTCGCTCACAGGCTTCGGCTATGCGGGCGACGAGCTGACGCATCGCCTCGATAATTTCGTCACGGCGTCGCGTTACCAGTTGACGACCGCGGCGGCGGTGCTGGCGATCGCGCTGGCGGGCGCGGGGCGGCCGCTGCTGGCGAAGGCGGCTTGGCTGCTGGTGGGGGGCGTCATAGTTTTCTCGGGGCTGTTGTACGTG
>JBGSJY010000141.1:0-7610 GCA_041741515.1 Pirellulales bacterium | reverse complement strand
CTGCCCGCGATCCCGTTCGGCAACGACGAGCAACAGCTCGACCAGTTCTGCACGGTGAGCATCACCACCACCACGGCGCTCGCGCTGCTGCGGGACGTGGTGCGGTCGCTGCGGCGGCAAGCGGTCGATCGGCTGGTGATCGTCAATACGCACGGCGGCAACCAGTTCAAGCCTTTGGTGCGAGACCTGCAATCGGAGAGCGGCGCCCTGATCGTCGTCGCGGACGCGTTCCTGATGGCGCCCGACGTTCGCGCGGAGATGTTCGAGCTACCTGGCGACCACGCCGATGAATCGGAGACAAGTCTGCTGCTGCACACCGACCCCGAGCTGGTTGAGCTCGATGAGGCGGGCGGCGGCGAGAAGACCCCGTTCAAGATTGCCGGCCTCGACCAGCCCGGCGTGTGGACGCCGCGGCCTTGGTCGAAGTGCCACCCCGACACGGGCAGCGGCGATCCGTCGAGGGCGACCGCCGCGAAGGGCAAGGCTTACTTCGACGCGGTCGTCACGGCGCTAGCGAACCTGATCCACGGGCTCTCTGCGGCGCAACCGGGCGATTTGCCGTACGAAGGCTCGGGTGATTCGAGTTCTTGATAGGTTTACCACGACGGACACGACGGCTCGATACTAGGACCAGCGCGGTCCCGTCGTTTAGGTCGTCGTGTCCTTCGTGCCCGTCGTGGTGAGTTTCTCTTCAGGAAGTGAAAACGGCCCCGATCGATTGACCGGGGCCGTTTGGATTTTGCGTTCAGCGGCGGAGCTTACTCGGCGGGCTCCGCCTTGAGGGCATCGAGTTCGCCGCCAGGGAGCTTGCCCTCTTCGATCAATTCGCCGAAGGTCGGGGCGGCGGGGTCTTCGGGATTGCTCGACTTCTTGGCGACCTCTTCGAGGGCCGTGACGATCTTTTCAACGTTCTTCTTGTCCTTCTTGCCCAGGAATTCCTCCAGCGCCTCACCGTACGGGTTGCGGGGCTCCTTCTTCTTTCCCTGATGGCAGACCCAGCACTTGGCCTCTTTCTTAACGAGCTCGGTGTAGGCCTCGTCCGTGCCGTCGGCGTACTTGGCGATAAACTGCTTCTGAAACTCCGGGAACGCCGCGGCGGGCGCGACGACGCCGAGGGCGATCATCAAGGCAAGCAGGCTGCGAAGCATATCCACTATCCGGTTGGTAGTATTTGCGGAGGGGTGAAACGGATCGTCGTTGCGGTATCGGGTGGCCAGAGCCTACGCCAGATTGATCGCGGGGGCGCCAGAAATCAACTGCCCGTGGGCTCCTTCTTCGATTCTTCAAGCGGCCCGCCGGGGAGTTCGCCCCTGGCGATCAGTTCGCCAAAAGTGGGTGACCCCACGCCGTTCGACGGTTCAGCCGCGACGCTCTCGAGGGCCTTCGCGATCTTCTTTTTATTCTTCTTGTCGGCCTCCACGAGGTGGGCCGTCATCGCCTTGCCGTAAGCGTTGTAGTTCTTGCGGTCCTCTTTGCCCTGATGACAGATGTAACACTTGGCGGTGCGGACCAGGCTCTTGAAATCTTTGTCGATGTCCGGCTTTTTCGCGTAAGTGTTCTGGAACTCCCGCTGGTACTCCGGGTGGGCAGCGGCATGCGGTTGTGCCGCGAGAGCCAGCACGAGAGTCAACAGGCAGGCGAGCTTCTTTCGGTGCATCAGGGGTGAGTGGCGCATCGGTGCGGACAGGCAAACCCCGGCGGCCCCTCGATCGGGGCCGCCGGGCGGTCGCGTTGTAGTGGGGACGACAGGAATCGAACCTGCACTCCCGAAGGAACTGGAACCTAAATCCAGCGCGTCTGCCAGTTCCGCCACGTCCCCTACAGCTTTCCAACGGGTCGCTTTCCCCGGGATGCCGGCAAACCGACATGTCTGCCAATGGACATGCCGGCGGACCCTCCCACGGAGAGCCCAACTGTACCACGCCAATGGTGACTCGTCAGCTATGCCACTCGCGAGCCGGAGGCTACAGACCGCCTCCGCATGCGGCGGGTTCAGCCCTCGCTAGCTAGGCTCAAGCCGTCCAGCCGTTAGAAACCCCCGGCACCGGGACCGGGTAGCGGCCCTGCTCGTTGGGCATGACGGGCGGGTTGGCGTCGAAGGCGTAGGTCTCGGGCATCAGGCTGATGTCCGAGTTGATCGCGTCGTCCCACTTGATGACCTTGCCGCTGTAGGTCGCGACCCGGCCGAGAATTGCCGTCATTGTGGCGATGGCCCCGTTCTCCCCCTCGGCGAGGGGTTTGCCGTCGCGGATGCTCTTCTGCAGGTCGATGTGCTCCTGCACGTAGGGGTTCTCGCCCCGCTTGCGGACGACATCGGTGACCTTGCCCGTGCGGTCGTAAAACTTGCCGCCGCTGACGTTGCAGTGGCCGTCCTCGCCGTGGGCGAACTCCGACACCTGCGACCAAGCGCCGTCGATGTGGCGGCACTGGCTCATCATCGTCGAGCCGTCGGCGTAGGTGAACTCGACGGCGTGGTGGTCGAAGATCTGGCCGTGGTCCTTGCCGGTCCGCACCTCGCGCCCGCCGATGCCGTTGGCCATCACCGGGTGGTCCTGCTTGATCCAGTTGCTGACATCGATGTTGTGGATGTGCTGCTCGACGATGTGATCGCCGCAGAGCCAGTTGAAGTAGTACCAGTTGCGCATCTGGTACTCCATCTCGGTCTGCTCGGACGTACGCGGGCGCACCCAGAGGCCGCCGGAGTTCCAGTAGACGCGGGTGTAAAGCACATCGCCGCCGATGCCGCCGCCCAGCGCGCCGTTCCAGATCTTGTCGATCGTGTTGATGTACTGGTCGTCGTGGCGCCGTTGCAAGCCGACGCCGACGCCCAGGCCCTTCTCCTTCGCGAGCTTCGCAGACTCCATTACCTGGCGGATCCCCGGCGCATCGGTAGCAACGGGCTTCTCCATGAAGATGTGCTTGCCCGCATCGACCGCCGCGGCGAAGTGGATCGGGCGGAACCCGGGCGGCGTGGCGAGGATCACCATGTCGCAGTCCGACTCGATCACCGACTTGTAGGCGTCGAAGCCCGAGAAGCGCCGCTCTTGCGGGACCTTTACGCGGTCGCCCAGGGCGCCCAAGAGTTCGTTGTAAGCGGCCTCGGTGTTGTCGGCGAAGGCGTCGCCCATCGCCACGAGTTCAACGTCCTTGCCGGCCGCCATCGCGTCCCGCACGGCGCCCTTACCGCGACCGCCGCAACCGACCAGGCCGATCCGCAGCGTGTCCGAGCCCCCCTCGTGGACGGCGCCAAACGCCTTCGGAACGATCAGCCCGGAAGCAGCGGTCGCCGCCGTAGCGCCGAGGAAACGCCGCCGTGTGGCGCCGCGGTTGTCTTGTGGGCTGGGCTGCGAAGCGGACGAGTGCGGCATGGCGAGGAGTTCCGGTCGAGGCGAAGAGAGGGCCCACGTGGCGGTGGTCAGAGGCTTCTAGGGTAGCCAGTAGGTCCACAGCGATCAACGATCGCAGCGCTGTTCCCCTCCCTATCAGGGAGGGGCTAGGGGAGGGTGAAACGCATCATTCGGCGGCCGCGAGGGGTACTATCCCGTCCTATCACGAGGCAATCGAGCCTGCTAAACCGCCGCCACCGTTGCGGACAACGCCGACCCTCCCCCGGCCCCTCCCTGACAGGAAGGGGAGAAATCAGCCGTCTCACAAATAGACCCGCCGGTGGTAAACCCACCATTCCAGCACCAACAGGCAAAGCCCGGCGATCAGTAAGGCACGCCACATTTCCTGCCGGGCCGGCGCCGCCCCCGCGGTGGCGGCTACGTCCAAGTCACCGATCTTGATCGACGCCACCGCCGCCTGCTCAGCGTCTTCGGGGTTCTCGTCCGTGCGAAGCCGCACGTCGCTCTCGGCGGGGTCGAACAGGTTGACCGCGAACCGCCGCGTCTCTCGGTTGCCTTCCGAGACATGATAGACGCCGATCTCGTCGGTCAGGCGGTAAACCAGCGGCTGCTCGCCGCGGCGGCGGAGCGTCTCGGCCTTGCCCGAGGGCGACGTCACCGTGATCGACTCGGCCGCGGGGTTGAGGGGTCGCAGCTCGATCGCCTCGCCGGGCCGGAGCGAGCGTTCGCCCACCGCCTGCCGCGCGGCGAAGTACTCCAACACGTTGAGCCAGAACGTCGGGAAGCTGAGCCGGTTGATCCAGTCGGTGTTGCGCTGCAGCACGCCATCAGTCTCCACCAGGATCGGGAACCCCAGCACCAGGTCCTCGTAACTGTCGCGCGGGGCGACGGCGACGATTGGCCCCTCGGCCGCATCGACCAGCACGGTCGCACCGACCGGGGGCGTCAGCAACAGGGTCTCGACAATGTCGAAGTTCCCTAGTTCGACGTTCGCCAGGAGCGGGTGGCTGCGGTTCCAGTCGATGATCTGCGGGACCGAGAGGCTAGAGGCTAGAGGCTGGAGGCTAGGGTCGGATGGCTTTCGCCACGCATCCCCGGCGGGGAGGACTCCGAGGTAGACCGTGTTCGATCTTGGCGCTGCTTTGGGGACGCAGCGATCGTAGACGATGAGGTCGTAAGTCCCCGCCGCGGCGCGGGTCTCGTAGGCAGGCGTGTCGAGGAACGCGGGGGGCTCGACCGTCACCTCTCCAGAGCGATCGGCCCGGCCTGTCGTGAGCGCCTGTTCGACCGCGACGTTGCCGCTGGTCACCAGCAGCACCCGGCTGGGTTGCACGTCGTTCAGCGCGGCGTAGGCGACGTCGTCGATCGCCAGCCGATCGCGGAGCATCTCGAGCGACTCGCTCGCGATGCGGGCTTCGAGCACGCCTTCGCCGTCGGCGGGTACGGTGTCGCCGATCGGCAGCGTGGCGCCGGCTGCCTCGCCGGCGGGGATCGCGATTTTGCGGGCGTCCACCAGCCGCCCCCCGCGCCGCAGCACGATCACCGCCTCGGCCCTTTGATCGCTGTAGTTGGCGGCCTGGACATAAGCCTGCGACTGTCCCGGCTGTAAGTCATTGCGACGTGTCTGCAGGGCGGTGATCGCCAGGTTCTGCGTGCCGGCGGCGCCGATCGGCACGTACACTGGCCGCAGCCGGCCCAGCACAAAGTCCTTCACGTCGCCGAAGCGGCCGTCGCTGAAGATAAAGACCGTCGCCGGCTCGTCCGGCGTGACGTCCGCCTCCGCCTGTTCGGCGGGGGCTTCTCCCTCCGCTGCCTCCGTACCACCTGTCGCTTGCGCCTTAGCGGCAGAAGCCATCCCGCTGGCGAGCTCCAGCGCGCCCTTCAGATCGGTCGAGCCGACCGTCGGCTGAATCGTCGCCAGCCGCTCACGCAGCAGACGCGTGTTGCTGGTGAAAGGTTGCACCACGGTGGGCTCGGCGGCGAACGAAACGATCATCGCCGACATGCTGCTGTCCATCTGGTCGATGAGCCCCGCGACGTGTTCTTTCGCGGCGTCGAGGCGCGACTCGCTGCCCGCCCCGTCGCCCTCGCTATCGCCCTTGCCATCACTCGTCGACATGCTCGCCGAGTTGTCGACCAGAAAGACGAGCCGCCCGCCGGTAAGCTTCGTCCCTTGCCACCCCGGCCGCAGCACCGCCAGGATCGCGAGCAGCGCCACGAGCAGCTGCAGCAAGAGCAGCAGGCTCTGTCGCAGCCGCTGCCAGAGGCTGTTGACACGCAGGTCCTCGATGCTCTTCCGCCACAGGTAAGTGCTCGGCACCTCGAGCGGCGCGCGCTTGAGCTTGAGGAAGTACAGCGCCAGGATCGCCAGCGGGACCGTGCCGAGCACGGCCCATTGGGCGGGGGTGAGCGTGTTGCGAAAGAAATCGTTCAATCGTCAGCCCCGGAGGGGCGAAAGCGCGTAGCCAGGGGCGCAAGCCCCTGGAAGGACGTCGCGTTAATATTAAGCCCCGGAGGGGCGGCAGCGGGTTTCATAGCTGGTGTGCTGTCGCCCCTCCAGGGCTTGGATTCGTTGTACCGATTTCCAGGGGCTTGCGCCCCTGGCTAAGCGCTGTCGCCCCTCCGGGGCTGTTAGCGTACCAGTCCGCGCTTCCGCAGCCACGTGGTCATCAACTCTTCGACCGGTCGCTCAGTGCTGGTGAGCAGGTAGTTCATGCCGCGGCGGCTGCAGTACTCTTGGGCGCCGGCGGTGAAGGCTTCGAGCGTTTGTTTGTACTTGGCGATCAGCGGCGCGCTGATCGTCACCTCGGCCGCGTCGCCGTCCTCGCAGTCCACGAGTCGCAGGTCGCCCGCCACGTCGGGGTCGATCTCGGCGCCGCTGAGCACCTGGATCACGTAGGTATCGACACGCTGGGCCACCAGGTACCGCATCGCCGACTCGTAGCCCCTCTTGTCCATCAAGTCGGTGAGCAGCACGACGACCCCCTTGCCGCTGTTTCTCAAACAGAACTTGCGTACGCCCTCTTCGAGCGACACGTTCTCGGTCGGCTCGACCTTCTCGAGAAACTCCAGCAGCCGCGGCACGCCCCGCCGCCCGCGGAGCACGGGGCTCTGCTGCCCGCCGAGCGTCTCGACCCGCACGCGGTCGGTGCGGATCAGCCCAATGAACCCCAGCGCCGCGGCGAGCCGCTTGGCGTACTCGAGCTTCGAGGGCTCGCCGAATGCCATCGACGGCGACGCGTCGATCAGCGTGTAAAAATGCAGGTCTTCTTCCTCGAGAAAGAGCTTCACAATCAGCTTGTCGAGCCGCGCGTAAAGGTTCCAATCGAGCGACCGCAGGTCGTCCCCGGCGACGTAATTGCGAAAGTCGGCGAACTCGACGCTTTGCCCCTTCTTAGCCGATCGCCGCTCCCCCTTCATTCGCCCCCGAAACACCTTACGCGTGACCAGCTCCAGCCGCTGAAGCCGGCGGGCCAGATCGGGCGGCAGAAGGTCTTGGGTGAGCGGCACGGGCAGAGGTTAGGAAGGGGGATGTGGGGATAATTTGGAGATGGGGGATGGAGCTACCGCTCCGATGTGGTGGCATTTTGTGGTTTAGGCCCACCGAAGCCCCCGTCATCGATAGGCTTTGGTCTGTTGCGTTGGTAGCGAGCAAACAGGTCTTTAAGCTCCTTGTCGGACTTGCTTCTTCCGAAGGCGCCCCTGATTTCATCTGCGATCTTGATCTCATGGCAACCCAAGCAAAATTGCGCCACACATCTATCCTGTCCGTTGTCAGACCAAATAAGGCACCAGTCAGGGTGAAAACCCCCGCAGCCTGGAGCTCCGATCTGGGCCGCAATAGCGCCACGCTTTAGCATGGTCTTCCGGATTGAGGCCTCATCCTCGGCGGTTAGCTCAATTGGCTCCCTGTAGAATTGCCAATCGCCGATTGAGATGATGTCTTTTCTTTGTTGCTCTTGCAGTAGCAACTTATCTTCTGAGGGATGTGGTAAACCTTCGTAAGCTCGCAGCTTCGCGTACTTCTCGATGTTTCTGGCAATCTTGCGATACGATTTGAACGACGTCGTTTTGCATTGCAACGATGTGTTGAGGTCATCCGTTAGGAAAGTTGTCGCGGCCGGTTGCGATAGCCCACGACTTTCGGACAGCGGCGGGGTGGGACTCTACGCCGCTAGGACCGGGGCGTGTTCGGTTTCGAACTGATCGGGACTCTTGTAGCCCAACGACTGATGAAGCCGCTTGCGATTGTAGAACGACTCG
>JBGSJY010000140.1:0-3437 GCA_041741515.1 Pirellulales bacterium | reverse complement strand
GAGCGGGCGGCCCCGAGGGCGGCCTGGCGACGCGTCCCGGCGGTCGGCCCAGCGCGGGCGACATCAACGACTTCCTTGGGATCCAGAGACCGAGCAGGCCCTCGACACGTCCCGGCGATCGCCCCGGTGGCGAACGTCCGGTGACCCTTCCCGGACGTCCCGGCGACATTGCTGGCCCTGGCGATCGGCCGGGTGGGAATCGCCCCGGCGGTAATCGTCCAGGCGGCGGAGACCGTCCCGTTACTCTTCCGGGTCGTCCCGGCGATATTGCCGGCCCCGGCGAACGTCCCGGCGGTAATCGGCCCGGGGGTGGAGAGAGGCCCGTCACCCTGCCCGGTCGTCCCGGCGACATTGCTGGCCCCGGCGATCGGCCGGGTGGGAATCGCCCCGGCGGTAATCGTCCAGGCGGCGGAGACCGTCCCGTTACTCTTCCGGGCCGTCCCGGCGATATTGCCGGCCCCGGTAATCGCCCCGGCGGCAATCGACCGGGTGGTGGCGATCGCCCGGCGACACTTCCGGGTCGGCCGGGCGACGGAGACCGTCCGGTCACACTGCCGGGTCGTCCCGGCAATCGTCCTGGCGGAGGTGGCGAGGGCCGCCCCAATCGACCTGACTGGTCCCAGCGACCCGACTGGGCCAACCGGCCAGGCCGTCCCGGTGGCGATTGGCGCCCCGGTGGCGACAACGGTCACATCCATCGACCGCCGAGTTGGTCGAACCGACCCGGCGTCGTCAACATCAACAACAATTGGAACACCATCATCAATAACAGCGGTGGGAACATGGGCAACTGGATTGCCCGAAATCCCAGCCGCGGCGCCTTCTGGGGCAATTGGGGCAACGGCATCCGCACTAACTGGTGGTATGGCAATCGCCACAACAACTGGTTTGGTCCCTCTTGGTGGAATCGCCATTACCACAACATGGGTGGCTGGCACTACCACTTTTGGAATCATAACCAGCCGTGGTCGTTCTGGTGGAGCGTACCGGCTTGGACCAACCTCAACTCCTGGTTTGTATGGTCCACGCCCTCCGGCTATTGGAACCAGCCGCTGTTCTACGACTACGGCTCGGGCGGCAATGTCACTTACCAAAACAACAACGTCTACATCGACGGCCAGCAGGTGGGCCCTATGGCGGACTTTGCGGCGAGCGCCGCGGAGCTGGCGACGGTAGAGCCCCCGGCGACCGAAGAAGAAGCGCAGGACGCCGAGTGGATGCCGTTGGGCACGTTTGCAGTCTCGACCGACGAGCGCGACAACGAGCCGTCGCGGACGGTGCAGCTCGCCGTCAATCGACAAGGGATCGTCAGCGGCACGCTCTACAATTCTGAAACCGACACGGCGCAAACCGTGCTTGGACAAGTCGACAAAGAGACGCAGCGCGTCGCGCTGCGGATCGGCGAGAGCGACGACGTCGTGGTCGAGACGGGCCTCTACAACCTCACCCAGGACGAATGCCCGGTGATGGTCCACTTCGGGACCGAAAAGACGGAGAACTGGCTCTTGGTGCGGCTTGAGTACGAGGGCGATGAGGGTGAAGCGGGCGCCGACAGTCAGTAGGCCCGCTGGCTACTCGACCTCTTCTCGGTTGATTCTGTCGTGGCCGTCGAATGACGGTCGGAGTGGATGACAATTCGCATGGAGGGTTGGACCCAATCGCTGATGCGTCGGCAAAAAGTCGTCGTTTCATCTTGCTCAGTGATGGGCTGGCGCTAATCTGGCGGGATGAGAACCCTCCGCGATCACATGAGCGAACTTCTCTTCGACCCGTGGGAGTACCTCGGACCCCAACGCCGAAGGCTGTTGGAGCAGAGCTGGGCGGGCGTGTTCCGCGACTACTTGCTGGAGCACCTGCCGGTGAAGCAGCTCGCCGCGGCGTTTCGAGAAGACTTCGGCCGGCCGAGCAAAGACCTTCATGTCGCGTTGGGCGCCCTGATCCTGCAGCAGCTGCACGATCTGACCGATCAGCAAGCGGCCGAGGCCGTGGCGCTCAATGTCGCCTGGCACTACGCGCTCGACATCCAACGCGAACCGGACGCTTACCTGTGTGAGCGGACGCTGCGGAACTACCGCCGCCGGATTATCGAGCTCGGTCTGGAGGAGGTGTTGTTCCGCACGCTCACCGATCAACTCGTCCAGCGGGTGGGCGTCGATACGTCCAAGCAGCGGCTGGACTCGACGACCGTGAAGTCGGCCATCCGAGGGCTTACGCGGCTGGGGATCCTCGTCGAGGCGGCCAGCAAGTTCTTGCGAGAGCTGCGTCGTAAGCATCCGACTCTCTACGCCCAGGTTGATGCGGAGATCGTCCGCAAGTACGTCGAGCGTCGGGGCGACGGCTGCTTCGCCGACACGCGTCCGAGCGAGTCGAAGCGACGTCTGCCCGAAGCGGCTCAGGATGTTTACACGTTGGTCCAGCAGTTCCGCCTCACGGATGCGGCGGAGCTGGAGAGCTTCGTCTTATTGGAACGGATCTTCCACGAACAGTGCGAGGTGACCGAGGACGCGTCGGCGTCCGTTGTCGTCCGGCCACCCAGCACGTCCGGTTGCGATGGCGTCATTAACCCGGCCGACCCCGACGCCCGCTACAACAAGCACCGCGGCACGGGCTACCAAGTGCAGGTCATGGAGACCTTCGCCGAGGACGATGGCCCTGAGCAAGAGGACGCTATCCCACGCAAGCCGGACCTGATCACCCATGTCGCGGTGAATCCGCTCAATCGGCATGACCAAGACGCCCTCGAGCCAGCGCTGGGCGATGCTGAGCAGCGTGGCGTCAAGCCGACCGAGCTGCTCGCCGATTCGCACTATGGCTCCAACGCGTGCCTAGAAAAGGGGCGAGAGCGTGACGTCGAAGTCGTCTCCCCTTCGGCGCCTCCCAAAGGCAAGAAGCAAGGCAAGCTCACACTGGAAGAGTTCGAGCTCGACGAACAAGGCCGTGTGTTGCGATGCCCCCAAGGGCAAACGCCAATCGAAACAAGCGTCGCCGAGGCCCGGCTGCAGGTGCTGTTCGACCCGGCGGTGTGCGACGCGTGCCCACGCAAGAAAGACTGCCCGGCGTCGGCGGTAGGGCGCCGCGAACGCCGCTGGCAGTATACGCACGGCCGGGTTCGCCAACGCGCACGCAGGCTGCGAGACGCGACCGACGAGTTCCTCGACCGCTATCGTTGGCGGGCCGGCGTCGAGGCGACCATGTCCCGCTTCAAACACCAGATGGGCATGGCCCGATTGCGGGTCCGCGGCATGGCCGCGGTGACCTACGTAGCGATGCTCCGCGCCCTGGGGCTCAACCTCCGCCGCGTCGCCGCCTACCGAGCGGCAGGTGGGTAAGCTGAGCAGAGTGCGTCGCGATCGACACACTCATCGCCCCCAACGCCGCCACCCGCCTCGTCAGGTCGTCCCAACACCGACCGCCATCGCCATCAACGACCAAGCGGA